>NZ_JBEXRR010000011.1:0-131076 GCF_040613175.1 Nocardioides sp. NPDC006303
ACCCGGCCGCGGCCAAGAAGCACCTCACCGAGGCCGGCGCCGAGTTGCCGTACCCGATCACATTCACCAACCCGCAGAGCGACAGGGGTTACTCGCAGGTAACCCCTGTCGACCTCCCCGTCGTACCTGGACCTGTGGATAACTTCTGCGGGGAAATTCGACTCTGGGTGATGATCCCGGCATGCCCGTATCCGCTCAGGACTTCGAGCCGCAGGACTTCCACGGGAACCGGCCATGGCTCGTACGCCCTGTGCGCATCGATCCAGCCGGGAAGGTCGGGCCGACGCGAGGTCAGGTGGCCGGCAAGGGGTGGCGACGGGCGAGTCGGGGCTTCTACCTGCCCGCGCGGTACACCGCAGACACGCCGGAGCAGCGGATCGTCGAGGCCGCGATGGTGCTCGGCCCTCACGATGCAGTGACCGGGTGGGCGGCGCTTCGCTGGCTCGGCGCGGAGGCGTTCGACGGCCTCGAGGTTCGACGACCTCAGGACAACGGCTCGACCGCGAGCGGCCGGTTCCGCTCCTGGTGGACGGTCATCGGGTCGACCCGCCCCGGGGCGCGTTCATCACGGCCGAGAGGCGCCAGCTCGACGATCGACGGGTCGTCGATGGCTTGCCGGTCACGCATCCGCTCCGGTCCGTCTGCTTCGAGATGAGATTCGCATCCACGCTGGCCGAAGCGGTCCAGATCTTCGACGTCGCCGCGCAATCCGATCTGGTCTCGAAGCAGGAGGCCGAGACGTACGTCATGCGCCTGTCCGGTTGGACGGGCGTCGACCGATGCCGCGAGGCGATCGCGCTCGGCGACGAGAACACGTGGTCGCGGATGGAGACCGAGATGCGCCTGCTGTGGCGTGACATCGGCCTCGTCGACGTCGTCACCAACCATCCGGTGTTCGACGCGGCAGGCAACCACATCGGTACGCCCGATCTGCTCGACCTCGACCACGGCGTGGTCGGGGAGTACGACGGCGCATTACACCTCGAAGGCAAGCAGCGAGCCAAGGACATCCGCCGTGAAGGAGCATTTCGCCGCGTGGGTCTGGAGTACGTGACCATGGTCGCCGCCGACCGTCGCGATCCCGCCGACTTCCTCCGACGCACCCAAGACGCATGCCGGCGGGCCGGTCGAAATCGGACAACGGGGTGGACCCTGACCCCGCCAGATTGGTGGCTCCCGACAACCACAGTCGAACAACGCCGCTCCTTGACAAGAGATCAGCGCTCGAGAATCCTCCACCGCCGAGCCAGCTGACCCGTACCGGGTACGACGGGGAGTTCTGCAGGGGTTACTCGCGCGTAACCCCTGCAGAACTCCCCGTCGTACCTGTTTCGGCCGCAGAGACGGACGCCTCAGGCCAGCTGGGTCACCTCGCGCCGGAACGGCACCTCGTCGTTGGAGGGCAGGACGGCGTCGAACTCCTCGGCCGCGCGGCGGCCGGACCAGACGGCGGCCGCGATGGTGCCGGGGCCCCAGGAGTCGCCGATGCCGCGTACGGAGGCGATCTCGCCGGCGTCGCGACGGGCGAGCAGGTCGAGGTAGAGCTCCTCGCGCGGGAGGCGGGCGGTCACCATGACGACGGCGTCGCAGTCGAGATCACGCTCGATGCCGGCGTAGACGTCCTGCACCCGGACACCGCTGGTCCCGACCGACGTGACCGCGTGGTCGGTCACCCGGGTGATGCCGTTCTCGATGAGCCGACGCTGGATCCGGTTGATCTCGAAGGTGTTGTTGGTCCACGACGACACCTGCGCGCCGGTGGTGACGATCGAGACGTCGTAGCCCTTCTGCACGAGCAGCTCGGCGAGGACGCCGCCCAGGTAGTAGTGGTCGTCGTCGTAGACGACCACCTTCTTGCCGTCGGGCAGCCGGCCGGCGAAGAGGTCGTCGGGCCCGAGCACCTGCGCGCCCTCGGCGATCGGCATCGCGGTGGTGTGGAAGCGGGCGACGCCATCGGTACGCCACGTGGCACCGATCGCGGTGATGACGTGCTCGAAGCCGAACTCGACGATGTCCTCGGCGGACATCGGGCTCTCGCGGTAGATCTCGACGTTGGGGAGGTCGGCGAGGACGGCCTCGCGGTACTCCTTTACCCGGCCCCAGGCCGAGAGCCCGGGCAGCTTCGACTCGGCCGTCACCCGGCCGCCGAGGTCGCGGCCGGCCTCGGCCAGCACGACGTCATAGCCGCGTACGCCGAGCGCCCGGGCCGCTTCCAGGCCGGACGGACCGGCGCCGACGACGAGGATGCGGGAGTCGCTCTCCTTGGCCCGGATCCGCTCCGGGTGCCAGCCGCGGCGCCACTCCTCCCCCATGCTCGGGTTCTGGGTGCAGCGGATCGGCGACATGGTGAGGTCGCCGGAGACGCAGATGTTGCAGCCGATGCACTCGCGGATCAGGTTGAGCCGGCCGTCGCGGATCTTGTTCGGCAGGAACGGGTCCGCGATCGACGGGCGCGCGGCGCCGATCAGGTCGAGGATGCCGGCCTTGACCTGGCGCACCATCGCGTCCGGCGAGGTGAACCGGCCGACGCCGACGACGGGCTTGGAGGTGAGCTTCTTCAGCCCGGCGACGAACTCCTCCTGGCGGCCCTCGGGCGCGAACCGCGAGGTGACCGAGTCGCCCTCCCAGCTGCCCATCGCGAAGTCCCACAGGTCCGGCAGCTCGCCGAGCTCGCGCAGGACGCCCTCGATGTCCTCGCGGGTGATGCCGCCGTCGATCTCCTCCTCGACCGTGATCCGGCAGGCCACCGCGGCCCGGCCGGCGACCTCGTCGATGGTGTCCTCGAGGAGCTCGCGCAGCAGTCGCATCCGGTTCTCCAGCGAGCCGCCGTACGCGTCGGTGCGGTTGTTGTAGCGCCGCGAGAGGAAGTGGTGCGGGGTGCCGTAGCCGTGGGCGCCGTAGACGTAGACGACGTCGTAGCCGGCCTCGAGCGAGCGGCGTACGGCATTGCGGTGCCAGCGCCGCAGATCCTCGATGTCCTGCAGCGACATGGCCCGGGCCTGGACCGGCGCGATGGTGTCGGGAGCGACCGGGAGGTGCGCGGGCCCGAGCGGGGTCTCGCGGCTGAGCTGGTTCGGTGCGTTCATGCCGTTGTGCGCTAGCTCGATGCCGGCCAGGCCGCCGCCCTCGTGGATCGCGTCGGCGATCCGCGTGAGCGCGGGCAGGTCCTGGTCGTCCCAGATCCGCAGCTCGATGAAGGGCGCGATGTCGGAGGTCGCGTGGATCTCCACCTGCTCGGTGCACACCACCGACCAGCCGCCCTCGGCCTTGATCTTGCGCATCGCCGCCTGGGCGCTGGGGTCGCGGTAGCCCATGCCGTTGCAGTGGGGCACCTGGTAGAAGCGGTTCTTCGTGGTGAACGGCCCGATCTGCACGGGCTCGAACAGGATGTCGTACGCGGTCATCGAGTGGGCTCCTCGGTGGGAACGGACGGGACGGGGGCGCCGACCTCGGCGCGGACGCGGGCACCTCGGACGTACCCGATGCCGCAGAGCAGGAGCAGGCAGCCGAGGGTGCCGAGCGTGAAGACCTCGAAGGTCACCTGGCTCACGCCCCAGATCTCCTTGAACGGGTACGCCTCGCCGAACAGTCGCTCGAGGGTGCCCGGGAACACCGCGACCCACGAGCCGAGCAGGACCCAGGCGAAGGCCACCCAGCCGAGCACCGCGAAGCCGCGGTCGGAGACGGGGACGCGGAAGGGGCGCGGGCGGTCGGGGTAGCGGGTGCGCAGCCGGATCGCGGCCGGGATGACCAGCAGGTAGCTGAGCAGGAACGTGGAGATCGAGATGGTGAGTACGACGCCGAAGATCGACGCGCCCGAGCCGGTCACCTGCATCGCGACGAGCAGGAACACCGTCGCCACGACACCGGAGAGCATGTTGACCCGCACCGGCGTACCGAGGCCCTCGTGGAAGCGGCCGAAGAACCCGCCGAAGAAGGCACCGTCGGCAGCGGTCATCGCCTGCATGCGGTCGGAGATGATCATCCACGCCGCGCCCTGGCTCATCAGGATGTAGACGAAGACGACGGCGGTGAGCGTGAGCAGCGGCTCGGCCGCGGCGCCGTAGACGGAGTAGACGGTGCCGACGGCGTCGAGGAGGCCGCCGATGCCGGTGATGTCGTCGCTGGGGACGACGAGCAGGATCGCGAAGATCGGCACCAGGTAGCAGACCGCGGCGGTCGCGCAGGAGCGGAAGATCGAGACCGGTACGTCGCGGGCCGGGTTCTCCATCTCACCGGCGGCGCTGTTGGAGGACTCGAAGCCGAGGTAGGCGAAGAGCAGGATCGGGACGGAGCCGAACAGGCCGAGCAGGGTCGGGCTGAAGTCGCCGCCGCTGAGGTCGACGACGCCGTTCTTGGCGGCGTAGATGACCGTGGTCAGCACGAAGAAGGCGAGCAGGCCGACCTTGAGGATCGCGCCGCTGGTCGGCAGCCATTTGCCCTTGGCGAGGCTGGCGATCGCGGCGACCACGGTGATCCAGATGAACACGATCTTGAACAGATAGTCGCCGACCGAGCCGTGCTCGAGCGGGGTGATGTACACGCTCACGGTCTCCGCGGCGAGGAAGGCCATCGAGCCGCCGACCCACACCGGCTGGGTGATCCAGGTGAGGATCGCGGCCACCGCGGCGGCCGGTCGCCCGAAGGCGTCCCGGACCCAGGTGTAGGCCCCGCCCTCCTCGCTGAACGCGGCACCGGTTTCGGCGAAGATCAGGCCGTACGGCACGAGGAAGAAGACCGCGAGCACGAGGGCCCACGTGAACGCCTCGGCGCCGTAGAGCGAGACCTGCCCGAGGGTCTCGAGGCCGACGACGGCGGCGATGAGCAGGAAGACGATGTCGAAGCGTCGCAGCGTCTTGCGTAGATGTGACTGTTGCTCGGCCGCGAGGGCGGTCGGCTGGTTGGTCTGCGTCATGGTGTGTCCCTGGCTGGTCGGGCGGGAGGTCAGTGGTTGATCCAGACGGTCTTGAGACCGACGTACTTGTCGAGGGCGTGCAGCGAGAGGTCGCGCCCGAAGCCGGAGCCCTTGAACCCGCCGAACGGGGTCCAGGCGCTGAAAGCGTCGACGCCGTTCACGGTCACGGTGCCGGCGTGGATCCGCTCGGCGAGCCGGTGCGCGCGACTCAGGTTGCCAGTCGCGACCGAGGCGGCCAGGCCGTACGGGGTGTCGTTGGCGAGCGCGACGGCCTCGTCCTCGGTGTCGAACGCGGTGACCGCGAGGACGGGTCCGAAGACCTCCTCGCGGGCGAGGGTGGAAGCGGGGTCGACGTCGTCGAAGACGGTGGGCTGGACGTAGCAGTCGCTGCCGTCGCGGGTGATCCGTTCGCCGCCGGTGACCAGGCGCGCCTTGGAGGTCTTGGCCTCGTCGACGAAGTGCATGATCCGGTCGGTCTGCTCGGGCGAGACGATCGCGCCCATCCCGGCGGCCGGGTCGAGCGGGTCGCCGGGGGCGTACGCCGCGGCCTCCTTCGCGACGAGGTCGACGAACTCCTCGTGGACCTCGCGCTGGACCAGGACGCGGGAGTGCGCCGAGCAGACCGCGCCCTGGTTGAACCAGATGCCGAAGGCGGTCTGCTTGGCGGTGGTGGCGAGGTCCTCGGTGTCGGCGAAGACGACGTGCGGGCTCTTGCCGCCGCACTCGAGCCAGACCTGCTTGAGGTTGGACTGGCCGGCGTACTGCAGGAAGTACGCACCGACCTCGGTCGATCCGGTGAACGCGAGCACGTCGACGTCGGGGTGGAGGCCGAGCGCCTTGCCGGTGGTCTCCCCCAGCCCGGGGACGACATTGAGGACGCCGTCAGGGATCCCAGCCTCGGCGGCGAGCTCGGCGATCCGCAGCGCCGAGGACGGCGACTGCTCGGCGGGCTTGAGCACGACGCTATTGCCGGCGGCCATCGCTGGGGCGACCTTCCAGGCGAGCATGTCGACCGGGTAGTTCCACGGCACGACCGCGCCCACGACTCCGAGCGGGACTCGGCGGATCAGCGCGGTGGTGCCGGGCGGGGTCGGTGCGACCTCGTCGTTGATCTTGTCGATCGCCTCGGCGTAGTAGCGGAACAGGTTGACCGAGAACGGCAGGTCGAGGTCGTACGCATCCACGACCCGCTTGCCCATGTCGAGCGAGTCCAGGACGGCGAGCTCGGCGGCATGGTCGGCCAAGAGGTCGGCGAAGCGGAGCATCCGCTCCCGGCGGAAGGCGACACCCGCCCGCGACCAGCCCCCGTCGTCGTACGCCGCCCGTGCCGCGCGCACGGCCGCGTCGACACCGGCGGTGCCGGCGTCGGCGACCTCGGCGAGCAGCGCGCCGGTGGCGGGGTTGCGGTTCTCGAAGGAGCCCTCCGCGGTGTCGACGGAACGGCCGCCGATGAACGGTCGGGTCCGGAGTCGGACCTCGGCGGCAATCTCTCGCCAGTCCTGGTGGGTACGCACAAGCAAATCCTTTCTTTGCGCTTCACCGCAAATATGAGCCCCGCCACACCAGGTGTCAATCATTCGCCCACAGATTTCACATACGCGTTACGGTTGAGCATGGCTCGACGCAAGGACCAGGCCGCTCGGCGCGAACATCTGACCGCGGCAACACTCACCGTGATCGCGGCCCACGGATTGGCCGGCGCCACGATGAAGAACATCGCCGCGGAGGCCGGGATCTCACCGCGCCTGATCGCCTACTACTACCCCGAGCTCGACGGCCTCATCGAGGCCGCCCACCAGGCCGCGACCGACCGCTACTACTGGTCCCGGCAGCGCGCGATCGAGGGCGACCTCTCCCCCGCCGAGAAGCTCGGCCGCCTGATGTACTCGGGTCTTCCCCGAGGTGAGGACCTTCTCCTGAGCCAGGTCCTCGATGAGATCTCGGTCAACGCGAGCCGCAGCCCGATGCACGCGACGCTGATGACGCTGCTCTTCGACCGCGAGGTCTCGCTCTACAGCGCCGTGCTCGAGGTCGGGCGCGCGACCGGCGTCTTCACGCTGACCGACTCGGCCGAGGCGATCGCCCGCAACTTCGTCGCCCTCGAAGACGCCTTCGGCCTCCACCTGCTCGCCCACAACTCGTCACTCACCCTGGAGCGCGCCGAGCAGCAGCTGGCCAGCTACGCCCACTCCGCCCTCGGCGTCCGGGTCACCCCGATCGACCCCACCTTGCCGACGGACGCAAAGAATTCGGGTCTACGACCCTGACCTCAGGCAGGCTCGACGGTCTTCACCATGACGCAGTTCTTGAGGCCCTTGGGCCGGTCGTAGGTGAAGCCGAGCCGCTCGTAGAGCCGACGGGTGCCGTTGTAGAGGAACGACGACGACATCTTCTTGGTCTGCTCGGTCAGGTCGTGCGGATAGCTCTCGACCCGCCCGCCACCGGCATGCGCGATCTGCTCGAGCGCACCGGTGATCGCCAGCTCCGTCACGCCCTGTCGCCGGTAGCGCTTGTCGACGAAGACGCAGGTGATCCGGTAGTCGGGGTCCACCGTCTTCGTGGCGTCGTACTGCTTGAGGTGGTGGAGCGTGGGCAGCTCGGCCGGGGTGCCGTACTCGGCCCAGGCGACAGCCTCGTCCCCGTCCATCACCAGGGCGGCATGCGCCTCGCCCTGCTCGACGTAGGCCTTCTTCAGCGCCCGGTTCGCCTCTGCCCCTTGCCCGCGCTCGGGTCCGTCCGGATGGAACCAGATGCACCAGCAGCCGCCGAAGATCCCGTTGTGCCGCTGCACGAGTGCATCGAACGCCGGCCAGGTCTCAGGGCTTAGCGGCGCGATGGTGAACGACTCGGTAGCCATGCCGCCCACGGTATTCGATCCCGCACAACCTGGGGCCTCTAGCTCGATACGCCCTACGCTCAACTCGGGTGGAAGAAAAATTTCTTCCACCCGCCAACGCCACCCCGGTCGAGGCGGCATCTTGCGCCGAACGAATTTTCGTTCGCCTCCCCACCCCCGCCATGGCGTGCTCGCTGGTGCTTCAGTCCTCGGCGCGGGCTCCGATGACGACCGGGCGGCCCGCGACGTACCCGGCGCAGATCTGGACGAGGGCGAGCCCCAGAAGGAGTGCGATCGGGACCGACCACGACCCGGTGGACTCGCGCAGCAGGCCGACGAGGAACGGGCCGGCGGCTGCGAGCAGGTAGCCGATGCTCTGTGCCATCGAGGACAGCGCGGTGGTGCCGGCGGTGGTCGCGGTGCGGATGCTGAACAGGGTCAGGGTGACCGGGAAGACGGCGCCGCCGATGCCGACGAGCACCGCCCAGAGCCAGGCACCGGCGACGGGAGCAAGCCAGAGGCCGGCGAACCCGATCGCCAGCAGCGCGGTCAGGACCGCGATCAGGTGTCCCTGCGTGGATGCCCGGATCGCGAGCGTCGGGGCCAGGAAGAACACGGGTACGCCGACCAGGATGCTCACCGCGAGCAGCAGCCCGGCAGTCTCATGACTGAAGCCGGCGTCGGCGTAGATGCTCGGCAGCCAGCTCATCACGACGTACGCGAAGAGTGACTGGGTGCCGAAGACGATCGTCACAGCCCACGCCACCGGCTCACGCCACAGCGAGACCCGGACCGCGCCCCCTCGACGCAGGCCGCGGTCGCGCAGGTGCGGTACCCACGCCAGCAGCGCCAGGGCGGCGAGCAGGGCCCAGACGCCGAGGCCGATCCGCCAGCTTCCGGCCGCATGGGCGATCGGCACCGTGACCCCGGCTGCGATCGCCGCGCCGAGCGACATCACCGCGCTGTAGGCGCCCGTGACCGCGCCGACCCGGTTCGGAAAGCCCTCCTTGACCACGGCGGGAAGCAGGACGTTGGCGAGCGCGATGCCGGCACATGCGACGAACGTGCCGGCGAGCAGCAGCCAGGGGTCGCCGATCACCCGGACCAGCAGCCCGGCGACCAGGAGGCCGAGCGCGACGCCGATGCCACGATGTACGCCGAGCCGGCGCGCGAGCGACATTCCCGTCGCACCGACGACCGCGAAGCACAGCACCGGCAGCGAGGTCAGGAAGGCCCGGGTGCCGGCCGAGAGCCCGTCGAGACTGTCGAGCAGGGCACCGAGGGACGTGATGCCACCGCGCAGGTTGGCAGCGACCAGCAGGACCGCGACCAGCAGCCACACCGTCGACCGAACGGCTGTGTTCGACGGCGGAGAATCGGGGCGGGGCTGGATGCGGGAGTTCACGACCTCTAGGATGCCAGACATCGGATGATTGGATGAAAGGACGGCACGTGCCGCTCTCCACCACCACGCCTCGCTCCCTGGTCGACCAGGCGATCGACGGCATGCGCGCTCTGCTCGCCGACGGCGAGTGGGCCGTCGGCGCCCGCATCCCGCCCGAGCCCGAGCTCGCCGCGGCCCTCGGAGTCAGCCGCAACACGGTCCGCGAGGCCGTACGGGCGCTGGCCCACACCGGCGTGCTGGAGGTGCGGCGCGGGGACGGGACGTACGTCGCCGCCTCCAACGAGGTGGCGGCGATGATGCGTCGTCAGGTCGGCCGGGTCGACCTGGCCCACGTCCTCGAGGTCCGTCACGCGATCGAGACTCGCGCCGCCGCGCTGGCGGCCGAGCGTCGTTCCGAGGACGACCTGCGAACACTGACCGCGATCATGGAGCGGCGCACCGCCGCCGTCGCAGCCGGCAACGCCGACGCCTTCGCCGAGGCCGACGCGGAGTTCCACCTCGGCGTGGTCACCGCGACCCACAACCCACTCCTCATCGAGCTCTACTCCGGCTTCGAGGACACCCTGCGCGCGACCATCCACCTCGACGACGAGACGGCCGAGATCGCCGACGAGCACCTCGGCGTCTTCGACGCCATCCGCGCCCAGGACGCCGATGCCGCCGCGGCCGCCGTCACCGGCCTGCTCCACACGCTCGCTCGCTAGCCACCGGATCGTGTCACTGGCGTCGCCCGGCTGATAGTCTGCTGTTGACCTCGCGGTCTCCCCGTGACCACGAGCCCAACGCCCCTGACCCCGGTAGTCGATCCGTTACGTCTCGGCTCTTGGGGGAGCAGCGATGTCAACACCATCCTCGACCAACGATGCCGGCCGAGACCTTCTGCAAGAGCGCGAGCGCATCGCCGAAGAGCTCCGGGACGTGGCGATGGCGCGCCTACTCACTCTCGGCTTCAAGCTCGTCTCGATCAACAGCTCGGTCCAAGGACCCGCGGCGGACCGGCTGCGAGACGCAGTCGGCGACATCGACGACATCATCCGAGGCCTTCGCAGACTGGCGTTCGGACTCGACCGGCGCGACGACCACGACATCGACCACGACCCGAACGGACTCATCCTGCAGACACTGCTCGACGCGAGCGCCGACTTGTCGGCGCCCAGCGCGAGCATCTCGGTGCACGGCGACCTCGTCCGGCTTCCAGCGACCGTGGCCCGAGGCTTGGCCGAGCTCCTCGGGGGTGTGGTCGTCTCAGCGGCCGCGAGTTCGGGCCGCGGCCGGCCCGACATCACGATCGCGATCGGCGAGCGCGCCATCGACGTCATGGTCACCGACTGCGGCGCCTGGCAGCGCGGAGCCGGTGCCGGCCTGGACCTCGTCGGGATGCTCGACCGCGCCCAGCACCTGGGCGGACGCTGCACCTTCACGCTCGACCCGGACGGCGGCTCCGTCATGCACTGGGACATCCCGTACGCCCCGGCGGGCACCACTTCGGTGACCTCTCCGCGTGCCGACTCCCGCCTGGCCCTGTGACACAGAGCGAGTGGCGCGACGCGTCCCGAAGGGGCATGATCGAGGCGAGGGGAGAGAGGCGAGCGTGAGCAACCCGGAGACACCCTGGCCAGACCTGAGCGACCTTGTCACTGTGCTCGCTGCAGGCGAGTTACCGTCCAACGACCTGGACGTGATCACCGCAGCGGCATGCCGTCTCATGTCCGTCGACGCGGCGGTGCTCAGCAACGCCCACGACGCCGTGCTCTCTCGGGCCACACCTCGGCTCACCTCGCTGAGGGACCTGCCTGCCCCACCGCTGCTCGGGGACCGGCTCATCGCGATGGCCGACACCCGCACGGCCACCGTCGCCGTGGTGCAGGACCTGCGCCACGTATCCCTCACCGATGAGTCGATGAGGGCCGAGCTCGAGGTCGCGGACAGTCTCGGCATCCGTACGATGGCGCACGTCCTCCTTCCCCTCGGCCAGGAGGCCGGCGAAGGCGGCCTCACCCTCTACTCCCAGGAGCCGCACCTCTGGACCAGCGAGGATCTCGGTCTCGCCGGCTTCATCGGTGCGCTGACCTCGGCGTGCCTGACCTCGGCGACGCGCTTGGCCCACGAGAAGAAAGCCGTCGGCCAACTCCAGCACGCACTCGACTCCAGGGTCATCATCGAGCAAGCCAAGGGGGTCCTGGTCGCCAGCGAGTCGATCGATGCCGACGAGGCCTTCGGCAGGCTCCGCGACCAAGCGCGCCGCCGGGGCGTCACGGTGAGAAGCATCGCCGAAGCGGTCGTGAACAACGGATATCGGCCAGGTCCACAGCGGTTGCCGATGCCACCTCGGCCACGCTCCACACATGCGTCCGGATAGATCGTGACGGCCCCATGCTGAAGCCCGATCTCGAACGGGTCCTCCGCTATGCTCGATGATGTGTCTGCTGCCCCGGCGCGATCCACGGCGTTCGATGTCATCGCGATCGGCTCTTCGGCGGGCGGAATCACCGCCTTGGGTCTCCTGCTCGCGGATCTCGCCGCGGACCTACCGGTCCCGCTCCTCCTCGTCCAGCACCTCGACCGGCGCCACGAGACCGTCATCGCCGAGGTTCTGCAACGCCGGTCCCGACTGCGCGTCAAGCTCGCCGAGGACGGTGAGAGCGCAGCACCGGGGATCGTGTACATCGCGCCGCCCGACCGCCACCTCCTGGTCCGCGAAGGCGGCGTGCTGACCCTCACCGAGAGCGAGCTGGTCCACTTCGTGCGTCCATCTGCCGACCTCTTGTTCGAGTCGGTCGCCGCGACGTACGGTGACCGCGCGATCGCCTGCGTACTGACGGGCACCGGGGTCGACGGCTCGATGGGGGTGACCGCGGTCAGCGACCGTGGCGGTACGGTGATCGTCGAGGACCCGGAAACGGCTGAGTTCAACGGGATGCCCGAGGCCGCAGCGGCCACCGGAGCGGCGGCCTTCGTCCTCCCCCTCGACCAGATCGCCAGCGTCCTCGACGGGCTGGTCAGACAGCGGAGAGCATGATGACAGACGACCAGGAGCCCGAGAACCAGGGCCCGCGCGCCGAGTCACCGATCGATGGACAGGTCGATGGACAGGTCGATGGACAGCTCGATGGACAGCTCGAGGAGCTGCTCGTGTTCATCCGCGACGCCCGCGGGTTCGACTTCACCGGTTACAAGAGGTCGTCGCTTGCGCGTCGGATCCAGAAACGGATGACCGACATCGGCGTCGAGAGCTGGACCGACTACCGCGACCGACTCGAGACGGACGCCGAGGAGTTCAGCTACCTCTTCAACACCATTCTCATCAACGTCACGAGCTTCTTCCGCGATGCCGAGGCCTGGACGTACCTCCGGGAAGAGATCATCCCGAAGATCCTCGCGGACGCCGAAGGTGAGGAGGAGATCCGGATCTGGAGCGCCGGCTGCTCCAGCGGCGAGGAACCGTACTCGATCGCGATCGCGTTCGCCGAGGCCATGGGCCTTCAGGAATGCCTCGACCGGGTGAAGATCTACGCCACCGACGTCGACGAGGAAGCGCTGCAGCAGGCGCGGGCGGGTGCCTACGGTACGCGAGCGCTGAAGAACCTGCCCGAGGAACTGCGAGACCGCTACTTCGAGCAGAACGGCACCAGCTACGGCTTCCGCCCGGACCTCCGCCGCAGGGTGATCTTCGGACGGCACGACATCACTCGGGATGCGCCCATCTCTCGGCTCGACCTGCTGGTGTGCCGCAATACGCTGATGTACTTCAACGTCGAGGCCCAGCGCGAGATCATGGACCGGTTCAACTTCGCCCTGGGCGACGGCGGCTTCCTCTTCCTCGGCAAGGCCGAGATGCTCACCTCGAGCGACCGGTTCGGTGTCGTGAACATGCGTCAGCGGATCTTCCGGCGCAACAGCCGCTACGCCCGGGGAAGGGCGCCAGCCGTACGGCCGCGGCCCGAGTCCGCTTACGGCGAGGTCACCAGCGGTGCCAACGGCCGAAAGCGACAGCTGCGGGACAGCCTGCTCGACGTCGCACCGTACGCCGTTCTCGGCATCGACTACGACGGCATCCTGGTCTCCGCAAGCAGCGCCGCACGGACCCAGTTCGGGATCGGGGTGCAGGACATCGGCAGGCCGTTCCGCGATCTCGAGCTCTCCTACCGACCGGTGGAGGTGCGCTCGGTCATCGAGCAGGCGACCAACGAGCGTCGCACGATCCGGCTCACCGGGGTGGAGCGCCGCAGCGCCGACACCACCGAGTCCCAGTTCTACGACGTCGTCGTGCAGCCGTTGACCACCGCGAGCGGCCAGCTGCTCGGTGCCTCGATCGCGTTCGTCGACTGTTCCGCCCAGGTGCTGCTCGAGCAAGAGGTCAAGCGCGTGCGCGAGGACCTCGAAACGGCCTATGAGGAGCTGCAGTCCACCAACGAGGAGCTCGAGACCACCAACGAGGAGCTCCAGTCCGGGATGGAGGAGCTGGAAACCACCAACGAGGAGCTCCAGTCGACCAACGAGGAGCTCGAGACCACCAACGAGGAGCTTCAGTCCGGCAACGAGGAGCTCGAGACGATGAACGAGGAGCTCCGGATCCGCTCAGGCGAGCTCGACGAGACGCGCACCTTCTTGCAGAGCGTGCTCTCGAGCGTGGGCCTCGCGATCGTCGTGCTCGACGACCGGCTCACCGTACGCAGCTGGAACGCCGCCGCTGAGGACATGTGGGGTCTGCGCGCCGACGAGGTGCGGGACGAGGTGTTCTTCGGGCTGGACTTCGGGCTGCCCGTCGCCGAGATCCGCGGCGTCGTCGAGCAGGCCCGCACAGACAACGCCCGCACCGGCCCGGTCGAGGTGCCGGCGATCGACCGCAAGGGCCGCGCCCTGGGCTGTCAGATCATCTGCTCGCCGCTCGTGGGCGAGAGCGGCGGCGTGGTCATCATCATGGAGCCGATCGACCGGCCCTGATCCAGCGACAGGCGTATCCTGGACAGGTGGCCCGCTCCGGTCGATGGGATCTCAACCTGCTGCTGACGCGTGCGGCCGCGGAAGACACCCGCGCCGACTCGGCGGCCGCTCGCGCCGCCGAAGCCGAGCTGCGCGCCATGAGATGCGCCCCGGAGATGCACGACATCCACGTCTCGGCCGCCCGGGTCCACCGTCGTAACGAGGAGCTCCACCGGGCCACCGCCCGGCTCCACCGGTCGCTTGCCCGCCAAGTCACGACCCAGGCGGTGGGCGCCTCGGTCGTCACAGCCATCTCGGAGGCGACGGATGCACCCGATGTTGCACTGCTGCTCCTCACCAGCGACGGAGCAGCGGCGGGCTCTCAGGCCACCGACGGTCTCGGCGAGAGGGCGCAGGACCTGGAGCTCGTGCACGGGGAGGGCCCGTCGCACTCGGCCTGGAACTCGCGGCAGCCGGTCCTGAACGAGGGCGACGAGATCGCGCATCACTGGCCCCACCTCGGGCCGCCGCTGCGCAGTCTGGGGATCAGCACGGTCCTCGCCGTCCCCATCCGTGTCCCCCACGGGGTGCTCGGCGCGCTCACGCTGTACAACCCCCCGGCCCGAATTCGCTGCGGCAGCGCGTTGCAAGGGGCCGCCGATGCCTTCGCTCACTTCCTGGCCCGCACAGTCGATGTCGGCCATGCCCCGGACTCCCTCGATCTGGCCGACATCGACGGGGTGAGCCGACTCCACCGAGCTGCCGGCGTCGTCGCCGTCGACTGCGACTGCAGCGTCAACGATGCCCTAGCGCTGATCCGCGCGCGGTCCTTCGTCGAGAACTGCGCCACCAGCGCCATCGTCGAGCGCGTCCTGAGCGGCGACCTTCGGCTCTGACCGAGCGACACCGCATCACCGAGCCGGCCCCACCGCTAGAACATGTTCCAATTCGTCGGAAGGTCCACTACCTTCGAGCAGTGAGTAAGGCAGAGTCTCTCGTCCGCGTCGCCGCGGCGTACGTCATCGCCCTCGCTGTGGCTTCGGCTTGGCTGATCTGGGGACCCGACACGCGTCACCTGTGGCTCGACGCCCTGATCGCAGACGTCCTCGCGACGCTCGTCATCTTCGCTGCAAGCCGGTTGCACAAGAACTCCAGCTTCTACGACGCGTACTGGAGCGTCGTTCCTCCGCTTCTCCTTCTCTATTGGTGGGCCTCGGCGGGCGAGGACGTCCCCGACGCCCGCGTCATCCTCGTCGCGCTGGTGGTCCTCGGTTGGTCGATCCGGCTGACCGGCAACTGGGTGTACTCGTTCCCCGGGCTCCATCACGAGGACTGGCGCTACCCGCTGTTTCGCGAACGGGCCGGCAGATTCGAATTGATCGTGGACCTCGTCGCGATCCACCTCATCCCGACCTTCCAGGTGTTCTTGGGGTCGTTGCCGATCTACGTCGCGGTCACCAGCCCGGGTCAGGACGTCGGCTGGCTCGACATCGCCGCCTGCGCGCTGGGCCTTGGCGCCGTGGCTCTGGAGTTCGGCGCAGACCTTCAGATGCACCGGTTCACCCGCGACAGCCGACCGGGCCAGGTGATGGACCGCGGACTCTGGGGCTGGTCGCGGCACCCGAACTATTTCGGAGAGATCAGCTTCTGGTTCTCCCTCGCGCTGTTCGGCCTGGCCGCCTCGCCCGACAACTGGTGGTGGCTGTTCGCCGGCACCGTCGCGATGACGGCGATGTTCCTGGGCGCGAGCATTCCGATGATGGAGAAGCGCAGTCTCGAGCGGCGGCCGGCGTACCAGGACGTCATCGACCGGGTGCCCCGCCTCGTGCCGAGACCGCCCAAGGCCGCAGGATGAGGCGCAAGCGGGTCATCATCGCGGGGCTCGGCGAGACGGGTGTCCTGACAGCGGTACGCCTCTCGAAGCACGCCGACGTCGTCGGGATCTCCACCAAGCCAGGGCTGATCAGCGGCCAAGAGCTCGGCGCTCGGGTCAGCAGGCCGGCCGAGTGGGAGCGCGACTACCGGATCTCGTTCGACCGGTTCCGCGGACTTGATCGGGCCGATTTCATTCACGGCACTCTCGTCGGTCTCGAGCTTGCGCACAGGGCCGTCCATGTCGAGTTGCCGGACGGCACAACCCGCCCTGAGCCGTACGACCTGCTGGTGATCTCGACGGGAGTCACCAACGGGTTTTGGAGAAAGCCGGGCTTCCAGACGGACGACCAGATCGATGCCGACCTGCAGCACGTCCACCAACAGCTGCGGAGAGCGGCCTCGGTGATCGTCATCGGCGGTGGCGCAGCGGCCGTCAGCAGTGCGGCCAACGTCAGCGGCACATGGCCGGACAAGCAGGTCGACCTCTACTACCCGGGCGAGCACGCCCTCCCCCAGCACCATCGAAAGACGTGGCAGAGCCTGGAGAAGCGTCTTGTCGAGAGAGGCGTCGGGCTGCACCCGGGCCATCGCGCCGAGCTTCCGCGCGGCTTCGTCGGGGACGAGATCACCAGCGACGCGGTCACGTGGAGCACCGGCCAACCCCCGGCGAAGGCCGACGCGGTCCTCTGGGCCATCGGCCGCGTGCACCCCAACACCGGCTGGCTTCCCGCGGAGATCCTCGACGACCGCGGGTTCGTCGTGGTGGATCCGAATCTCCAGGTCAAGGGGCAGAGCGGCGTCTTCGCGGTCGGCGATGTCGCGGCCACCGACGAGCTGAGATCCTCCGCAAGGAACCGCGCCGACCGACTCCTCGCTCGCAACATCAAGGCAGTTCTCAAGGGGAGGCCGCTCGACAGCTACCAGCCACCCCGTCGCCGGTGGGGCTCGGTGATCGGCGTTCAGCGAGACGGTCTCCAGGTCTTCGCGCCCAACGGACTCCCGTTCCGCTTCCCCGCGTGGACGATCAACACCGTCCTGCAGCCTTGGATCGTGCGTTGGGGCATCTACAAGGGAGTACGCCGCGACCGTGGCTGAGTCACAACGGCGTCGTGACGACCGACGTCGACGTCACGTCTCGGGTGCCCGCATCTGGGGGCGCCATTGTGGTGTCCACGTGAGGGTGGGGAGCCCTACCATCGGCGCATGATCGAGTTCGTCAAGCTGATCGTCGACGTGGTCCTCAAGGCCGTTCCGGGCATCGTGAGCAGAAGCGAACGCGACAAGGCGGCCTATCTCGGGGCTGATCTCTTCCTCCTCTACGTACAGATCAACGACGTGCTCGTGCGGGCCGAGCAGATCGTCACCCAGATGGAACGCTACGACCGGGCCTCGGACATCGAGCTCGCGACGGCACGCGGCGCGCTGCTCGAGCTGGTGACGGATCAGATCTCCGACCTCCGGGTGATCACCGAGCGCCTGCAGGGGCTGCGCTGGGAGCTCCACGTGATCGAGGGCCCGTCCGTCGTCGCCCTCGACCTCCTCCTCACCATCAAGAGCGCGGCGTTGGACATGCTCTCGTACGCGGTCGACCACGACCACCTCCCGCTGGGCACGACGAGCATCGAGGTCGACGAGGAGGGAGTTCGGTGGCCAGGCAACTCGCCCTCGTTCCGTTCCAGCCAGACGATCCTTCACAACATGTTCGACGAGCTCGGCCGGGACAACCCCACGCGAGACCACGAGGTACGCCGCATCCGGGCCTATCTCGAGCACCGGCAGCCGCGGGAGGAGATGCGGGCGATCCGCGAGAACCTGGAGACGCTGCGCGAAGCGATCGCGGCCAACTTCACCATCCAGGACATCCTGATCCGGGCCGGCGACCCACGCCTCGACCGCAGGCGCCGGTTTCGTTAGCGACCCGGGAGATCGACCCGGATGAACTTCGGCCGATACAGGAGCGGGTTGCGCAGGACCGCGCCGAAGTCGGTGCTGTTGCGGCTGTAGGAGACGATCACCGATCCGGGCTGCTCGAGGATGTCGGGGTGAGCCAGCGGCATGTAGCGGAGCTCGCCGCGGGCCACTCCGGACGGAAGGGTGCCGACAGGCGGTTGCGCCCGGAACGGACCGGTCGGTGACGAGGAGGTCCAGAAGACGAGGTCGTCGCCGAGGAACTCGTCGCTCTTGCTGAAGGCGTACCAGCGCCCGTCGCGTTCGAAGACGCTCAGCGTCTGGGAGACGCCGTCGGTCGCGGGGATCAGCTCGCTCGAGGAACCGGCCCGCTTGTTCCAGCCGGTGCCGTCCCAGTAGGTCCATCGGTCGGGGTCGGCGACGTGGTCCGGCGCGACGCGGGCGACGTGCAGGGCGAAGCCGGTGCCGAGCGGCGGGTCGGGCTCACGGGCGGTGCCGTAGAGGTAGAGCCACTCCCCCGACACCGCCGCCGCGGCGCCCCACATCGGCCGGCGGGTGTCGGCGTCGTCGGCACCGATGTCGGTCACCGCGATCAGCTGCGGGACTCCCCCGTCCGGGACCACGAACTGGGCGATGGCGGGTCCGAGTGCCTCGAAGCCGAACGCGTCGTCGGAGTCGGTCGTACGGACCCGCTGCACGGCCACCATGACGAGGGCATATCCCGGCTTGTCGAGCGTGGTCACCGACATCGGCCAGTAGCCCACACCGTCGCCCCGGTCGGGGATGATGGCGCCGCCGGACTCCGGGAGCACGACCTGCAGGCAGTCGGGCTCGACGAGCAGCATCGAGTTGCGTACGAAGCCGGCGCCGGAGAACTTCTCGTCCCGCAGGGTGTCGCCGAACATCCAGATGCTCCGCCCATCACTCAGATGGGCGCTCACCCCCACGTCGCCGCCCTGGAGCGCCGGCTCGGCGCGGAGCCTGGTGATCCGGTTGAGGTCGTCGACGTCCTCGACGGGTCCCGCCGGGATGCACTGGGTCGTCGAGGCGAGGCTGGCGAGCGGGCGCGGTACGGCTTCCCTGTGCAGTGCGGAGGTCAACGCGGTCGCGAGGATCGTCAGGCAGGTGGCCGAGGCGAGGACCAGGCCGAGGTTCCGCCGCCAGGACCGCACCTCCGCGAGAGCGCCATGGTGTTCGACGTCGATCCGGACCAGCCACCGGATCGCCAGCAGCACGACCAGACCGAGCAGCGCCGACCCCGCGATGGTCACCACCGGTTGAGCGATCCCGGTGCGGCCGTCCCCGGAAGCCGCCCACAGCAGCGACTCGCCGGCCCCCGTGATCGTCCATCGGGAGCCGATCGCCCACGCGTCCGCGAGCAGCAGGCGGTCCCCGGCGAGGAGTAAAGGCACCGGCCCAGCGACGATCACCGTCGCCGCGAACAGCAGCCCCGGCAACCCGCCGATGATCTCGCAGGCGAAGGTCAGCGCGCCCGCGGCGAGCAGCGTGGCAGCGAGGACCGACGCCACCAGCATCCGCTCCCCCGCCGGCGCCGGCCCCGCGAGCAGCCAGCCGAAGACGCCCGCTCCCACCGCCAACGCGGCGAGGGCGGTCAGCCGCGCCAGGAGCCGAGGCAGCGTACGCGCGAACGGGCCCCACACGAGCGAGACGACGCACACCAGCAGGAAGCCGGCCAGCGCCGTCGCGAAAGTGACCCAGGACAGCGGCCGCCCCTCGAGCCGATCAGGCGGCGCAGCGAGCACGACCGTACGTCCACGGGTCTCCTCGATCCGCTCCACCTCGGCCTGGACCGCGCGAGCGAGCGCCGGCCGGTGTGCCGTGGCCAGACGCAGCTCGTCCTGGGTGCCGGACAGGTCGAGGTCGAGCTCGGCGACGACGTCACCGCGCTCCAGCAGCTCCGCCGCCTCGGCGCGGCTGTCGACCGCTCCGGCCGAGAACGGGCGCCCCGGCACCGCGTTGACCTGCTTGACCAGCGGAACCGTGACGACGTCGGGCCCGACCAGGACCACCGGAGCCTCGTGCAGCTCTCCGGAGTCGGCGCGGAGCCCGGTGACGATCCAGCCCAAGGCGATCAGCATGAAGACGGCACAGAGCACCACCTCACGGCGACTGCCTGGTCGCACTGCTCACCACCGTCCTCCGTCACCGCAGCGCGCGGTTCATGAGGCCATGTAAGCAGTGCGACCGGGTGGGTCTAGTTCGGGGTGGCGCGCCACCGCTGCGACGCGGCCGCGGTGTCGGTCTGTTGCACGATCAGCCCGTTGGCGCCGGCCGCCAGGTCAATCGCAAGTTGCGAGGCGCCTGTAACGCAGGTCACACTGCGCGGTCTACCCTTGGTCCGCCGATCAGCGCGAGCAGCCGGGCGGCCTCTCCGGCCACCGCATCGCGGCCGGCGCCGAGGTACTTGCGCGGGTCGACCTTGCTCTCGTCCGCGATCGCCGCGCGGACGGCGCGGGTGAAGGTCGCGTTGAGGTGGGTGGCGATGTTGACCTTGGTCATCCCGGCGGCGATGGCCGCCACGATGCCCTCGTCCGGGACCCCGGAGGAGCCGTGCAGCACGAGCGGCACGTCGACGGCGGCGGCGAGGCGGGTGATGAGCTCGTTGTCGAGGCTGGCGGTACGCGTCGTCATCGCGTGCGAGGAGCCGACCGCGACGGCGAGCGCGTCGACACCGGTGGCTTCGACGTACTCCGCGGCCTCGCCGGGCTGGGTGCGGACCCCTGGTGCGTGCACTCCGTCCTTGCCGCCCACCTCCCCGAGCTCGGACTCGACCGAGGCGCCACGCTCGTGACACCAGGCCGCGACCTTGGCGGTGGCGGCGACGTTCGAGTCGTAGTCGAGCTTCGAGGCGTCGAACATCACCGAGGGACACCCCAGCTCGACGGCCTCCTCGACGAGCTCGACCCGGGTCGCGTGGTCGAGATGTACGCAGACCGGCACGGTGGCGCGCTCCGCGATCGCGATGCTCGCCCGCAACAGGGGCGCCACGGAGCCGCGGTAGTCGACGGTGTTCTCGGAGATCTGCAGCACCACCGGACGGCCGGCCTGCTCGGCGCCGGCGACGATCGCCTCGGCCAGCTCGAGCTGGATGACGTTCATCGCGCCCAGGCCGCGGCCGGTGCCGCGGGCGTTGTCGAGCAGCAGCGACATCGGTACCAGGGGCATGTCAGTCTTCCTCGTGGTCGATTCGGCTGACCCTGACGTCGGCCAGGAACGATGCGTACGCGTCGGGGTCGATCTCGCCGGCGACCGGGGTGACCACCGCGGCTGCGCCGAGCGCGGCGGCGTCGCGAAGGATCTCCGGCCACGGCCTGCCGTTGGCGATACCGCGGGCGAGCCCGGCGGCGGCCGCGTCCCCGGCGCCGGTCGGGTTGCCGGTGACCCCGGCGGGCGGGCTCACCTCCCAGCAGCTGCCGTCGGCGTACGCGACCAGCCCGTGGTGGCCGCGGGTCAGCACGACCGGGCCACCGTGGCGGGTGGCGAGCTCGGTGACCGCGGCGGCCGGGTCGTCGAGGGGCCGGCCCAGCAGGCGCGCGGCCTCGTCCTCGTTGGGAGTCAGGACCGCGCCGGTTCCGACCGCGGCGGCCAGCGCGGCGTCATCGAGATCGAGGAGCACCGGTACGCCGGCGGTTGTCGCGAGCCGTGCGATCCGTGCCGGGAGGTCGGTGGGCACTCCCGGCGCCAGGCTGCCGGAGACGACGATGGCCGTCGCGTCTGCGATCAGATCGGCGAGGAGGTCGAGCAGTCGCTGGTCTGCTCCGGGAGCCGCCTGCCGGCCCGGTTCCCACAGCGACGTCGTCGACTCGGCGACGACGACCAGCGTGCGGCGTACCTCCTCCAGCTCGGGCAGGAACGTCGACGGGAGTTCCTGCGCGAGGGCTTCGGCGAAGTCCTGGTCGGCGAGGCCGACGGCATGGGTCGGCTCGCCGAGCTGGTGCAGGACCCGGGCGACGTTCACGCCCTTTCCGCCGAGCCGGCTGGCGACCTCGGCGACCCGGTGGACCTCGCCCACCCGCAGCCGGGGCAGCCGGTAGGTCACGTCGATCGCCGGGTTGAGCGTGACGGTGATGATCATGCGCCCGTCCCCGTCGACGCCAGGGCCAGCCGGGCGGCGCCGACCAGGCCCGCTCGGCCGCCGAGCGCGGAGAGGCGTACGGGCGGGACGGCGGTCACGCCGGCGCGCTCGCGCATCCGGACCTGCAGCGGTTCGAGCAGGTATCCCCTCGCCTCGGCGACGCCACCGCCCAGGATGATCTCGCCGGGCGCGAGCAGTGCACCCACCGCGAGGAAGCCGTCGGCCAGGGCGGTGATCGCCTCGGACCAGACCCGGGCGGCGCGCGGATCGTGCTCGACCCGCGCGACGAGCTCGGCGACGCCGGAGACCCCGGAACCGCCCAGCGACGCGTATCGCCGCAGCATGCTCCGAGCGCCCGCGCGCGTCTCCACGCAGCCGTGGAGCCCGCAGATGCACAGCGGCCCGGCCGGATCCACCACCAGATGGCCGAGCTCACCTGCCTGACCCGAGACGCCGACGATCGGCCTCCCTTCGACGTACGTCACTGCAGCAACACCCGTCCCGAGGACGGCGACGAACGCGGAGGCCGGCGAGCCGGCGTCCACCCAGATCGCCCCCGCGGCTGCGGCCGTGTCGTGCGAGACCGAGACCGGAAGGCCGAGCCGCTCGGCCAGCGGGGCTGCCACCGGCGTGTCGACCAGCCCGAGGTTGACCGCCTTGAGGGAGATCCCGGACTCGGTGTCGACGAGTCCGGGGAAGGCGACCCCGACCCCGGCGACCTGCGACCGGGCCACGGGGCTCAGGCCGGCGAGCAGCTGCTCGCCCAGCTGCGCGATGTCGTCGAGCACGGCCGGGCCGGTGCGGGTGGCCACCCGCGACTCCGCCAACGACACGTCGCCGGCGCCGACCACGGCTCCGCGCACGGAGGTGCCGCCGACGTCGAACGCGAGGGCGAGAGCTCGCTCCGCGGCTGGTTGCGTAGGAGACTCGCTCATCGATTCACTCGGAAGGAACAGCAGCCGGGCTCAGGATGATCGAGCGCGTGAGGTTGCGCGGTGCGTCGGGGTCGAGACCGGCCCGACGGGCCCGCTCCACGCAGAGCAGGTGCACGCGCACCAGCTCGGCGAGCGGGTCGATCTCGTGGTGCACCAGGTCGGCGCCGGTGACCGCGACGTCCTCGGCGAAGCCCGGCACCAGGTCGCCGAAGGCCCACACGACCCGGCCGGGGGCGCTGATCGAGAGCGGGCCGTGGCGGTACTCCATCATCGGGTAGGACTCGGTCCACAGTTGCGCGGACTCCCGGAGCTTGAGCGCCGCCTCCTGCGCGACTCCGTTGGTCCAGCCTCGGCCGACGAAGGTGAGCTGCTCGGCGGTCAGCGCCGCACCAAACGCGCTCTCGCCGGCGCCGATGATCTGCTGGGCCTGCTCGGCGGCGAGGCTCAGGTCCTCACCGAGGTGCCAGCGCAGCATGGCGAGCGTGGTGGTCGCGAAGCGTGTCTGGACCACCGACTTCTCGTCCACCTCGGGCATGAGGATCGGCTCGGCCAGCTCGAGGGCCGGAGTCCCGGGAGAGGACGAGATCACCGTCGCCGGAATCCTGCCGCGGACCCGCGCGAGCAGGTCGACGACCTCGGTCGTGGTCCCGGACCGGGTGATCGCCAGCAGCCGGTCGTAGTCCCGGTCGAGCCGGGCCTCGGTCGGCGTCCAGGCGTCGGTGATGCCGTGACCCTGCTCCTCGCGCAGCGCGGCGTACGCCTGGGCCATGTAGAGCGAGGTCCCGCAGCCGATGACCGCGACCTTCTCCCCCGCCTTCGGCAGGGCATCGGCCGATCGTTCGGCGGTGCTCCTGGCTGCCAGCCAGTTGGCGGGCTGCGTCGCGATCTCGGCTGCGAGATGCGTCGTCGGTGCAGATGCGGTCATGGTGTTGGGTCACCCTCCGATGTGTTGCCGGCTGGACCCGAATCATCCAACGCACTGCGCGTTTCTGTCAATAAAGCACGACAAATGATCATTATCGCTCAGTCGTGACGATGATCTCCGTACCGCCATCGGTCAGTGCCTTCGCGAGCGACTCCGGCACCGGTTTGTCGGTGACGAGCATCGAAACACCAGAGAGGTCGCCGATGCGCGCGAAGGTCGGATGCTCGAGCTTGGTGCTGTCGGCCACGACGATGGTGCGCTGCGCCGCGGCGATGAAGTCGGCGCTGATCTTGGCCTCGGCCGGGTGGATCGTGGTGAGCCCGGCCCGGGTGCTGATGCCGTCGACGCCGAGGATCGCGGTGTCGATGTGGATCTTCGACAGCACCCCCTCACTCAGCGGGCCGACCAGCTCGTAGGACTGGGTGCGAGCGGCCCCGCCGGTCACCACGATGTTGACGTTGGGCCGGATCGAGAGCTCGTAGGCGATGTTGAGCGCGTTGGTGACGACGGTGATGCTGTCGTCCTCGGCCAGGTCGGGGTGGCGCCCGATCGCGCGCGCCACCTCGCTGGTGGTCGTGCCGCCGTTGAGCGCGACCGTCTCACCCGGCACGAGCAGGTCTGCGACCGCGGTCGCGATCGCCCGCTTCGCGTCGGCCTGGCGACCGATCTTGTACTGCAACGGCAGCTCGTACGCCGAGCCGAGCGCGGTCGCGCCGCCATGTGTCCGGGTGACCAGCCGCTGGTCGGCGAGGTGCCCGATGTCGCGGCGGGCGGTCGCTGCCGAGACACCGAGCGCGCTCTCCACCTCCGCGATCGACACGTGCCCGTGCTCGCTGATCAGCTCGAGCAGCTGGTTGAGTCGCTGTTGCCTCATGGGGCCCCTTCCTGGGTCCCGGACAGCCTACGCAGATCTCAGCCCCCGCAGTGGAAGGTAGCGTCGGCCCAGTCGGCGTGGTCGTTGCCGTTCCCGTCGCCGGCATCGCCGGCCACCAGATCGACATAGTCGGCACCGGTGACATCGGCCGTGATCGGAACGGTGGCACTGGCCGGCCCCAGGGTGCCGGTCTCGGTGACCGTCGTCCCGTCCGCGACGACGGAGAACCTCACCGAGCCCCGGGACGTCTGTACGTCGTCCACCCCGACGTCGGCGGTGAAGCTGGTGCAGTTGCCGGCCAGGTAGTAGCGCACCTTCGAGACCGCGTGCGTGCCCAGCCCCTTGGTGTAGACCTTGCCGGCGAGCGTGATCGGCCCACCGTCGCCGGCGCCGTTCTCCCCCACGCTGGAGTCGCGCTCGACCGGTCCCCAGCCGTTGGTGGCCGAGATCCAGCCGAGATCGCTGGCGTAGGTGTCCGCGGTCGGCGGGGGCGGCGCGGTCTGCACCGTGGCCGAGCGGGTCACCGTACGCGTCTCGCCACCGAAGTCGTACGTCGCGGACCCGGTGAGCTCATAGCTCGACTCGGCCGCGTCGGCCGGCGGCGTGACCTTCCAGGTCACCGAGTGGCTCGCCCCGGGAGCGAGCGAGTCGAAGGCCGCGGGCGTGGTGGCCTCCGCCGTCCAGCCCTCCGGCACCTCGAGACCGACCGTCCCGGCGCCGGTCTCCGAGGCCTCGTCGCTGGTCAGCGTTGTGGTGACCTCGGTGTCCGCGCCCGGCAGCAGCTTCTCGTCGCCGGCGTCGACGGCGAGAGTCGCACAGGCCGGCAGATCACCCGCCGCACCGAGATCCTCGACGGTGAAGTCGTCGATGCTGATGTCGCCGTTCGCCCCGTTGTCGTCTGCGGTCCGCAGACCGACCCAGTAGTCGCCGCAGCCGCCGGCGACGAACTCCTCGCTGAACCGAGCCGTCTCGACCTGCTTGCCGATCGGGCGAGCACCGACCTCGACCGTGCGCGGGTCGCCGCTCGCGACCGAGTCGTAGCCGGTGACCCACTCGTAGTCGTCGGCCCGCTCGGTCTGGTGGTCGAACGAGACGCGGTAGCGGTGTCCGGGCTCGAGACGTACGGTCTGCGGGACCGTGCGGTAGACGAGACCGCCGTTCTCGGCATGCGACTTGAGCGACCAGTCGCCGCTGATCACGTCGTCGGTGACCTTCCCGTTCCAGCCGCTCTGCGTGTACGGCTCGTGCCGTTCCGCCAGGTGGGTGCGCGGGTCGGTGACACCGCCCGAGGTGCCCTTGACGAACGGCGACCAGCCCTGGACGACCTCCTCGAAGTCCTCCTTCACGATGACCTTCGCCCCGGGCGCGGCCGGCAGGTCGCGCTTAATCGCGACGACGCGTACGTCATCGAGGCGGACACGGCCGGCCCCCGCCTCCGCGGAGATCTTGACGGTCGCCGTGCCGTCACGGCCGGCGTCGAAGGGGACCTCGACACGTTGGAAGTAGGTGCTGTGCAGCTCGTCGGCGGCGACCAGGTTCTTCGCCGTCGATCGCTCGACACGGTTGGTGTAGGTCTTCCCGCCGGAGGTGACGCTGACCGAGGTGGCCCGGCCGTGGCCGGGCTCGACCTCCACCCAGACGCCCAGCGCGTTGCGCCCGCTGCGCAGGCCCTGGAGGCGCTGGCTGATCGTGGCCCGCTCACCGGCACCCAGGACGGCGACCTGCTGGCCGGTCGCGGTCCGCCCGGTCGTGGCCGGGCCGCTCGGGTGCCAGGCGTCGAGGTCGCCGGCGTTGAAGCCCGGGTCGGCCACGTGGCTGCCCTGGCCCCACTGCGGGTCGGGCGAGCGGTCGGGAGACTTCGTCAGGACGTACGCCGTCCCGGCCTTCGCCTCGAGAGTGACCTTGCCGTTGCGCACCGGGACGCTGCCCGCCGAGACCCGGCCCTGCTCGGTGAGCTCGTAGACGTTGAGCCGGCCGCTCCGGCTCCACGCGTCGGTCAGGCCCCAGGTGGTCCGCCCGCCGTCGGCGTTGTAGTGGTAGAGCTTCGCCCCGTCCTGCTGCCTGTCCTTCCACGGCAGGAGGTAGGCGTCGCCGTCGAGCACGAGATCGCCGTCCTGGTAGATCTTCCGGGTCGCGTCGGTCTGGCCGGCGTTGACGACGCGTACGCCGCCGCCCTGGACGATCTCGTCGCGGCTCCAGCGCAGGATCGGGTTCTTCTGCAGGTACTTGGTCGGCAGGTTCGTCTGCCAGATGTTGTCGTAGAAGGCGTCGACGTCGTTCTCGCCGGTCCATCCCTCGAACTCGACGATCTCGGTGTGCCCGAGCAGCTTGTCCGGGTTCCAGGTGTCCTTCTGCCCGTTGCGTACGAACCGGATCATCTGGCTGTTCAGGCCCTTGTTGGTGGCCCCGCCGTAGGACTCGTCGTTGGCCCAGTGGGACCAGAGCGCATCCTCCTCGAAGTGGTAGGACCACTCGGTGCCGATGTTCCAGCCCTGCCCGCGGAGGTCCTGGGCGAGCCGCTCCTGGAGCCAGCCGTAGGAGTAGTAGACGTCGATGTAGAGGAAGTCGAGGTTCGGGTGTGTCTCGCGGCGCAACTGGGCGAAGCGGTCGACGATGTTCTTGGTCGCGAGGTCGGTGCGCTGGTCGATGTAGTAGGACTGGTCGATCCAGTCCCAGCCGGGCTTGCTCTCCTCGACCAGCGTCTCGTCGAAGGCCTTGGCCTCGGGGTAGGCCTCGGTCGCGTTGACGTGGACGCCGAAGTCGGCGCCCCACTTCTCGCCCGCGCGGACCAGGGTGTTGAGATCGTCGAGCCCACCGGCGCGGGTGTTGTAGTTGCCGCCGTAGTCGGGGTGCGCGGAGTCGTGGCCCTCGGAGCCGTAGCCCTTCAGCACGGCCAGCTGACCCAGCCCGTCGGTGGCCAGCGATACCCGCTTGACGTCGTCGAGCGTACGCAGGAACGGATGGGTCGCCTGGCTGGCGAAGTTGAACGGGATGTGGGTGACCACCCGCTCGGGGGTCTCGTCCGCGCCGTTCATCGGCCGCTGGATGTCGCGCAGCGCGATCGCGCCGTCCTGCCAGTCGACTGCCTGGTCACCGTTGGCGTCGGGGGTGATGGTGACCTTCGCCCATGGGAGCTCCTCGGTGTAGGGCGAGCCGGCCGCCCGGTAGGTCCACTGGCCGCTCCACAGCCCGACCCGGCGGCCGCTGTCGGTGGCGCTCACGCTGCGCCAGATCCGGCCGCGCTCGTTGGTCGAGTCGCCGCCGCTCTGGTCGTAGACCGAGTTGGTCTCGATCGCGGCGGCGAGCTGGTCGGTGTCGACGATGGCGTACGCGGATCCGACCGGCTTCTCGGTCGTGGCCAGGCCCGCGGTGACCTCGGTGTGGGTGTCGCCGTTGGTCGTGCGGTCCGCGCTCACGACGGCGGTGTTCACGGTCGCACCGGCCTGGTCGGAGCTGACCGAGAGGAGATCGTGCCCGGGGATGTCGAGGGTGCCGACCCGGTGCTCATCGGTGTCGGTCACCTTGGTGACCGCGAAGGTGACGACGTCGCCGGCCACCTCGAGCTTCGCGTCGAGCTCGACGCCGGGCAGGGCGGCGAATGTCAGCCGGTAGGTCGCGGTGTCGGCGTCGACCTGGGTGCCGGTCACGGTCGCCGTGCGCGCGGTGCCGTTGATCCGTACGGCGGTCGGCGTTGTCGTGGCGCCGCCGATCTGGCCACCGGCGGTGTGCCGGTAGCCGAGCACGGCCGGGAAGTCCTCGGCCACCTGGACGCTGAGGACGGGCGAGGTCAGCGTGAAGCCGCCGCCCGCGGGGGCGGCATGGCTTTCGGGCGCGATGGCGACGACGCCGGCGAAGGCCGTCACGGACGCGAGGAGAGCTGTGGGGAAACGCTTCGGCATCGTGACTCCCGAGGGTGGGGGTGGGCCTGACGAGGTCCGTCCATCATGCAGAGTTTTGCGCGGGTTGGCTAGGTTGTGCTCAAAAGTTGTCATAACCTCGGGCGAGTGATCCCCACCTTGACCTGGCGCGCCGGCGAGTTCCTGAAGCACGGTGTCCCCCACCGGATCCTGTCCGGGTCCATCCACTACTTCCGCATCCACCCAGACCTTTGGGAGGACCGGCTGCGCCGGGTCGCCGCCACCGGGTTCAACACCGTCGACACCTACGTCGCCTGGAACTTCCACGAGCAGGACGAGGGCTCCCCGGACTTCACCGGGCCTCGCGACCTGGCCCGCTTCGTCACGATCGCCGGCGACCTCGGGCTCGACGTGATCGTGCGCCCCGGCCCCTACATCTGCGCCGAGTGGACCAACGGCGGGCTCCCGTCGTGGCTGACCGCGCGCACCTCGGCGCCGCGCAGCACGGATCCGGTCTACCAGGACGCGGTCGCGCGCTGGTTCGACACCCTGCTCCCCCATCTCGTCCCGCTCCAGGCCGGTCACGGCGGGCCGGTCGTTGCCGTGCAGGTGGAGAACGAGTACGGCTCCTACGGCGACGACGCCGCCCACCTCACCTGGCTCCGGCAGGGGCTCCTCGACCGCGGTATCACCGAGCTGCTCTACACCGCCGACGGCCCAACCGAGGTCATGCTCGACGCCGGCATGGTCGAGGGCACGCTCGCCGCGGCGACCTTCGGAAGTCGCGCCGAGGCGGCCCGGGCGATGCTGCGGTCGCGGCGGCCCAGCGAGCCCTTCCTGTGTGCCGAGTTCTGGAACGGCTGGTTCGACCACTGGGGCGAGAACCACCACGTACGCTCCCCCGAGAGCGCCGCCGCGACGCTGCGCGAGATCATCGATCTCGGCGGCTCGGTCAGCGTCTACATGGCACACGGCGGCACCAACTTCGGCCTCTGGGCCGGCGCCAACCACGACGGCCGCCGCATCCAGCCCACGGTCACCAGCTACGACTCCGACGCTCCTATCGGCGAGGACGGCCGGGTCTCGGAGAAGTTCCGGCTC
Organism: Nocardioides sp. NPDC006303; assembly: GCF_040613175.1. Lineage (NCBI taxonomy): Bacteria > Bacillati > Actinomycetota > Actinomycetes > Propionibacteriales > Nocardioidaceae > Nocardioides > Nocardioides sp. NPDC006303. Next base: position 29,651 of record NZ_JBEXRR010000011.1, read on the forward strand.
TACCGCGACATCCTGGCGCCGGCCACCGGCCGCACGGTCGACGCGCTGCCCGCGCTGCCGCCGGATGCTCCGCGCCACGCGTTCTCCTCGGCGCCGTTGTCTCCCGGCGCCGACCTGCTGTCCCTGGTGACCAGCGGGCCCGCGACGCGCGCGGCCGGGCCGTTGAGTTTTGAGGAGCTCGGCATCGACGCTGGCCTGGTGACGTACCGCTCCTCGGTCACGCTCCCCAGCCACGACGTCCATCTCACCGTGCGCGGGCTGCACGACAGGGCGTACGTCTTCCTGGACGGGCGCGCCCTCGGCCTGCTCGAGCGGGACGACGCCGAAGCCGCGGTGCTGACGCTTCCCGGTCTCGGCAAGGTCGCCGAGCTGACCCTGGTCGTCGAGGCGCTCGGCCGCGTCAACTACGGCCCGCTGCTCGGCGAGCACAAAGGGATCCTCGGCGGAGTCCAGGTCGACCGGCGTCTCGTCCACGGCTGGAAGCACCACCCCGCACCCCTCGACCGCTGGGCCCTGGACGACCTCGACGGCGTCGCACATGCCGTCATCGAGGTCGACGGCCCCGCCGACGGCTGGCTCGCCGTCCCCGGTGACGGAGACCGATTCGTCTGGCTCAACGGCACCCTGCTCGGCAGGCTGTGGAGCAGCGGCCCCCAACGCCGCCTGTACGCCCCCGCTCCACTCTGGCACACCGGCGCCAACAATGTGGCCGTCCTCGACCTCACCCACCCAGCGACGTACGTCGAGGTCCACCCGGACCCGGACTTCGGTCCGACGGAGGAGTACATCGAGGCGTTGCCGACCGGCGTCTAGGTCACCACACGGTTAGCCTCATACATGTGAACTCACTCAACTCCGACACCCCTGACATCAAGCCCAGGTCGCGCGCCGTCACCGATGGCCTGGAAGCCACCGCTGCCCGAGGCATGTTGCGGGCCGTCGGCCTTGGAGACGACGACTTCGCAAAGCCGCAGATCGGCGTCGCATCGTCGTGGAACGAGATCACCCCCTGCAACCTGTCCCTGGACCGGCTCGCCAAGGCAGTGAAGAACGGCGTTCACGCGGCCGCCGGTTATCCGCTGGAGTTCGGCACCATCTCCGTCTCCGACGGGATCTCGATGGGCCACGAGGGCATGCACTTCTCGCTGGTGTCGCGCGAGATCATCGCCGACTCGGTCGAGACCGTGATGAGCGCCGAGCGGCTCGACGGCTCCGTGCTTCTCGCGGGCTGTGACAAGTCGTTGCCGGGCATGTTGATGGCGGCTGCTCGGCTCGATCTCGCCTCGGTCTTCCTCTACGCCGGCTCGACCATGCCCGGGCAGGTCGACGGCCGCGACGTCACGATCATCGACGCCTTCGAAGCGGTCGGGGCCTGTATCGCGGGGAAGATGAGTCGCGATGAGGTCACCCGCATCGAGAAGGCGATCTGTCCTGGCGAGGGCGCCTGCGGGGGTATGTATACGGCCAACACGATGGCTGCTGTCGCTGAGGCGCTTGGCATGTCGTTGCCCGGCTCGGCCGCGCCGCCCGCAGTCGACCGACGCCGCGACGGCTTCGCCCACCGCTCGGGCGAGGCGGTGGTCGGGCTTCTGCGGAAGGGCATCACCGCGCGTCAGATCATGACGAAGGAGGCCTTCGAGAACGCCATCGCCGTCGTGATGGCCCTCGGCGGCTCCACCAACGCCGTACTGCACCTGTTGGCCATCGCCAACGAGGCTGAGGTCGACCTGACTCTTGACGACTTCACCCGGATCGGAGAGAAGGTCCCGCACCTCGCCGACCTCAAGCCTTACGGCAAGTACGTCATGAACGACGTCGACAAGATCGGCGGGATCCCGGTCGTGATGAAGGCGCTCCTGGACGCGGGCCTGCTCCATGGCGACTGCCTCACGGTGACCGGGAAGACCATGGCGCAGAACCTCGCGGAGCTGAGCCCGCCCGCGCTCGACGACGACGTGATCCACTCCTTCGAGCGGCCGATCCACCGCACCGGTGGTCTCACCATCCTGAAGGGCTCGCTCGCGCCCGAAGGTGCAGTCGTCAAGACAGCCGGCTTCGACGACACCGTCTTCCGCGGCACTGCCCGAGTCTTCGACGGGGAGCGGGCCGCGATGGACGCCCTCGAAGCGGGACTCATCGTCGCGGGCGACGTCGTGGTCATTCGCAATGAGGGCCCGAAGGGTGGCCCGGGCATGCGGGAGATGCTTGCCATCACGGGAGCCATCAAGGGCGCTGGTCTCGGGAAGGATGTCCTGCTGATCACCGACGGCCGGTTCTCAGGGGGAACCACGGGTCTCTGCGTCGGCCACATCGCCCCAGAAGCCGTCGATGCCGGCCCGATCGCCTTCGTCCGCGACGGCGACCCCATCGTCCTCGACGTCGTCAACCGCACCCTCGAGGTAGGGGTGGAACCCGAGGATCTGGAGCAGCGGAAGGTCGGCTGGGAGCCACTTCCCTCGAAGTATCAGCGCGGAGTGCTCGGCAAGTACCGGCGTACGGTGCAGTCCGCCGCGGTCGGCGCCGTCACGAGCTAGCGAGGTCCGCGAAGGCATCCTCGAAGGCCTGCCGGACGACTGCACCCGGCGTACGGTCGAGAACTCCGAACACGACCTGCTCGAACGTTCCCCCGAACCGGCCCCCTGGACCAAGCAGATCTCGGAACGATCCGGCGACCATCGCCGGGTCGTTCTGGAACACGCCGCACCCCCAGGCGCCGAGGACGAGGTTGCGATACCCGTTGGCCGCCGCGGTCTCCAGGATCCGAGCCGCACGAGTCGCGAGCGCAACCGGGATCTCGTCCGTACGCTCCGGAACCTGCTGGCGGATGACGCCTGCGTTCGGCGCCGGTGAGGTCAGGAAGCCGACCTCGACGGGCTCGTCGAGCAGTTGGCCGCGATCGTCACGGAAGACCGGTACGCCCGGCGAATGGATGACACGATCGCTGTAGAACGGGTCGCGGACGGCGCGATGATGCTCGTAGTAGGCGGGAGCCTCCAGCAGGCAGGTGTAGAGCGCCGAGGCCCTGCACAACGCCTCCTCCTGCGCCTGAGCTCCGTTGAGGTACCCGCCACCGGGGTTCCTCGCCGAGGCGAAGTTCAGCACCGCCACCGGAGCCGGCAGCTGCCGCGCCTCCCACAGGCTGCTCCCGCCGGTGACCGCGAACCGCGTCTCCACCCGCTCCGTCGAAGGCACCTCGACGGGCTCCGGCCCGTACAGCCGTGTCCCCGCCCGCGCCGCCTCGACGGCATCGCCGATGTGCACCTTCGTGCCGTCCGTACGCCGGTAGAACCCGGCCTCGATGAACTGCTCGTTCTCCTGCGCGAGCGCGCGCAACTGCGCTCTCATTCGGTCACCCGCCTGGTGACCGCCGTCGCCCGTGCGACGGCCCATTCGATCTCTTTCACAGTACGAATCGTCGGGCTGTCAATGACTCGCCCGCAACCGGGTTTCGTCGACCGCGCGGTGCTCCATCACCACGATCCGGAGCTGGTTGGAGAGCAGCTGCGTGGCAGTGAGTCCGAACATCGCCCGGAAGGTGTCGCTGAAGTGGCTCGGTGAGGCGAACCCCGCGTCGCTGGCGGCCGTCGAGAGATCCGCGCCCTGGCTGACGGCCGCTGCCGCGTACTGCATCCTGGCCCAGAGGCGGTAGCGGCGGAAGCTCGTCCCCGAGTGGGCGGAGAACAGGTGTAGGAAGCGCGACTGGGACAGGTTGACCGCCGCGGCCATCTCCGCCGCGCTCCCCCGCTCACCGGGTCGGTCACGAAGGCGCTGCATGGCGACGCGGATCCGCTCGTCGGTCGGGTTCGCCTCACCGGCATCGAGCAGACGTCGTCGCAGCATCTCGGGATCCGTGACCGGCCCCTGCGCCCAGTCGGCGATCAGCGCCGCCTCGTCGCGGTGGTCGTACGCGATCGCGCCGGCCCGGTCGGTCATCGCCCCCAACAGATGCGCCGTCCCGGATGCGCCCGGGTCGACGTAGAAGAACAGCATCGTCTGCTCCTCACCCGCGACGATCTGATGGGACGTACGCGCAGGGATCAGCGCGCTCCGCACCCGCCGTGGCTCCGCCTGACCTGACCGCAGCAGGAACGGAGCGTCCAGGCCCAGCGCGAAGCAGGTCACCGACCCGGAATGGGTGCCTAAACGCAGCGACGGGCCCCGATATGCCGCGTGCCCTGACCAGAGCCACACCGTCGGCCGTGCGTCGTCGCAGCACGAATCCGGAAGCGGCTCGGTCGCCATGCGCGTCATGATCCCACGGTGAACACCGTGGCCAGCCTGACCATCGCCGTCATCGGCGTCTTCTTCCTCGCGATGGGGACGTACGCCCTGGTCACCCCGGGCGCACTCGCCGCCCCGTTCAACCTCTCGGCGAAGACGCCCGAGTCCCGCTCCGAGATCCGCGCGGTCTACGGCGGGTTCGGCATCGCCATGGCGGCCGTGCTCGGCGCCGCCGCTCTCGACATCGGCGACATCCGCACCGGCGCCGTGACCACCGGCGGCCTCGCCCTGATCGGGATGGCTGGCGGCCGACTGGTCTCGCGCCTGCTCGATACCCCCGTACGTTTCTATCCGATCTGGTTCTACTTCGGAGTCGAACTCGTGGCCGGCACGGCCCTGCTTGTGTGCGTTTGACCTCGCTAAATTCGGCTATGCTCGGCGCCGTGGGATCTCGGCCGACATCAGACACGTCTGTACATACGCCACGTCCGCGCGCGCCTAGGGCGAGCCACCTGGGCCAACGAGTCGACTGGCACAACGATCCCTCGGCCCCCGAGGTGAACAGCATCCGACCCAGCGCCGGCGCCTTCGTGCTCGACGACCCGGGCAGGATCCTGTTGATCCGCCGCAACGACACTGGCAACTGGACGATGCCCGGTGGGGCGATGGAGCCCGGCGAGTCCCTGACCGCGGCCGCGGTCCGCGAGACGCTCGAGGAGACCGGCATCACCATCGAGGTGACCGGCCTGGTCGGGATCTGGACCGACCCGCGCCACCGCATCGAGAACACCACCAACGGCGAGGTACGCCAGGAGTGCTCCATCATCTACGCCGGCCGCTACCTCGCCGGCGAGCCCACTCCGTCGGCTGAGAACACCCACGCCGAATGGGTGTATCCCACGATCGTCCCCAGCCTTCAGATGGACCGGAGCCAGCGCGTACGGATCGACTGGGCCCTCAACCGCAACTTCCCCCACCTCGATCCCAACCCCTGATCGCAGCCGCCGCGCGAGCGATCCGTCTCGCCGCGACTCTCCATTGGGGCGAGCGGACCCGACTGTGGTCAGCTGGAAACCGCGGCAATGGCCTCGATCTCGACCAGCTGATCCTCATAGCCCAGCACTGTCACACCCATCAGGGTGCTGGGCACGTCATGATCCCCGAACGCCTCCCGCACGATTTCCCACACCGCGACGAGATCCGACCGCTGCGAAGATGCCACCAGAACCCGGGTGTTCACCACGTTCTCCAGCGTTGCGCCCACTGCCCGGAGAGCCTCGCTCAGAGTCTCAATGCACTTCGCAGCCTGGCCTGCGTAGTCACCCACGGCCGCCGTCGTCCCGTCCTTTTCGAGAGGGCACGCCCCCGCGAGGAAGACCAGGCGCACGCCACTATCCACGACCGACGCGTACGCATAGGGTGCGGCACTGAGTTCGGCAGATCGAATGAGACGGATTGCAGGATTCACCTGGGGATCCTCTCACCTGCGGTTGAGCGACATGACCCAGTTCGCCACAGGATCAGGCCGTACGCAGCAGCCTGAACTCGTGCTTCTGCAGCACCTGCAGCACCAGCTTCGCCGGATAACCGAAAGCGTCCCGCCCCGCCTCGGACGTATAGGGCTCGATCGCGGAGACCTGGTGCCACTTCCCGTCCACGAACACCTCACAGCCTCCGGCCGCGACGATGTTGCGGTACCAGTTGACATCCTCGCCGTACGTCAGCTCCGCGATGAAACCTTCCGGCACCCGCGCGACGACGATCGGCGTCTCGTACGTCTTCCCAGACTTCCGGCCCACGTGACGCACGAGCGAGAACGGGCCGTGTCCGGTACGAGCCACCCGCATCGTCACCTTGTTGAGCGTGTTCTTGATCAACCACAGCCACTTGCGACGCATCTCAGTCTCCTACGAGTCTTAGGTTCACCATCGGCAGTCCCTCGACCTCGTGACCGACCGCCGTCTCGATCGCACCGCGCAGGCGCCGCCAGGCCTTCGGGTGTGCCTTCTGATAGCGACCCAGTACCGCAGCGGAATCCTCCTCCGAGAGTAACGTCGCCTGCGCCGCGACGCTCGTACGCTTTCCGATGCTGACGCGACACGCAGGCTCGGCCATAAGGTTCCGATACCACTGCGCCCCGGTGCCGAAGCCGCTCACCACCACGATCTCGTCCACGCTCGGCCGCTCGACGACCTCGAGACAGACATATCGCGGGACCCCTGATCGGCGTCCGATGTGCTCGAGCATCAACATCCGGGATCCGAGGAGCCACCCGGCCCGGTGTCGATAGAGCCAGATCGGCGCGCGTACGACAGCGCGGGTACGCAACAACCGGGACACGACCGAGTCGACCATGGACGTCACCGAACTGACCTTACTCATCGACTCGGTCGATCCAGCCCGATCGAGCGGCGCGACGAACTACGCTCCAAGCATGGCAACGCTCCAAGACGTCGCTCGGATCATCGCTGAGCTGCCCGAGGTCACCGAGGGCGAGCGTTACGGAAACCCGACCTGGTCCGTACGCGGCAAGGGCTTCGCCTGGCTCCGCCCGTTCAGCAAGGCCGACCTCAAGCGCTTCGGCGACCAGACCCCGCCCGACCCGCCGATCCTCGCGGTCAACACCGCCGACCTGCACGAGAAGGAAGGCATCCTCGCCGCCGGCATCGACGGCGTCTTCACCATCGAGCACTTCAACAACTACCCCGCCGTGCTTATCGAGCTCAGCGTCATCACCCCAGGAGATCTCCGCGACCTCCTGGTCGACGCCTGGCTCGCCGCCGCCCCAGCTGAGCTGGTCGAAGGATTCGACGGCTGAAGTTCTGACTCGCCGAGATCGTGTGCGTGACGGGGCGAGACATACCGCCCACAAGATGCGCCACCTCGCTTGGGCGCTTGCTGGTTTACTCCCAACATGGCATACGAGGAGCTCCCGCCGTTCGCTGCGTGGCAGTTCGTCGACGCCGTCGACGGGTTCGAGGTCGTCTATCGAGACGCCTCCGGCATCCGTGGATACACCTCAGCCGTCGAGGCGGGCCAGGCCTACGCGGTCCACTATGAGATCTCGGTTGATGCCCTCTGGCGTACGCGCGAAGTCCACGTCCACAATGACACCGCTCGCGGGCGACGGTCCACTGTACTTGTCTCCGACGGCAAAGGTTCCTGGACCGTCGATGGCCGGTCGGCGCCCCAGCTCGACGGGCTCTACGACGTCGACCTCGAGGCCTCTGCCTGCACCAACACCCTTCCCGTCCACCGGCTGGATCTGCCGCTAGGCGACGTCGTCACCGCGCCAGCCGCCTACGTCCAGGCACTTGACCTTCAGGTCAGACGCCTCGACCAGTCCTACCGACGCCTCGACGGCCACCGGTTCGACTACCACTCCGAAGGCGGTTTCAACGCCGTGTTGGTGTACGACAAGTATGGGCTCGTCCTCGACTACCCCGGGATCGCGACGCGCTTCGCCTGAGAGACGAACCGTCCTGGGCGCACGGGCCGAGCACACAGCTCCAGACTGCTCTCGTTCCGCACAGGTCGCGTCGCGAGGACCTACCCACGCCGTCATCCGCGCAGTCGCTGACAGACTTGCGGCATGTCCCGGCCGCCGCGCATCGAGCCCGCCGCCGACGTAGTCGCCAAGGTTGCGTCGACCGCGTTGTCGCTTCCCGACGCCTACGAGGAGGATGCCTGGACCGGCGTCAGGTGGCGAGTCAGGAAGAAGACCTTCGCTCACGTCCTGGTTGCCCAAGAGGGGTACACGTCGGCGTACCGCGATATGACCGGGGTGACCGAGCCCACGACGGTGCTGACCTTCCGATCCTCCGGCGACGAACTGCTGGCTCTGGTCCACGCCGGGCCACCGTTCTACCAGCCTCCGTGGTCGCCCACCGTCGTCGGCATGGTGCTCGACGGCGATACAGACTGGGAAGAGGTGGCCGAGCTGGTGACCGAGAGTTACCGGTTCTGCGCTCCTAAGAAGCTGAGGCACCGGCTGGATCGATGATCGTGCGGTCCGTAGGGCGGTCACTGTGACAGAGGGGGTCGTGCCTGAGCGTCCGCGCGGCTGCCGCGACCGCAGCCATTGGAGCCTGTGCCAGCTCGGCATCGCTGCGCGCCCCCAGCAGGAACGTACCCCGGAGATGCTGATCGCGCGTGCCAGGCGCATCGAGCCCGTCGGTCGGCCGGGCGAGCGTCAGCGCCACTCCTCCCCCGGCTACTTCCTCCTGGGCCGCGTGCCCGATCACCCAAGTTGGCGGTCAGCCACGGCCGCGCGATCGCCGTGCTGCCCCGGCCGACGTCTGATGCATAGAGCCCCGGCCCGCCGTCTGTGCGGTCGGGGCCATGCGACGTCTGCGTCATGGCGCCGCCAACGAGTCCTCACGCTAGTCCGGTAAGTGCTCCCCGAGCCAGGTCGCTCTTCGGCGAGCTGAAGCGCGCGAAAGCCAAGCATCCTGTACGACCTCAGCGAGCTCGTCATAGCTGATCTCCCCAAGCCGGCTCGCTCGGACCAGAACCGACAGGTGGCCGTCGAAGTGCGGAGTAGTGAAGAACGGCGAGGACTCGTCCTGCACCACGGCAAGCTTGTCCCCCTCGTTAGGCACCCAGAAGACGATCACGTCCTCGTAGCGCTGGCCGGTGTCCGGGTCGAACGCGTCAGGACGGGGGTTCCTGAAGAAGACGAACGACTTTCCGCCCACTTGATAGACCGGCCTGTTCTGGGTGCCCACGTAGATGCGGACGTGGGGCATGCCAAGGGCAAGCGCGTGCACGTCCCCCACCCGCGCCGACCGGCCGCCCGTTCTCCTCACACAGTCAGGTTAAGTGTCACGGTCAACGCGCGGGCGGCCTCCGAGTGCGTCAATGTGCCCAGGATGACGCAGCCGACCTTCGCCTTCCCGAGCTTGATGAAGGACCGACAGAGGGACGGTGTCGGTTACGACCTTCTCTCCGTAATCGACGCTCGCGAACTTCATGTGGAGGTCACTGGACCATGAACTCGACCGTGGCGTTCAACCTGACGACCAAGGAGAGTTGGCGGGTGGAGACTGACCCGGACTTCGTCCTCATCGCAGTGACCAACGTTCTCTCACCCACCGCCTTCAACCTCAACCTGCCGTCAAGGGAGCAACCTGCCGGGCTGCTCGAGCCATCACCGGATACCGCCCTGAGTTCTAGCAAGCCCTCCGGCACAACGGGAACCCTCGAAGGCAGTGCGTGCCGCGGCCTACCCCGCGACAAGCGACACGCCTGTACCGTTAGATTCGAACGCCGTGGGCCGCCTGCCTGTGGCAACCTGTCCCCGTCGTTACCACCAAGGGTCACGTAGACATGGGAGTGCCCAGTTGCCAACAGAGCGAGACTTTGCAGCCCGTTTACGGGTTGGCCCGGCCGTACTACTTCTCGGTCAGGGCTACTTGGCTCTGGAGAGCGGAAGCGATCCCGTACGACAACTGGTCGCCTCAAAGTACGGTCCCGGAGAGGGCGCAGGTTACGACCAAATCCTCGTCGACGACTTCACTTCGCAGATCGAAGCCGCCGTCCATTGGCTAGACAGACAATCGAGCGGCCTGCCACAGCCACCTTCGCTGCAGACCGTCGCTTCGTTTCCGTGGTCCTCGCTGTACACCTCCGCAGTCGACAGCACCTGGATCGAGGCCTTCCGTACAGACTGGCGCCAACTGAGGCCTATCTACAACGAGCTCCAACGTCCCGACCAGCCGCGCAGCAAGATCGATCTAGTATGCACGCTCCTGTTTGGTTCAGCGCGTTGGCACGAGGTCGCGCCGATTCCCAGCAGCCAAATTGCTCTTCGAGTGCGCAGACCAGCCGCCACGAGCCTGCTACGACGGCTGCCAGAGTTGTTGACGCCACGCGGCGTATTGGCGATCGAGGGGTACGCCGCTGACGACTGGCTGACACCAGATGACCTCCTGTCGAGCTTGGACATGCTCGCCGATCAGCAAGCGCACCTGTTCAGTGTTTCCCCCGACCTCCGAGACCTTGACGTCATCCAGTACCTCACCTCCTCCAACAAGCTCGTTTTGCATGAGGAATCTCTCGCCTCGGCCGTACAGCGCGGTATCGATCAGGGACTGCTTCGGGCGGGAACGCCTGACACTGGGCTGGAGACCGGTCACCGCATTGAGTTGACCGACGACGTTCTGAACGTCCCTCGCGAGCTGTGGAAACGCGTTTCTCGAAGCGCCTTCATCCTTAACGATGACGACGTCTTTGCGCAGCCGCCCCCGCTTTCGAAAGCAGCGAGGTACGCGGCTTTCAGGAAGTTTCTGGAAACGTCGGAAGGTAAGCCCGATTGGCACGCCTACGCACGAGGTTTCGCGTTCGAGCGTGATTTCGAGCACAGCCTGTTTGATGTTGCGTCCATGGCCCTTGCGGCGAAGCAACTCCAGGAGAGGCCCATCCTTCTCCATGGGGCGACAGGAACTGGCAAGTCGGTGGCGATGGCCAGGCTCGCCTATCGGATAAGGCTGGAACGAAAGTATCCGGTTCTCTATATACCCAACAGGGTAAAGGTTCCCGCACTCGATGACATCGACGAGTTCGTGAGGTGGGCAGAGACCGCTGGGGCACCAGCAGTTTTGGTTGTCTGGGACGGCATGGCGACCCAGGACGAATACGATAACCTAGTCGGACTCTTGACGACCCGCGGCCGTAAGGCCGTCGTCGTAGGCTCTGCCTACCGTCAAGAGCCAACCCAGGACCTTCGCGGCGTAGAGGTACCCCGAGCGCTAACGAACGAAGAACTAACTCGCTTCAGTTCATACCTCCAGCAGGTTGACCCGGATATCGCGTCGGCAACTCCCGCCTCCGCGTTCATGCAAGGTAACGAATTCCTTGTTTCCCTATACCGTTTGCTTCCGCAGTCGCGCCTACAACTACGCCAGGGCGTAGCAAGGGAAGTCGGGTTCGCAGAGGCGGTGATGTCAAGGAAAGAACGCGAATCCTCAGTCATCGTCACACCTCGCACGGCCATGGAGTGGGCACTATTCGACAGCGGTGTTCTCGAGGACCTTCCTCCGCTCCTCACTGAGAGCACGGACCTCGCAGGAGAGGCTGTTCAGAACGTCCAGAGGCTGACCGGGCTGGTGATGGTACCTGGACAGTTCGGGCTGCCGATCCCTCTCGAACTTGTCCTCCGTGCACTTGGCCATGGGAGCTACTCCAACTTTGGCGAGTTGCTGCGGGGAACTGACGTATTCGAGTGGTATGAGGATCCCGAAGGCAACATAGACATTGGCCCGAGAACGTCTCTCGAAGCTCAGATAATCACTCAAAGCAGGCTCGGTGGACCATCAAGCGAGGTAAGCGTCAGCTGCGAGCTGATCAGAGAGATGACTCTCGATTCCATTAGTTCCGGTGGAAATCGCGAGGCCGACTTCATTGCCCGCCTTGCCCAGGCGTTCGACAGCGACAGGGCGGGAGTCGGCTACAGGCCGTACTTCAACGAGCTTGCAACCGCGCTAGAGTTCCTGCGAACCGAGCGAAGTGTCCAAATCCCTGAACTCATGCTTCAGGAAGCTCACCTACGTCGTGAGTGGACGCGCTCGGTGGAGGAGTCCGCCACACCGGACGACAGACTTCAGGCTCTCGTGCTGGCGAGGGAGGTGCTCGAATCGGCCCTGGAGGTCGAAGCAGACTTGCACCGCAGACACAAGTTCATGCGAATGTCACTTCTGACAGAACTTGCCTCCACATTGGCGACAACTGCCCGATTGCAGGTTACCGCTTTTGAGGAGCGCACCCAGGCATTGGCAGACTACGACGCCGCTAAGGCAGCCATCGAAGAGGCACGCAGGCTAGCGCCTGAGAATTACTACTCACTGGACGTTCTCGCATGGGCGACGTTCGATCTGATTGGAGCCGGCCTACTCGAAGGCGACTCACAACTTGAGGCCATCGCCAACTTGATTGTCGCATTTGAGACGTCGGACTTGGGTGGGGCAGGAACAAATGCCGACATGATGTTGAGGCGCCGAATGCAGATCGGTCAACTGTTCGGCAAGGCCGAACTGGAGGATAGCGCTTACGCCGACCTCCTGAGTCGAGGCTCTACAAGCGGAATCATCCTTCGTGCTGTTAAACGCGCCGGTGGACCCAGGATGTTGGACTGGCAACAGGAGGAAGCGGCCGCAGCATTCGAATACGCCGAAGCAGAGGCGCAGTCACTGTCAAAGGTTGACCAGAGGTTCCGAGAGGTAATATTGAACCTGTGGTTCGTCGGGGTATCGGGACACGCCCCGTTCGATCGGGAACGCATTGCAGCGTCCTTTGCGATGGAAGAATGGCAACAACTCGACGCACTAACACGTGCCGCCCTGGCCAGCGGCGAATCGACACGAGCCACCAATCTCCTATTCTTACGCGGCCTTGCCGAGTTCCACCTCGGATCATACGGGCAATCTCTCGAGACCTTCCGACAAGTGGAGCGCGATAGCGTTGGAATGCGAAGCAGGTGGAACGTCATTCGGTCCTATGTAGCATCGGATTCGTCCGGAAAGCCACGGCAGTTTCACGGCGTGGTTGTGGATGCGTACGAGGGCGGAAGTCGCGGCGAGCTCTACATCGAGGAGATTCAGCAGCGTATCGCGTTCCGCGGTAGAGACTTTGGCGGAGATCCTTTTGCCCGTGGCGATGCACTGCCGCCTCTGAACATAGCCTTCAGTCTGCAGGGTCCCATTGCGGATCCAGTCTCTGCGTATGACGTCGCCCGCGACCGCGAGAAGAAGCCGCGCTCCGCGCATACCAGGTCGCGGAGATGAGTGAGGCAGACCTCCTGGAGTTGGTTGAGAAGCTCCGGGCGGCGTTGGTCACGCTGCTAGATGACGAAGACGCACTCACCGGACCATCAGTGCCGCTGCGCGGCTTCAACGACCCCGAACTTGGAGTGTTGCGGCTGGCGAGCTGGCTGTACGCACTTCAGAACGAATCGGCGAAGGACGCATTCACATACCTGCTGGACATAGCGTGGAATACCCCGGTGGTCGACCTTTCGTCGCACATGGCCATCGTCCGAAAACTACGGACCTACTTTCAGCACCATCTCGCCGAATCCAGTCGTGATGAAGCGATCCGGCAAGAAGTCGAAACGTGGATGGCATCGGGTGCGGGGTTCGATGAAGATGATCCGGCACACTGGCGCAGCAGTCTGTCGAAACTGGCTGGTGACGCCACTCAGGGTCTACTAAGTCTGGTTGCGGGCGTAGAGGACGCTACTAAACTGGAGACCGCCAGCGCCGTTTCTTCGCAGTGGGCGATCTATAAGGAGAGAGCCATTCCTGCCCACGTTGTCGACAGTCGGATTGCGATATTGGCGGAGCAGATCGGGCTGAGCGATCTAAATGTTAAGTCGTTCCGCGATCGATACTTCTCGACTTGGAAAAAGAACTTGCAACTGCTGAATGCGAATGCCGACCCTACTGCTTACCTTGATGGACTCATCGAACGAGAACTGCTGAACCTCCAACAAGTTATGCCGATGCCAGTCAGCGGTGAAGACGTAATGGACGCCTTTGGCCTTGCGCCTGGCCGGGAGGTTGGTTCGATACTTCGCACCGTTTCTAAGCTCCACTCCGAGTCGGGAGGCACGAAGGAAGAGTTGCTGAGACAAGCAGCAACCATCCTCGACCTGGAAATCTACCTCGACCCGGCCGAATAGAAGCAGCTCCGCGATGGGCGAAAAACCCGCTCCGCGAGTACGTCATCGACTTCATCACACCAAGCCGGTGGGGGCCCAGGGACGCGGCATAGTCGCGAAGTCGGTGTGTGACCTGCGAGTTTGATGGTGCCGGTGTGGCGTGCGGCGTGTCCATGGGTGGCGGGTGGGGTCCGGGCGGAACGATGGAAGTCCTACGCTCACCATCGACTGCCACGAGGGATCCTCACCCGCCGATGTCATCTTCGTTCATGCCGGCTGCCTGTGGCCAGCCGCAGCGCCAGTACCTGCTGGACCTGCTCGACCAGATCCCTGACCCACGCAAGCGACGTGGGCGTCGTCACCGGCTGGCCGGGCTCCTCGCGGTCGGGATCGCTGCTGTGATCGCGGGCTCAAGGTCGTTCGCGGCGATCGGCCAGTGGGCGGCCGATGCCGGAGCCGAGGTGCTCGAGGACCTGGGAGCCAGGCGTGGACCGGCCGAAGCCTCGACGTTCCGCCGCGCGTTCGCTGCCCTCGACCCGGACAAGCTCGACCAGGTCCTCGGTGCCTGGTTGTGGACCAGGTCCGTGCAGGTCAAGGGCAGGTTGGTGATCGCCATCGACGGGAAGACACTGCGCGGGGCCAAGGACCAGGCGCACGGCATCGGCGCGGTGCTGGGCCAGGTCGCCGTCACGGCGAAGTCGAACGAGATCCCGGCCGTGCGGCGCCTGCTGGCCGCGTTCACCGATCTGGCCGGTGCGGTGGTCACCATCGACGCGCTGCACACCCAGACCGACACCGCGGCCGGATCCTCGACCGCAAGGCCGACTACGTGATGACGGTGAAGGGCAACACCCCGACCCTGTACAAGCGGCTCAAGGACCTGCCCTGGACTGATGCGCCAGCAACATCGTCGGTGACCAAGGGCCGCAGGCGTCGGATCCGGCGCACGATAAAGGTCGCGCTCGTGCCCGCCCAGATCGCAGAGGTTTGACGCACGGTCACCAAGCACGGCAAGAAGACGGTCGAGGTGGTCTACCTCATCACCAGCGACCGCCGTGTCGACCCAGCCACTCTGGCCGCTTGGGACCGTGGCCACTGGGAGATCGAGAACAAGCTCCACTGGGTCCGCGACGTCACCTACGGCGAAGACAACTCCCTGGTCAGGACCGGAAACTCGCCACGCGTGATGGCCACACTACGCAGCCTCGCGATCAGCCTGATCCGACTCGACGGACACGACAACATCGCCGCCGCCAACCGCCACCACGCCCAAGATCCCCAACGCACGCTCACGCTGCTTCAGACCGCATGAGCGACTTTGCCGCGTCCCTGGGTGGGGGCCGAGGGCCCAACGATTGAAAACCTGCGTCATTGCGCCGCCAGCGATGCGCCATCAGCCGCCTGACGACGCGGGCCTCCCGACGAGCAAAGGCGCCTGAGGTCAGGACCCGTTTGCGGGGTGCCCGTCGACCAAGTGGATGTGCTTCGTTCGCCCCGGTGAGAACTGAGCAATGTGCCGAGGGGTGCCGTGGTGCTCACGGCTCGGCTTGAAAAGACCACGAGCGACCGCGTCGTCATATGCCCCGACACCGAGCGGGTACTCAGTGAGGATTCCAGTGAGGCGATGGCTTTCGCCCCATGCCAGACCGTCCGCCTCGGTAGCGAACACCCCGCTCGCGAACCGTGCGCCTTCCCCGTGGAAGACCCAGACGCTGTCAAGTGCGGACTCCATACGCGAATGCTTGCAGACTGGCGCGGCGTACTCGCAGGTGCGTCCTTCCGCTGCCAGCGGCGCTAGCTCCAACGTCGTTAGCGTTGATCTGTTCGAGCGCCTCGCCGTGTTGGCGGCGGGCATGGCCCAGGCCTCGCTGTGAGTCGTCGCGTGAGGTGTCGCATGTCCACCACATCGAAGCTGCTGCAGTTCCAGCCCCTGTCGATGACGACCGCGGAGCTGGCCGCGGTCTCGTTCTTGGCCCGCTACGCGGGGCATACCCACGAGCTGTACTCCTACCAGTTGCGCCGCTGGTTCACGTGGTGCCAGACCAACGGGCTGGACCCGTTGACCGGGATCCAACGTGCCCATGTCGAGCTCTACATCCGCAACCTGGGCGAGGCCGGTCTCATGGCGTCCTCGATCAACACGATGATGCACGGGCTCCGGGGCTACTTCCGCTTCGCCCACATCGACGGACTGATCCCGGCCGACCCCGCCGTCTACGCGCGGCTGCCCAAGGTGCACGCAGACGAATCCCGAACCCAAGGTCTCGACCGGCTCGAGCTGATCCGCTTCCTTCAGATCGCCCAGACCATCACCGTCCACCACGGTGCCCTGGCCTACCTGTTGGGCATCAACGCGCTGCGTGCCTCCGAAGCGGCGGCGGTCCGGATCGAGGACTACGCTGAGACACTGCGGGGCCATCGAGTGCTGCACCTGGTCGGCAAGGGCGACAAGCCCGCGACCATGCCGCTAACCGTCCCGGTCCTTCGCGTTCTGGAGGCTTGCCGGGGCAAACGGAAGACCGGTCGGCTGATCCTGCGGCCGGTGTCGGGCAAGCCGATCGACCGTCGCGACGCGTACCGGATGGTCACGCGGGTCGCGAAGGCCGCGGGGATCCCGCGGCATATCAGTCCGCATTCGTTACGGCACGCAGCGATCACCAACGCCCTCGACGCAGGTGTGCCGCTCCGCGATGCCCAGATCCTGGCCCGGCACGCAGACCCAAGAACCACCGAGCACTACGACCGCGCCCGCGGGAACCTCGACCGCCACGGAGTCCACTTCCTCACCGCCTACGTCGCCGGCGTCTGACCGCTCAGCAGGGACACGTCAACTTCGCCCAGAATGACGCAGCTGAAACCAAGGTGAAATTGTACGGATCATCCTTGGATGCCATACCCCGGGCAAGGCGAAAGCGATCACCCGTGGCGGCAACGACTAGATGTCCGCCCCGACCCGGCCCAAAACCCAAGCAAGTATCGAGCGCGGTGTCCTGGCCTGGTTGACAAATGTCCGTGCCCGAGATCATCCTCACTGCGCTCGGCATGCAACGTTCGGACTTCGAACCCGACCTTCCTCGGGAGTGAGCCTCCCGTACGTCACGGCAGCTCGTCGCGCGGGACCTCGACCACCTGGACCGACCTTGTCTTCGGGAACTCGAGGTCAGCTGGCTCGATGGGGTTGCCATAGTGGCCCCAGGAAAACTCTCCGTCGGAGACGAACTGGCTGCATGCCGCCACCTCGTCGTCCGTAAGCGCACTCAACGGACGTCGTTCCCAGGACCGTAGCCCAGCTTGCCGGTCGGCGAGATCGAAGATCTCCAGGCCCCAATCCCTCCCCAAGCCAACGGCGCTCGACCGATACGCCGCGACCGGCAGGCCGTCGAAGTCGAGGAGATCCAGCGCAAGACCTTCTCTTTCCATGTACTCGGCGAACGCTTGGACGTATTTCCACTGCTCGTCCATGCCCTGTCGCCCAAGGGCGCCTTCGACCGCCTTTCCGAAAAGGAAGAGCCGTTCAGTCAGCATCAACTGGATGAGCGGCCGGATCACCTGCTTGCGAGCGCGGGAGATCGAGATCAGGTGGACCTCTCGGAATGGCGAGTCGATTAGAGCCTGCCGCACCCCGTCACTGAGTAAAGCGGTCACGGAGTAGTCGTCCGGCAACGGTTCGCCCGAGGGAAAGTATCGGTCACGTATAATGAGGTCAACATGCCCATCTTCGACGGCGTAGCCGCGCGACCCTTTGCTCCTGATCGTTGTTGCAATGGCCCGTCGATGGTCGGCCTCGGGTATCGGTGGGGTCACGATCACCGGCACGTTTTCAGCCTTGACAGCGCCGTCCTTGTCGGTGATCCGCGCCCAGGAAAGTGCGAACGGCTTCTTATCGTCCTTGTGCATGTACGGCCCACCGCGGAATAGGGCGTCGAGGTAATCCGGGTGGCGCACGGATCGGGCATCGGCCTCGTGCCGGAATAGCTCGGTGACCTCGACACCGAAAGGCACAGCGCCGTGACCGTCCTTGGACAGCAGGAAGTCGGGCCTCTCCGACTCATCAACGCCTGCGCACTCTTCGATGTCATACACCGTCCGCAAGATCGACCACTCGTTCGCGCGTTTGTCCACTGACCAATGACCTCCTCGTCGTCGAATGTCATCGCTTTTGGCTAACAGTCTCCGCCAGACCGGGATTGTCCGCGCCGCTGCCCTATCTCGGCTGGTGCCGTTGCGCCTCCGGGAGGCGCATCATTCGCGCGCCATCAACTCGCTCGAACACCTCGTTAAACCATTCGACCGTGCTAGACGCTGCCGCTTCTCGACCTACGACCGCACCCGAGAGGTACCGGCGACCGTCGTACACGACGCCGAACGTCATACCGTTGCCAATGCGGCGTAGTCCCACGAGTTGGGGACCGCCGCCGGTGTGGGGATCCGCACCCGCGCGCATCGACTCACAAAAGGCGCTAAAAGCCGCCCGACTCGTCCCGGCATGAGCGCTCGCCTGCCACAGGGTCTCAGCCGCGCGGACTTCTGCAGCCCCGCTTCCTGCGTGGATGAGGAACGAGGAGGCCTTAGGCATGTCTTCCTCGTGGAGGTGCCACTTCTGCGTCTTCGCGTTGAAAGCAAACACAGCAACGTAAAACCGTGCCGCCATCTTCTGGCCGAGTCTCGCGGCCATGATGATCGAGAAGTCGCGGTGTTCTTGATGGGGGTACTGCTTCCATAGGCGCCGGACCAAGCTTCCTACCTCACCAAACACCGATCGCGGTTGTGTGGTGAGAGCGCTGCTGGCCAAGTGTTCCTGCACCACAGGTAAGACCATCGAAGGAAAGAGAACGTCTCCGCAGTACCCGAATATGTATGGGTGAGTTGCAGATGCGAATGTCTTCCGACCATTATCCCAAGTATGGCTCGCACCCCAACTGATCCGACTATCACTGCCGATGTACACGGATGCCGGCCCACGGGTGTCTACTCCAACCCACGAGACTATTGAAGTCACCGCTATCCCCGTTCGTGGTGGTTCCCTTAAATCAGCCGTACACAAAGTCGGAGCTACCAGGAGGGCTGCATCCGACTCTGCAGCCACCGAAACCCGAGTGCCCACCGCCCTCGGGAGGGCGGCGGGCAGGGACACCTCGTACCGCCCCGTTATTGGCGGCCTCGGGAGTTGCGTCCCTAACGGAGCGTTGAGACTTCGCCAGGGTGCCAGCGCTGGCTGACAGCAAGAAGGATAGCGCCCCACGGGCTGCCGGGAGGGAGATTCGCTGAACAACTAAACGCGGTGACCATCGATCCGCCACGGGCCAACCTCAGACCGCGTCACCGCCTATGTCTGCAGGAGGACATCACGTCAGCGGACGAGCATCCGCGTCGCCCCAATGCCGTCAACCCGTCGGCCGGGGCAGCTCCGCCGCGTCATGTGATCTGTGACGAAATCTGGTCGCACACGCGGTCGCGAACGTCGGATGCCATCCGACTCCGACGACGTCGGACGCAACCAGGTCCGGCTTCGCGTCGAAGGTCGGGTCGACCCCGCGGTGACTCGCACGATGGGCGTGGTGAGGATGACGTTGGCCACGGCGTAGGCAGGGCCGGGGTACTTATTGGAGGCGGCCTCTGGCGTAGTGCAACCGCTTCTCTCATCTCCTGCAAGCTCCAACGATGGAGGGGAGGTGGGCGGAACGGACGCACGCCGGAGGCGGTCTGGGCTTCCCACCTGTGTCGAGCCGGAGGCTCTAGTCCCCCGCCCTGGAAGCGGTCAGGACCCTACGGAGGCGACGCCCTACT
This sequence comes from Nocardioides sp. NPDC006303, assembly GCF_040613175.1. NCBI lineage: Bacteria > Bacillati > Actinomycetota > Actinomycetes > Propionibacteriales > Nocardioidaceae > Nocardioides > Nocardioides sp. NPDC006303. The sequence continues at coordinate 49,314 of NZ_JBEXRR010000011.1, forward strand.
GCGCGTGTGCCGATCTGAACTGCCAAGAGACGTTGGGTAAGCGAGGCGGGGATCAGCCCTAGCGGAATGACCGGCGCGGACCAGAACAGGTCACCCGCACCGGTCCCATCGGCCCAGTTGAAGCGCATGCAGATGTCACTGATGTAGGCGTACTGCTCGCAGCCGACGAGTCGTGTGCGCTCCGGGTCCAACCAGCCTGCCGATGCGAGCACTCCGATGCCCTGATGGAAGTCCGACTCGCCGTCCAGCCGGATCGCTCGCTGCGCAAGCGAAGCCGACTGTTGACGCTCCAACATCACCCTGGTGTCGAGGAGTTCACCGCCATCCAGGAAATCCCTGAAGGCATTGGGGGGTGGAAACCCGCTTTCGGCGATCCAACACCCGAAGGACTTGATGCCGTAGCACCCGAGAAGCCGCGTTTGCTCCTCCCATCGCTCTCCGTACACATCCCGCCAGTCAATCTCTCGGGCCCGGGAAAGCCTTGCCGAATTCGAGTCGACGAATTGCGCGTACTCGTCATAGGCGTGATCGAAAGGCTGGCTGCGCTCGTTATTGCATTTCTGACACAGGACCTTCCCGAACTTGATGGTTCGACTCCTCCAGCTGGGAATCGGGTAGAGAGGTTCGCCCTCCCGACCAAGGAGGAGTCCTTCAGGCCCCCACATGCGCCGGAGGACGCTTGCCTTGTGGCGGTGTTCCCGGCTGTCTCCAGCGCCGCCGCACCACCAGCACACGCCACTTTGATCTCTGCGTAACCGTTCTAGATCCGCTTGCAAGTCCTCAATCCTCATCCCGTCGCAGCAATGGGACAGGACTCTACGGCGTAGCTCGTCGGCGGTGGTCAAGAAATGCGGTATGCCGGATGGTGAACCCGACGTCGTCATCGACGAGTCTTTGCGTTGTCCGGGGCCCTTCTAGCGCATCTGGTGATTCGAGAACCTGCGTCATTCCGCCGCCTGTGCAGCCGGATCGGCGCAGCGGTGAAGTGCTGATCCGGGTGTTCTGACTATTGATCAGCAAAGATGCCTCCATGGACGTGCAGGAGCTTCCGGAAGACGAGGCCGCCAAACTGCGTTCAGCTGCGCACACCTACGAAGAAGTCGGGAACACCGCGATTGGTCCAGTCGCCGGCTTCAACTGGTTCGAACGCTCGGTCATCTTGCAGCGTCGAGACTTCGAACGAGCCGCACAGGACCTACTGTCGTGGCAAGTGCAGGCGCGGTCGGGCCTACGGGTGTCTGCATCCGACACCCCGCTTCAACCCTCCACAGTCGTGCTCATGCGGCTCGGACCGGGTCCGCTGTCACTTCGCATCCCTTGCCGAGTCGTGTGCCTCATCGACGAGCCCGACCTCGTGGGCTTCGCCTATGGCACACTCCCGGGCCACCCGGAGGCGGGAGAGGAGCGCTTTGCGCTACGCCGCCACGCCAACGGCGGCCTCGAACTGACTGTTGCCGCCTTTTCACGACCGGCATCGAATCTGGCCAAGTTCGGCGGCCCATTCAGCCGCGTGTTCCAAGACGCCATGACCACGAGGTACTTGCGCGCGCTCGACATGCCCTGATGGCCATCCGGCACCGTCGTGTCGCACTCCGGACACGTGCATCACTCCCCCGCCTGCCGGCGGACTCAACGGCCTGCTGAGCGGCCGGCCCGTCAGAAGTGGGCGCGCTTGAGGTCTGACGGGCGCATGCTCAATCGGATCTGCCGGTTGTGATGGGTCGCGCCGAGTACGACGGCGCGCACTTGTGAACCGAGTGGTGGATAGTCACCCTGCGACAGTGGCCTGTCGGGATGGTCGAGCAGCATCGGGAGTTCGATCAGACCGATGACCGGCTCGCCAAGGTCGATGAAGAAGCCGAACCTGTGGTGGCTGAACACCGTCCCCTCGACGACGCAACCTGCCGTGAAGCGATGGACAGCGTCGGCCCATTCCGGGTCGGACGGTGCGGATCGAGACTCGAAGGCAGTCCATTCATTGGTCGGTCCCGTCACGTTGACAATCGTGCCGCATGATGCGGGATCGTCCTATCCCGCGAGTTGGGAAGCTCCTACGGTTGCTGAGTCATACGCAGCCAACGCTCCGGCGGCGCCTTGTGAGCCCGAATCGCCGCCGCCTCCAAGATCTCCCAGTGGTCGAAGACATGCCGCTCGAACTCACGCGGCAGGCGCACGCGATGGTCCTCGACGTAGTGCGCGAGTCCCTCTGGCCACAGATACACACCGTCGGTCAACTCGGCGCTTCCGTTCGCCGAAAAGTCACAGATCCGACAGGGCGAAAACCTCATCATATGGAGCACCGGCAGACCACCTCGAAGGTACGCGACCATGAGTTCCCGCTCGTCGTCGTCCCAAGTCTCATCAAGGTGTCCCCGCGGATCTGGCAGCGTGGGATCGTGCTTGCTGCGCCAATACCCGACACGGATGAGGCTCGTCATGTCACCATCCTGACGCAGCAGCCGTGACGACTCGCCACGTTGAGCCGTTCGCGAACCCTCCGAGCGCACCTCCGGAACCACGTCATATCGCCGCCAGCGGGGCGCACCAACTGTGTCGAGGCTTGAGGCGGTGGTGGACGGAAGTGCGAGTGGCCGACGCTGCACCGATCGACTGGAGCGCTGCGGACACCGGATAGCGACCGGCTGCGGACGCGACGAGCCTGAGACACAGGGCCCTTCAGCACTGCTTCCCGCATCCACCAGTCCCAGATCGTCACCCCGATGCGATGCGTCGGACAATCGGCTCGCCTGCTCGGGCGTCGTCGTGGTGACAGCCCTCGGCGCCGACGCGGCACCGGCCGAGGCACGTCAGGCACACTGCAGGAGTGTCCGACCCTCTGCGCAATCTGCTCGCCGCGCCGCCCGATCTCCCGGTCACCGCCGGCTTGGCCGCTCTCGACGAGGCGCTTCGTGCCCGCGGAGCCGCGGTGGTCCATGCACCGCCGGGCACCGGCAAGACGACCTTGGTCCCGCCCGCGGTCGCCGAGGTTGTCGCCGGACGGGTCGTCGTCACGCAGCCCAGCCGCATCGCAGCCCGTGCTGCTGCCCGTCGGCTGGCGCACCTGCTGGGCGAACCGGTTGGCGAGACGGTCGGATACTCCGTGCGCGGAGACCGACGCACCAGTCGACGTACACGTGTCGAGATCGTCACGACCGGCCTGCTGCTCCGGCGGATCCAGCACGATCCCGAGCTGGTCGGCGTCGGGGCCGTCGTGCTCGACGAAGTGCACGAGCGCCACCTCGACGCCGACCTGACCTTGGCGCTGCTCATCGACGTCCGGGCCCACCTGCGTGAGGACCTGTCCCTGGTGGCGATGTCGGCCACCATCGAGGCCGAACGGACCGCCGCCCTGCTCGGTGGGGACGACACCGCTCCGGTGATCCGCGTCCTGGGTGCTCTGCACCCGGTCCAAGCGGTCTGGTGCCCGCCGCCTGCGGGGGTACGCCGCACCGACGACCGGGGCATCACCCCGGCCTTCCACGACCATGTCGCAGCGACCGTACGTCGTGCGCTCGCCGAGCACGAGGGTGACGTCCTGGTCTTCGTGCCGGGTGTCGCGGAGGTCGAGGCGACCGTACGTCGCCTTGCCGGCGTGGACGCGTCCGTCCACGCCCTGCACGGACGTCTGTCAGGCGCCGAGCAGGATCGTGCGCTCAGCGAAGGCCCGCGCCGACGTGTGATCGTCTCGACCGCGGTCGCCGAGTCGTCGCTGACGGTACCTGGGGTACGTGTCGTGGTGGATGCCGGATTCTCGCGCGAGCCGCGCACTGACCACCGTCGCGGACTGGCTTCTCTGGTCACCGTCGCGGTGAGCCGGGCAGCGGCCGAGCAGCGGGCAGGTCGGGCCGGACGGCTGGGGCCGGGCGCCGTGCTGCGTTGTTGGTCCGAGGCGGAGCACGCGCATCTGGCCGCTCACCCGGAGCCCGAGATCGCCACCGCCGACCTGACGGCCTTCGCGCTGGAGGTGGCGTGCTGGGGCAGTGACGACGTGCACGACCTGGCGCTCCTCGACCAGCCACCGGCGCATGCGATGTCGGCAGCCAAGGAGGTGCTGGTGGATCTGGGGGCGATGACCGAGGAAGGGAGAGCCACCTCGCGGGGCCGGGTGATCGCTGGCGTACCGGCCGATCCCAGGCTGGCGCGTGCCCTCATCGACGGGGCTGGTCTCGTCGGGCCCAGGCGGGCCTCAGAGGTGGTCGCGATGCTGAGCGAGGACGTGCGCGCTCCCGGTGGCGACCTGGTTGCTGCGCTCCGGTCGCTCCGTGGCAACCAGCGTGCGGGCTCGTGGCGCAGCCAGGCCACCCGCCTGGAGAAGATCGTCGAGAAGCAGGGTCCCACAGGCGGCCGGAGCAGCGCGTCGGACCATTCCCAAGCAGCCCGAGCACTCCCCGATGACGTTGCGGTGGGGCTGGTGGTGGCCCTGGCGCATCCGGACCGGATTGCGCGCAAGCGTTCGAGTGCCGCGAGCTACCTGATGGCGTCCGGGACGGGCGCGGCGCTTGATCCGCGTGCCCCGGGACCCTTGGACGGGCTGGAGTGGCTCGCGGTCGGAGACGCGGAGCGGCGGCCCGGGCAACGTGAAGCCCGGATCCGAGCGGCGGCCCCGCTCACCGAGGACCTCGCGCTGGAGGCGGCCGGGTCCCTGTGGACCGAGGTGGACGAGGTCACCTGGACCGGAGGGCGGGTGCTGGCTCGCCGACGTACGCTGCTGGGCGCGATCGAGCTCCGCTCCGTCCCGCTCAGCGATCCACCGGCCCACGCCGTGACCGAAGCGATCCGAGAGGCGGTGGCGAGCGAGGGAATCGCTCTCTTCGCCTGGTCGGAGGCGGCCACAGCGCTGCGCGCCCGCCTCGACTTCCTGCACCGTGCGCTCGGTGACCCGTGGCCCGATGTGAGTGACGTGGCACTGACGCAGAACCTCCAGTCGTGGCTCGGGCCCCAGCTGGCGCGGGTTCGCTCGGCCCAGGATCTTCGTCGCGTCGACGTGGCCGCCGCGCTGCGGGCGATGGTGCCGTGGCCGCAGGCAGGCAGGCTCGACGATCTGGCTCCCGAGCGAGTGCAGGTCCCCAGTGGGTCGAGCGTGCGGATCGACTACTCCGCCGAACAACCGGTGCTCGCTGTGCGGATCCAAGAGGTCTTCGGCTGGACCGCAGCGCCGGTCCTCGCGGACGGCCACGTCCCGCTCCTGCTGCATCTGCTCTCCCCCGCGCGACGCCCAGCAGCCGTCACGGCAGACCTGGAGTCCTTCTGGGACAACGGCTACCCCGGCGTTCGTGCTGATCTGCGCGGGCGCTATCCCAAGCACGCCTGGCCGGAGGATCCCCGCAGCGCACCAGCCACCGCGCGTACGAACAATCCCCGCCGCGGAAGATGAGCGGCGGGTCGACTCTCCTGGAGGATAGCGTCTGGGTGTGGCCAGTCCTCGCCGATCCAGTGCTCGTCGCCGCGGCGGGCGTCCGCGCCGGAGCGGGACGCGACAACCGAAGCGGCCGTTGCCGGCCGTCGGCCCGGGCGAGCGGCTGTGGGTGCTCGACGTCCCTTACGGCACCCAGGTCGAGGGCGCCACGTGGCACCTGGGAGTCAAGACCCACCTGTACGTCGGGCACGCTGTGCCGGCGCACCTCGCGCCCTACGCTCCGGGTCCGTACACGCTCGGTCGGTTCATCGAGAGCACCCTCAATCCCGACCTTCCGACGCAGAGCCTCGAGGCGACCGACGCGCTCGAGCCGCGACGGATCCAGTACGAGGCTGCTGACGCCATCGCGGCGCGCGCTGCAGCTGGTGGGCGGCAGTTCCTGCTGGCCGACGAGCCCGGCGTGGGCAAGACGATCTCCGCGGTCCTCGGGGCGACGGCGGTGGGCGACCTCCGCGGTGCGCGACGGGTGCTGGTCGTCGCCGACCGTCCCGCCGCGATCACGATCGGCCACTGGTGCCGCACGATCGCGGCGCTGGGCGACGGCGGTCTCGAATGGGTCGTGATCACATGGGACCGCCTGGAGAAGGTCAAGGATCACGCGTGGGACGTGATCATCGCGGACGAGGCCCACGCGCTGCGACGTACGACGACGAAGCGGTGGAAGCTCTGGGCGCGGATCTCGGGCCACGGGCGGCCGCACGACAAGGCACCCTTCGTCATCGCGACGACCGCGACGCCCGGACACACGCCGCTCGACCTGCCATATCTCGCCCCGGCCTATGCGCAGGTCCTCGGCGAGCCGATGCAGGAGTGGACCTCGGCGACCCAGCCCGACGCCACGTTCGCCACCGCGCTCGAGCGCAACGGCGTCGGGGTCGAGCGCGGACGCTACGGCGCAACGTGGACCGCCGACCCGGCGCGGCGCGCCGCGGACCTCAAGCTGGTACGCGGCTGGCTCGAGGACGAGCGGCCGCCCGCGATGCTGCACCGCGCGGCACCGTGGGGGCCGGTGCCGATCTCCGGCATGCCGGTGACACTCACGCCGTCGGAGCGGACGGCGTACGAGGCCGAATGGGGAGAGTTCTGCCGCGAGATGGACATCGCCCGGCGTGGCCGCAATGTCGCGAAAGGGCGGGCAGCGCTGCTGCGCTTCCGGCAGAAGGCCGGGCTGATACGCGTCGACTCCACGGTCGCCTGGATCGCCCAGCAGGTCGAGGCCGAGCGACAGGTGGCGTGCTCGGTCGAGTTCGTCGCGACCGCCGCCGACCCGATCGCCGACCGGCTGCGTGACTCCGGCCTAGAAGTCGCCACGATCTACGGCCGCGACCGGTTCGACGCAGAGGCCGAGCGGCTCCGGTTCCAGACCGGGCAGGCGAAGGTCTGCGTCTTCACGACGGTCGCCTCGATCAGCCTGCACGCCGGCGAAGCCCTCGCCGACGGTCGCCGGGCTAGCAGCGAGCCGCGGGTCGGCGTCTTCCACCAGGCCCGCTTCTCGGGTATCGCAGGACGGCAGGTGACCGGCCGCACCCACCGCGACCACCAACTCTCGCCGTGGCGCATCGCGTACGCCGAGGGCACCGTCGAGGAGCAGGTCGGCAGGGTGATGGTCGAGCGGATCGCTGCGGCCTCTGCCACGGTGGGAAGCGACACCACCGGCCTCACCGCCCTCGCCCAGCTCCTCGGCGCCGACTGGCTTCCCTCCACCACCCTGACCGAGGACGGCGCCTGACCTCTCGGCTCATGCAAGGCACACCGGCACCGTGGAGAAACCCATGCAGAGGTGGCGCAGCATTCCGCCGCGAGCGCGCTACATCGCCGCGATGGGTCACTCACCGAAGGGGCGGGCTGTCGACGTCTCCCTTCCTATGGCGTCGTCGTGGCGAGGAGGCGTCGCGCACGACGACCCAGATCGCTCAGATCCACCCGACCCTCCTCAGCCGCGGCCGCCAGACGCGCGGCGAGGTCCATTGCCTCGTCGAGCTCGGGTGCGGTGACCGCGGACTCCTGGCCCATATCGCGAAGGATTGTGATCTCGGTCCTGGACGCGATCAAGGGGTCGGTGACCCCGTCGATCCAGACTCGAGTGCGGCGGCCATCGCCGCGTTCCTCCCCGGTGATGCGCTCCAGGGCGAAGATACGGTCGGCGCGCGCGAACTTTCCGAAACCCAATGCCACCATCCGGGAGTCCGATGCCATGTAGTCATCTTGCCATTACGCATCGAACCTTGATCTGGCGTGCAACCCCGGCTGACAGAAAGGGTGCCGCGTCATACCGCCGCGTGGAGGGCCTCTACGCCTCCTCGACCCTCTCGCAACGGTCGATGCGGCCGGCCGTCAACCGCGGCAAGTCCTGCGGCAGTGACACGCCGGTTGGTGCAGGGTATCCGCGTGGACGAACAGCAGATCCGGCAAGCGTTTGATGATGTGCTCGACCAGGCATTGGTCTTTCACGGCTTCGCCGACTACATGCGAGATTACGAGTTGTACATCTACGCAACGGCAGATCCGCGAACTGGGATCGAGCCCGAGCACCTGAGGTACCGGTTCACCCACTGTGTCCGCGCCACAGTGAACACGGCCGTCCGGCGTGATGTCTGGCTCTACTCGCAGGACGACGACCTGATCGACTACGACACCTGGATCCAGGCGGGTGAACGTGAAGCCTATGTCTGGGGCGTCAAGTGGCAGGCGTTGTACCCAGGCATGCAACTCGTGGAGGGGTCCCTCGAGGCCCATGAGTGGTCAGCCGAGATGGGACGGGGTTCCATGAAGCCTTGATCGAGACGAACGGCCACAGCATCTCCCTCGTGTTCGCAGACCTTGAGGTCACAACGATCCCGCCCGGGTTCGCGCCGTTCGTGGTGCCGGCATCAGGGCCGGATGCCAAGTTCCCCCTGGCTTGAAGTTCGGGCTCCGACGCCCGCCGTGCTGCTCCAACGCAACCGCCACCCTTAAGCGCGCGACTCTGCCGCTGACATCGCTACTCAGGCCACTTCCACAGGCGCCTTGGCGGTGCCGGCTTCCCCCGCGAGATGCCGGGAGCGCACCGACCAGGAGCCGAGTCGAAATCTAGTGGCAGCACCGACAGGTTTGCTGTCAACTCGATGCCATGAACGTCGAGGTACGCACCATCACCGCTGATGACTGGTCCCTCCTTCGCAACGTCAGCCTGCGGGCGCTGGCCGACTCACCCGACGCCTTCAGAACGACGCTCGCCGAGGCCCAGGCGTTCACGGATGACTTCTGGCGGAAGCGGGCCGAGGGGTCAGCACCGATCCTGGTGGTGCTGGACGACGGCCGAGGGGTAGCGATGGGTGGCGCCTTCACTCCCCCGGACAGCGCCGTCGCCTATGTCTGGGGCATGTGGACGGCGCCCGAGGCACGCGGCCGTGGGTACGCCGCCGGGCTCCTCACCGATCTGGTGAACTGGTGCCGCGACCGAGATCTCGGCGTACGTCTGCACGTCACCGAGGGCAACCAAGTCGCGCGCCGCCTCTATCTCGTCCACGGCTTCAAGTCGACCGGTGTGTGGGAGCCGCTGCGGGAAGGATCGGCACTGCGGGTCGAGGAGCTACAGCTAGGGACGTGACTTGCGGTGACGCTCAGGACGAGGCGTCTCCGAGCAAGCACACACCCGGATCTGCCTCATCCCGCGCCGGCGGAACCTGCGTCACACCACCGCCTGCGCAGCAGCCGCCCGAGGTCTAGACTCAGGCATGATGCTGCCGTGATGACATCAGACGAAGCGGATCCGCTCGCCACCTTGGAATGCGTCGTCCTGGACTGCCCTCAACCAATCGTGCTGGCGACCTTCTACCGCGAACTGCTGGGCGGCGTGATCAATCAGCCGGATCCACGCTGGGCAGTCAATGAGGCCTGGGCAACGCTTCACACGCCTACCGGTCAGGTTCTGGCGTTCCAAGCGGTGGAGCCCTACGTCTCGCCAGACTGGCCCGATCCGGAACGTCCGCAACAGTTCCATCTCGACTTCCACGTCGGGAGCCTCGATCTGGCGCATTCGGCCGTGCTCGCATCGGGTGCTCGGCTGCTTGAGTCAACACGGGGTTGGCGGGTCTACGCCGATCCGGCCGGACACCCCTTTTGCCTTGTCGGGAAATAGCGTCGGAAGCGAGGCGTCCTCCGAATCGCTCATCTAGTCGGCACCCGCACTGCGCTGCACTAAGCGCGTCTTTCCGCCGCCTGTGGCGTACGCCTTGGCTAGAAGTTGAGTCGCGGTTGGTCATAGAAGGTCGGCGGCCCGGGCCCGAACTCGACTCCAGCGAAGGTGCCAGGTGGTCCGGTGTGCGATCCAGCCACGAAACGAAGGATCGTCCCGTCCGGATCCGCCACATCCATAGCGATGCCGAACTCCCCGCGATCGTGAATCTCGCCGTGCGCGATGCCCAGATCGACACACCGAGCGACCACCGTCATCATCTGTTCGGGCGTGCTGACCATGAACGCACAGACATCGAAACCGTCCAGCACCGGGCCACTCGCACAGTACTCTCGCTGACGAAGGCCGATCACGAAACCCGCAGCGTGGTCGGCAAGCACGATCCCCCGGACCGCCGAGTCCTCGTAGAACTCAGCCGCCAACTCGAGGCCGAACAGGTCGGAATACCAACGAGCACTGCGAGCCAGATCGCTCACCGGGAGCTTGATCTGGCGCACACCGACAATCGGGAGCTTCATGCCTCGCAGCATTCCGCAGCCACGAGGCACCAGTCGACATGAGTACGCGTGTTTCACCATCGGTGATGAGTGCCGCCGCAGCGTGTGCAACTTTCCGCCGCTTGTCGGCGCGCTCGATGCGCCGGCTCCTACGGACCGGCGGGCGCGTTGCCTGGACGGGGCAAGACGGCTGAGCGCTAGGAGTAGCGGTGGCTCTTCGCCGCGTGGCCTTGCTCGCGTGTGCAGGTGCGTCCATTCATCGAACGGTGGCCACACAGCGCCTCGGCGGGCGAAGGCGGAGCAGCCGACCTGGCGGCCTGGGCCTTCGCAGGTCGAATCGCCGATCTGGTCGGCGTCGAGTCGTCGGTCGACGCATCTTGCCTTTCGCGATACCGGGCCTCGCGCATTGCCCGCATTGCGGCGTCCTTGCTCATTGTGTAATCACCTGACGAACTCTAGGCGTGCGTACCGACAGTTTCGTTCAGGCGCGGCGCCGACAGCCGCCGCCGCTTCCCATCTTCGGCTTTCGTATTCATCGGTCGAGGACGCCGTCCCAGTACGCTCCGACCATGAGAGCGATCGTTCAGGGCCGCTACGGATCCGTCGACGACCTCAGCCTGAGCGACGTCCCTCGGCCGGACCCAGCCGAGGACGAGGTGTTGGTCCGGGTCCGGGCAGCGTCCGTACATCCGGATGTGTGGCACGTCGTGGCCGGCCGGCCCGCGGTCCTCCGCCTCATGGGCTCCGGAGTCAGACGCCCCCGCGAGCGCGTACCCGGGACTGACGTCGCCGGGGTGGTGGAGTCCGTCGGGAGCGCGGTAACCCGGTTCGAGCCGGGTGACGAAGTCTTCGCGGAGACCATTCGCGGTATCCAATGGCGCAACGGCGGTGCGTTCGCCGAGTACGCCACGGCCCCCGAGGAGGGAGTGGCGCTCAAGCCTTCCGGCGTCAGCTTCGAGGAGGCGGCCGCGGTGCCGACCGCCGGGCTCATCGCCTTGAACAATCTGCCCCGACGACGGGTGCCCTCAGGGTCGCGAGTCCTGGTCAACGGCGCTGCGGGAGGCGTCGGCGCGATCGCCGTACAGCTTGCCAAGGCCTACGGCGCGCAAGTCACCGGTGTCGACCACGCGAGCAAGCTCGCACTCGTGCGCTCCCTTGGCGCGGACCGAGTCATCGACTACACCTCTGAGGACTTCACGCGCAGCGGTGAGCAGTGGGACCTCATCTTCGACGTGCCCGGCAACCACTCCTTCAAGGCGATCCGCCGTGTGCTGGACCCGCGAGGGCGCTACGTACTGATCGGGCATGACGCATTCGGGGCAACCGGCCACCGCTGGCTCGGCAGCATCCCGCGCGTCCTCGGACTCGTGGCACGCTCGGCGGTCTCCCCGCAACTGCGCGGAGGGTCCTTCGCGTCACCAGACAAGCGGCAGTTGATGGGCACCCTTGCGAGTCTCATGCAGACCGGCCAGCTGCGCGTGGTGATCGACCAGACCTTCCCCCTGAGCCAAGCGCCACAGGCACTGCGCCACCTCATGTCCGGTCAGTCGCTTGGACGAGTCGTTGTCCGCATCGACAACTGAGACACCGCGTCTAACAGCACAGACAATGTCGGACCAGCCCGACGGGGGCCGAGAACCCCAAAGCTTGGCTATGGCTTCCCCGCGCACAGAGGAGTAGACAGGAAACTACCGGCGGTGCCGGTCCGGGCACTGCCCTGTCCTAGAAAGGAGCGGGCCGTGTACGCACGTTCCAGTACGTTCCACGGGAACCCCGGCAACATCGACGCGGGCATCACATTTGTCAAGGACGAGGTCGGGCCCATGCTCGACAGCATCGAGGGCTGTCGCGGCCTCTCGATGCTGGTCGACCGCGAGACCGGGCACTGCATCGCAACAAGTTCGTGGGAAGACGAGGCGGCCATGCGCGCCAGCGATGAGCAGCTTCGCCCGGTACGCGATCGAGGGAAGGACATCCTCGGCGGCTCCATGCAGATCGACGAGTGGGAGATCGTCGTCATGCACCGTAGCCATCACGGCGAGTGCGCCCGAGTCAGCTGGCTGCAGGGTGACCTCGACGCCATGGCCGAGACCTTCCGGGTGGGGATCCTTCCCGAGCTCGAGCAGACCGCTGGATTCTGCAGCGCCAGCCTGCTGATGAGCCGGTCGTCCGGCCTGGGTTGCGCCACCACAGCCTGGGAGTCCCGCGCCGCGATGGAAGCCAGCCGCTCGGCGGCCGACAACATGCGCAGCCGGGCCGCGAGCGACGCGGGCGGCGAGATCCTCGACGTGCACGAGTTCGAGCTCGCGTACGCACACCTGCATGTCCCCGAGATGGCCTGAGGTCCACGTCTTCGCCGAGCCCGCCCTGGCTGGGCTCGGCCACCGTGTCGGTGAATCCGCTGACGAGCCCCCGGTCTGGGAGGACACTGACCATAAGGGGAGTCCTTTGAAGCGAGGAGCCGCGGATGAGTCGCCAGATGACCATCACGATCCACGATCCTGATGTGGAGCGTCTCGATGAGCTCAGCTCGGTCTTGCGCCGGGAGCTGCTGGACCTCGGCGTCGATGATGTCGAACGCGCGAGCGCGTGCGCGGCGCCTCCTGGCACCCGTGGCATCGACGTCACGGAGATCGGGGTTCTGCTCGTGGCTTTCCAGGAGTCACTGGTCGCCGTGACCGCCATCGCGGGGGTGATACGGGGGTGGATGTCCTCTACTCGCGGGGCCAACGCGGTCGAGCTCACCATCGGCGACCAGACACTCAAGATCGACTCGGCGTCGCGGGAGCAGCAGGATCGACTCATCGACGAGTTCGTCGCAGCCCTGCACGGGTCAGGGAAGCCGGACCCACCTGCCTCCTCACCGGTGCCATGACCGCCGGTCGGCGCAGCGCGCTGGTGGTGGCGAACGACACGTACGACGACCAGCGGTTGAGCAGGCTTCGCGCGCCCGCCACCGACGCCGAGCAACTGGCAAGCGTGCTCCGGAACGCCGAGATCGGGGGCTTTGAGGTCGAGGTGTCACTCAACGAGCCGGAGCATGTGGTCCGGCGCAAGGTCTCCAGCTTCTTCGATGACCGCGGGCCTGACGATCTTCTCCTGCTGCATCTTTCGTGCCACGGGGTGAAGGATGAGGACGGGAGGCTCTACTTCGCTACGCCGGACACCGAGATCGACCACCTGGACGCCACGTCCCTGCCCGCCGACTACGTGAACAGGCAGATGACGAAGAGTCGATCCCGGCGCATCGTGCTGTTCCTGGACTGCTGTTACAGCGGCGCGTTCGCGCGCGGGATGATGAATCGCGGCGACGAGCGCATGGACATCATGGAGCGTTTCGATGGCCGCGGGCGGATCGTGCTGACGGCGTCGAGCGCGATGGAGTACTCATTCGAGGGCGACCAACTTGCCGGCGAGGGCAAGCCTTCGGTGTTCACCTCTGCTCTGGTCGAGGGTCTGGCCACCGGCGAGGCGGACCGGGATCGTGACGGTTTCGTGACGGTCGACGAGTTGTACGACTTCGCCTTCGACCGCGTGCGGACCGTCACGCCGTCTCAGACGCCGGGCAAGTGGGTCTTCGACGTGCAGGGGGACTTCCACATCGCCCGCAGCAACCGCCCACCTGAACCGGTGGACCTGTTGGCCGACTTGCGTGGTGCCATCTCGAGTCCGTTCACCAATGTGCGTCTCGGTGCAGTGGAGGAGCTGGCCGCGTTGCTGGACGACGCGGACTCCGCTCGCGCCGCCGCGGCCCGCATGGCGCTGGACGACCTGGCTGAGCATGACACCCAGAGTGTCGTACGAGGGTCGGCCGACCGAGCTCGTACGCCCGCCGAGGCCTCGCCCCCGCCCCCGCCGGCCGTCCCTGAGCAACCGACGGTCGTGCCGCCCCCACCAGACATACCCGCACCGGCGGCCGAAGCCGCTGTGGCGCGCGAGCCCGAGCACAGCCCGCGGCCGGTGGCAGCTACCGAGCCCCAGCCGCCCGCGTGGGTGCCGGCCGTCGCGTCAATCGCTGCCGTGGCGCTCCTGGCTGCGATTCCGTTGCCGATGCTGGCCGAGGCCCCGACGTCCTGGGACTCGTTCGCGGTCGTCACGCCGTTCGAGGCAGGGCTTGCCGCCCTTGCTCTCCTCTTCGCGGCGGGACAGCTCCGCCGTGAGCAGCTGGCTACAGCCGACGCAGCAGGACTGTTCATCGTGGTCGGGATCCTCATGGGCGCCGCCGGCATCGGACTGGTGAAGTTCTCCCTCGAGGAGATCGGCGCCATCGGTGTTGTTCTGGGTCTTCTTGTCGCGTGCGGCGGAGTGGGAGCTGTCGTGGCAGGCCGGGCGTGCTTGAGCGTGTCGCCGAGGGATCGCGACGTTGGTCCGGTCGAGCCCGTCTGGCTCGTATCGGCCCTGGCGGGCGCTGGACTGGCCATCCTCGCGCTGTTCATCCCGTACGACGGCTTCAGCTCGTACTGGACCGAGGTCGAGGAAGGCGCAAGCGCCGAGTTCATCTTCGAGCCGGCGGCAGTGGTCGGTTGCCTGGCCTTCGGCATGCTGTCTCTCTCCTCCCGGCGTCGGTTCGCCACCGCCGTCCTCATCTCTGCCGGTGCCCTCACCGCAGTCCACTACGTCGGGGTCGTCATAGCGGCCTGGGTGGCGATCGGCGAGGAAGGCGAGGTGCGTTCCGCCGGATGGGTCGGCATTGCCGGCGGCCTGCTGGTCGCCTTCGCTGCATGGCAGATCCAGCAGTCGCTGACACGGGGCGGCGCGGGGTCTGGCACAACCTGACCCGCTCAGCAGGGGCACGTCAACATCGCCTAGATAGGGCATGACTCCATACATCGGCAGCAGTTCCATGGGTTATGGCTTTCTTTCCTGCGTCTTTGGCCGACTTCGGCCACAGCTCCATGACCCTGGGCGACGGGACGAAAGCCCTGGGTAGCCGTCCACTAATGGCCCTTCTTGTCGATTGGGATAGCAATCCCAGCAAGATCGCGAGTTTCCATGGACTCGGCTACTACGAGCAGTTGGCATTCGGCCACCCATCGCCGCCGTTCTCGACGGCCGACCCGATCAACCCGGCCAGCCTCTCCGCGTACTTTCAGGAGAACAGCCTGGGCCGCTTCGGCTACACCCGGGTGGGCCTGTTCGAAGTCACGATGGGATCAACGGTTCCGGACGGGGTGCCGTCCAAACGCTGCAGGCAGGTGCTGGAGACGTTTCCGCCCAACATGCTTGCGCAGCACAACGTCGACGCTGACGCCGTGCTCGAGGAGAGCGAACTCAGCATCGTGATGGTGGAGAACTTCGCCGGCGCCTTGCCCGGCATCGCCTTCAACGAGGCCTTCACCCTGACCGGCAGCACCGTCCCCTTCCTCCCTGACGGCATCCAGATTCGGATCCGATTGGCGGGAGGCGGCCCCCTGACACCCTTCTATCAATTGGCCCACGAAGCTTCCCACCTGTTGCGCACGATCGACATGTACAACATGGGCCAGCAGCCCAACAACGGCAACGTGCTGATGACGCTGATGAGCTCCTTCTCCTTCACCAGCGACGACCAGGTCGTCGTGCACCTCGACATGTGGCACAAGATGCAGCTCGGCTGGGCGGAACCACGCCGGTTCGCGCTCAAGAGCCAACGGTCCGAGGACGTGCGCGACGACACCGCCGACGGGGCCATCATCCTCTGGGACGAGACCCGGCAGGACAGCGAGTACTTCCTCGTCGAGCGCCGCAGGTCCGACGGGCCGGCCCGGCGTTACGACGCTGACTTCCCCGGTGACGGCGTCTGCGTCTGGCGAGTGCAGAAGTCGACCCCGAACGGACCCATCGTCCAGAACCTGCGCCCGCCGGACCTGCTGGCCGGCGTCCAGGGAGTCTGGCAGGTGGGCGAGGAGACGCCTCCCCTTGTGTGGTCAGACGGGACGACGACAAACGTGACCCTCAA
This sequence comes from Nocardioides sp. NPDC006303, assembly GCF_040613175.1. Classification (NCBI taxonomy): domain Bacteria; kingdom Bacillati; phylum Actinomycetota; class Actinomycetes; order Propionibacteriales; family Nocardioidaceae; genus Nocardioides; species Nocardioides sp. NPDC006303. The sequence continues at coordinate 65,342 of NZ_JBEXRR010000011.1, forward strand.
GTTTGCCGCGGCCCCGGACGGCCGCGTGCGCGTCTCCTGGGGTGAGGCGCTGACCCACGCCAGCTCGGTGCGGCACCTGCGGCTGTTCCATGGAGGCAACGGCTCCGACGGTGTCGGTGGTCTCACCCGGCAAGGGGTCTTCTTCGGGGTGACGACCGAAGGCAACCTGGAGTGGAACCGCTACAACGGCCAGGGCGAGCAGGCCGGCGACCCGCTAGCCCTCCAGTCGTGGTCCCCCAACACCGGGAACCTGATCGGCCGAGGGTTCGCTCACCTGAAGCAGGTCGTCGGCGCCGGAGACGGGGTGATCTTGGTGGTCCACCCCGACGGGACACTGCGCTGGTTCGGCTACGACGGTGCCGGCGAGCCCGACATAACCGGCGCCGCGGGGTTCGTGCCGAACTCCGGAAACACCATCCGCAGCGGGTTCGAGAACGTGACCAAGATGTTCGTCGCGCCGCGCATCGGCATCGGCATCCATGGGTTCAACATCTTCACCGTCGAGACCGATGGCTTCCTGCGCTGGTACCGGTACACGGGCAACGGCGAGCACGACCCGGCCGGCACGACAGGCTGGCACCCCAACTCGGGAAACATCATCGGGCAGGGCTGGCAGGGCGTACGCCTGGTGTACGCCTCGGCGAACGTGTTCTTCGTGGTCACCGAGGACAACCTGCTGCGCTGGTACTCCTACTCCGGAAATGGTGAGGAGGACCCATCCGGCGTGCTGGGCTGGGCCGCGAACACCAGCAACCCGATCGGCCGCGGGTTCGGTGACATCGTGCACCTCTTCGGCGGAGTCACCAATCAGGGTGGCTTCGGGCACAGCATGTTCGCAGTCAACCGAGCCGGGGACCTCCGCTGGTTCCACTACCGAGGTCAGGGCGAACGGGACGAGACCGGCGCGAGCGGATTCATCGCCCGCTCGGGAAACGTCATCGGCACCGGCTGGTGAGCGCAGCCCGAGCTTCTGATCGAAGACGTCGACGATACTAGCCGCCGCGAGGCGGTTGCTCTCCGGCATCGAGGCCGGGACCTTAAATGTCGGAGTTCCGGTCATCAAGGCAAACCCCGCAATGGAGGATCGTTTGACTGTGAATGCGGACTGGATCAGCGGACTTGCCGCTGCTGGGGCTTTGGTGATCTCGATCATCGCCCTACTCCTCCAGCGGCGCCAGCATGCGGGACAACTGTCGATTCAGGAGCGAATGACCCGGATCGAGGAAGCGCGGCGTCTCGATGAGGTCGCCGCCGCGGCTGAGGCGCAGCGCGCCAGCGCGGTCGCCGACGTCCGAGTGGTGTCGTTCGATTTGGAAAGGCCCAACGGCGCGCAGGCATCAGACAAGGTCAGCATCACGATCGTTAACCACGGCCCAGCCGAAGCACGCGGGATTGATGTTGCGATCCTGGAGAGCGAGGACCGAGTTGCTGCCCAAAGGCTCGGGGAACTCGCAGAGTCGACGAACCTGGTTGGCGGCTATAGCGGCGAATCTCCGCTGGGCTACTACCAGATTCCCTGGGAACTCCCTATCCCCCGGCCTGTAGCCCATCTCTCACCCGGGCAGGAGCTGGTCCTACCGTTCTGGCTCCGCCACCGCGCGTACGGGCAGAACCAGATCCGAGTCGAATGGTCTGACGATCGTGGGCCCCAAGTGGCGAAGTGTGCGGTGGCGTTCAACCTGGAAGCGCGACACCGCTATTGACCCAGGACAAACCTGCCATCATCGGCCGCAACCGTAAGACTGATCCTGGCCACCTCTTCGATCTCAACCGGCTGATCGCCGCGGACGCGGTGGATCTTCACCACGACCTCGGTGGGTGAGGTCTCGAACTCGAGGAAGTGCTTGAAGAACGGCGGCTCGTCGAGTGAGTAGATCTCGGAGACGAACTTCTGGATCGGCCCGAACGGCGGGTTCAGGCCGGGGAAGGCGATCTGCGCGCGACGTCTGGTCCGCCGATCGACGCCCTCGACCGCCGCGGCTTGGCCGCCCTCCTGCTCGGCCTTGATGATGGCCGTCGCGGCCACCTCGCTGATGAAGTCGAAGTGCGTCGCGGCGCCCTGGTGGTAGCGGGGACTCACCCACGCCTTGGGATCCAAGATCAGCAAGTACGCGCCGAGGAACACCAGATGGGCGAGGAAGACGGCGGCGCCGACCGCGATGACAGTGAAGAAGGCCGCGCCGACCGCCACGGCCGGCCACCACGTCCTGAGCTCGTTCGCAACCTGGCCGGGCGCCGAGAAGCCCGGTACGTCGAGCAGGCCCGGCACCGCCGCCCCCAGCAGGAGCACCCCGAGGGCTAGGACGGCGACGACCAGCAGCGGCATGTACAGGCGCTCGTGCTCGCGTCGCACCCAGTCGACGACCAGCATGCCGATCACGGTCACCACGATGAGCGCTGGCAGCGCGAAGGCGGCCCGCATCCACTCTGAGTCGACGGCGTCGGCGATCCACCACCAGAGCACCAGCGTCACCGGCGGCGCAAGGAACACGAGGGGCTGAACCAGCCGACGCCGCCAGCGGAGCCACGCCCGCGCGCGGCGTACGGGCTCCTCGTGCAGGCGTCGGGTGAGGAAGTCCGGGGCCAGAACAGCCGCGAGCACCACCACCGCGATCACCGCCAACGGCACGAGGCCGAGCAGACCACTGAGGAACAGCACGGTCAGGCCCTCGCCGCTCATCACGCGCAGCATCTCGCCCGAGACGACGGCCGTCTGTGCGAGCACGGCCCACACGACCGAACGCTCGAGCCAGCGCGCGGCCCTCGCGCCGTTCACGGTGGTGACGATCCGCTTCCGCCACCCGATGATCGCCAGGACGACGTAGAGGTCGACCGCGACGACGAGGACCCAGGACACCGTACGTCCGTCGTCCGAGCCTCCCGCGTCCAAGCCCATCGGCAGCAGAGCCAGGACCACTAGAGCCGCCAGCACGCACGCGAACGCGACGTGATGCCAACCGGGCACCCGCTCGACGGGGCTCCACCATCTCGACCAGCGCACGCACCAAGCGTTGAGGCAGATCCACAGGGTGCTCGCGCCGAACAGCACCAGCAGCGCTCCGGCCGCATCAGGCAGATAGTGGTGCAGGAACAGCGTCGCCAACACCCCCACGACCAGCGCTTCGAGACGCAGGAGCAGGCGGCGTACGAAATGACTGTGTCCGGGACGTTGCGGCACCAGGTGCAGCAGCATCAGCACGATCATCGCGGCGATGGTCACACCCCCGGGCCCGACTCGCACGACCTGGTCTCCGAGCTGGAGCTGACGGCTCCAACCGGTCTCGGCGAGCCCCCGGCCCAGGACCACTCCCCCGCCGAACATCACGACGGTCAGCAGCAGCCGCCAGATGCTGGGGACCAGCTGCTGGGCGAAGTACGCCAGAGACTCGGCCGACCCCGGGAAGATCCTGGTCGGCCGAAATCGAAGGTCGGTTCGCGCGTCCGAGGCGGCCGTCCGGATGGGATGGGTGGCGTGGGTGTACGCGCCGCCACCACCACTGACGATGTGCCACAGGCCGTCGCGTGAGCTGTCCGGCGTCGTCGGGTCGTACAGCTGGAAGTTGTGGGTGTCGCCTCCCACCGTCGCGACGTAGCGGTGCTTCCTCTCGGCCACGACGTCGTAGACGGTCTCGCCGGGTCGCCCGGGCACCGCACCCTTCCGGCGCTCACCGTTGACGAACAGCGGCTTGCCGGTCATCAGGATCTTCGGCTTCTCGCCGCTCAGCGAGCTCAGCCAGTCGAGCTGCGGTCCGTCGATGGTCCCGTCGATGCCGGTGTCGATGCACACCAGGTCCACGTGCTCGGCCTCGATGACGAAGTACGGCGCCGGCTGCAGCGTGGCTTCTGGTGCCGGGTCCCCACCCGCGGCTGGTTCCCCCCACCGCGCCGGCGCGGCTCTGCCCGCCGGTTCGCTGGGTGTGCGCCACATGATGCGGCCGAAGCGGTCCCGGATCAGCTGCCATCGCCCCAACGGCTCGTCGAACGAAGGCGCCAGGAGATCGCTGGGCCAGGTCGGCGGTGCATCCGCCGCGTACAGGAACTGGTGGGCGAAGCCGTAGAGGCCGTCGTACCAGTCGTGGTTGCCCGGCATCGCATAGACCGGGACGTTCTCCGGAAGCGAGAAGCTTTCGCGTACGTCGAGGGGCGCCTTGAGGTCCGGCACCCGGTTCGACCGGTACGGCTTGTAGAAACCGTCCACGTAGTCGTTGACGTTCCCGGACGGGTAGATCACGTCGCTCAGGACGAGTACGAAGCCGGCTCGCTCCCGGTCCGACCTCTCGCGCGCGGCTCGCGCCAGGGCGGGCGCGACGACGTACTGGGACGCATCCTGCTCGCCCGTGTCGCCGATGACCAGGAACCTCGAGACCTCGGAGGCGGCGATCGTCAGCGGCTCGTCCTTCTTCGTCCAGTTCGTACGCAGCTTCTCGACGAGCCCCTGCGTACCGCGTCCCAAGACGTCGTTGACCGACTCGATGAGGGTGCGCGCGGCGATCCAGGAAAGGCTGTTCCACTTGGTCGGATCGTTCTGCAGGTAGGCCTTCGTGCGATCCCAGTCCTCGCTCCCGGTCTCGGAGTCATCGCCCAGAGTCATAGACATCCCCTCCGCAGAACGGAACTGGTCGGCCCGCGCGACCGCATGTAACAGGTCTAAACAGATCCCCGCGCGGCGCTACGGTAGCGCGAGCCATCTCCTCAAGATGTGGTACGGCCCTATTCCTTCACGCGCTTGGTCTCGTACGCCCACATCGCGACCTCGACGCGGTTGCGGGCGCCGAGCTTGTTCATCAGCGCGGCGACATGGGTCTTCACCGTGCTCAGGGTGATGTTCAGCTCCTCGGCGATCTCGGCATTGGTGCGGCCGCGCGCGACGGTGAGCAGGACCTCCTCCTCGCGCTCGGTGAGCGGCTCGATCGGCTGGGCCGGCGGCGTGGCTCGTTCCAGGCCGGCCAGCGTGGTGAGGAGGCGGCGGGTGATGTTGGGCGAGATGAGCGCGTCGCCGTTCGCGGCTGCATGGATCGCCTGGACCAGCAGCTCGGTGCCGGCGTCCTTGAGAAGGAAGCCGCGGGCGCCGGCCTTGAGGGCTCCGTGGACGTACTCGTCGAGGTCGAAGGTCGTGATGACCACGATGGCGAGGGGGTCCTCGACGCCGGGGCCGGCGAGTTGGCGGGTGGCTTCGACGCCGTCGATGCCGGGCATGCGGATGTCGAAGAGGCAGACATCGGGACGTAGCTCGCGGGCCATCGTCACTGCTTGATGACCATCGATCGCCTCGCCGACGACCTCGATCCCGGGCTGCGCGTTGAGGATCATCGTCAGGCCGGTGCGGACCAGGAGCTGGTCGTCGGCGACCACCACCCGAATGGTCCCCTGGCTGGTCACCGAGACACCTCGCGCGGCAGGGTCGCCTCGACGGTCCAGCCACCGGCCGGGTCCGGCCCGGCCTGGCACACGCCGCCGAGCAGCTTGGCCCGCTCAGCCATCCCGAGCAGGCCGTAGCCCGTGGTGGTCGCGGGGCGGGCTGCTTCTCCGTCGTCGTGCACACGCAACCGTACGACGTCGGCCTCGCCCCGGACCTCCACACTGACCTTCGTGGGATAGAGGGCGTGCCGGATCGCGTTGGTGACCGACTCCTGACAGATCCGGTACACCGACACCTCGACCGGCTGCGGCAGGTCGGCGAGATCGCCCACGCACTGCACCTCCACCAATGGGCTCATCCGGGTCAACTCGTCCAGGTCGCCGATGCCGCGCTGCGGCGCGTAGTCGGCCGCGTCGTCGCCGTCGCGGAGCACCCGGACCATGGTGCGCATCTCGGACAACGTACGCGACGCCTCGGCCTCGATCACCGCCAACGCCTCGAGGGCCGAAGCCGGGTCGGTGGCTGCCACCGCTCGCCCCGCCTGGGCCTGGATCGCGATGGCGGAGACGTGGTGCGCGACGGTGTCGTGCAGCTCGCGGGCGAGGTCGCCGCGCTCGAGCGTACGGACCTGCTGGACCTCGCGCTGTCGCGCAACCGCGCGGTAGCGCATCGCGGCGCCGAGGGCGAACGACGCGATCACCACGGTGGCGCCGCCGATCAGGTCCCCGGCGTTCTCGGTCGCGGCGAGTCCCAGAGTCACCGGGACCGCGACGATCGCCGTACCGATCAGAGCCTCGCGTCCTGATGCCCAGCGATACAAGGAGTAAGGCAACAGCAGGACGCACGCCATGGTGTTGAGCCCCACCTCGTCGACGCCGTCGAGGATCGTCGGGATCTGCAGCACCATCGCGCCGCCGCCGAAGCCGACCGCTGTCGCCAGGAGTGGATGAGTACGCCGAAAGAGCAGGACCGGGATCACCAGGAGCGTGACCACGGTGGCCAAGGGGCGCCACGGTACGTCGGACCGGAAGATCGCCTCGCCCACGGCCGTGACCAGCAGGGCGCCGACCAGGGCCCAGTCCCACCACGCCCGAGCCGGCGGGTCCGGGGCACGGGGCTCGGCTAGGACTGAGCGGACGAAGGCGGTCACCACCTCTCGACCCTAGCGAGCGGACGGCCTCCTCGTACGGGGCACAAGCACGATCCTCACCTCGTACTTTCGGCCGAGGAGACCACTGCTCCTTGGCCCGATGTGGATCGTTCGTCGTCGGGCCACGGTGGAGTCATGTCCAATTTCCTCTACCGGCTCGGCCGGTCAGCCGCGACCCGTCCCTGGACTGCCATCGGCGCCTGGGTCGTTCTCGCGCTCGTCGTCATCGCCTCCTCCGCCGCCTTCGGGCGCGAGCTCGAGGAGAGCTTCGAGGCCCCCGGCCTCGACTCCTACCAAGCCGCGGAGCTGCTCTCCGAGGCCCAGGCCGACGAGGGCGGGATCAGCGCCCACGTCGTGCTCGAAGCACCGAACGCCACGACGCAGGTGGCGCCCGTGGAGGCCGCACTCGCGGAGCTCCCGGGTGTGCTGGGTACGACGAGCAGCGTCTCGCCGGACGGTGACATCGCGCTCGTGCGGGTGCAGTATCCGGCGGTCGAGCACCTCGAAGCCTCCGACCTGGACAACCTCAAGGACGCCGTCGCCGATCTGCGAGAGGAGTCGTCGCTGACGCTGGAGACCGGCGGCGACCTGTTCTTCGCGTTCGAGGAGGCACCCACCGGGCTCGGCGAGGTCGCGGGGATCATCGTCGCGATGATCGTCCTGCTGATCGCCTTCGGCTCCTTCGTCGCGATGGGCCTGCCGATCGGGATGGCGCTGTTCGGTCTGGTCATCGGCATCACCTCGATGAAGCTGGTGACGTACCTGATCGACATCCCGGCGTGGGCGCCGGAGCTCGCGGCCATGGTCGGGCTCGGCGTCGGCATCGACTACGCGCTCTTCCTGGTCACTCGGCACCGCGAGAACCTGGCTGCGGGGATGCCGGTCCCTGAAGCGGTCGGCCGAGCCCTGGCCACCGCAGGACAGGCCGTGATCTTCGCCGGCGGCACGGTCGTCGTGGCGATCCTCGGATTGCTCGTCGCCGGGATCCCGTTCGTGACCGGTGGCGGGGTCGCCATCTCCGCGATGGTGCTCGTGATGGTGCTCGCCTCGGTCACCCTGCTGCCGGCACTTCTCGGACTGGCGGGGCATCGGATCAACGGCCGCCGGCGACGGGCCGGAGTCGGAGCGCATCAGCCGAGCACCGGCTGGTACCGGTGGGGCGCCCACGTGACCCGCAACGCGACGGCGTACCTCGTCGGAGGAGCGGTCTTCATGATCGCCCTGGCCGCACCCGTTCTCGCGCTCAACCTGGGCTTCCCGGACGACGGGACCAAGCCCGAGTCGAGGACCGAACGCCGTGCGTACGACCTGATCGCCGACGGTTTCGGGCCCGGCGCCAACGGGCCTCTGGTGATCGCTGTCGACATCTCGCAGGACAAGTCCGTCGTGGCGCCGCTGGCCGAGGCGGTGGCCGCCGACCCGGGCATCACCGCGGTCGGCGAACCGATCATCGATCTCTCCTCGGACGTGGCCACGCTGGTGGCGCAGCCGACCACGTCGCCCCAGGACGTTGCCACCCAGGAGACCGTCACGAGGCTGCGCAGCGAGGTCTTCCCGACGGTGCTCGACGGCAGCACGGCGACCGCCCATGTCGGCGGTCAGACAGCGACCTTCGCCGACCTCGGTGACCGGGTGCAGGAGCGGATGCCGCGCTTCGTCGCGGCCGTGCTGCTGCTGTCGTTCCTCCTGCTCGCCGTGCTGTTCCGCTCGATCCTGGTGCCGCTCAAGGCGGTCGTGCTGAACCTGCTGAGCGTCGGTGCGGCGTACGGCGTGCTCGTCATGGTCTTCCAGTGGGGCTGGGCGGCCGGCCTGATCGGCGTGGAGTCGACGGTGCCGATCGTGTCCTTCATCCCGCTGTTCATGTTCGCGATCCTGTTCGGGCTCTCCATGGACTACGAGGTGTTCCTGCTGTCGCGAGTGCGCGAGCAGTACCGCCGCCACGGCGACAACACCCGCGCCGTCATCGAAGGGATCGCCGGCACCGGCCGCACCATCACCGCAGCCGCACTGATCATGGTCGCGGTCTTCTCCGGCTTCGTCCTCGGCAGCGACCCGGTGGTGAAGATGATGGGCGTCGGCCTGGCCACAGCCATCTTCCTCGACGCCACCGTCGTACGCCTGATCCTGGTCCCCGCGACCATGAAGCTCCTGGGCGCCGCGAACTGGTGGCTCCCCGCGTGGCTCGATCGGCTCCTGCCCGAGCTGGACTCTGCGCAGGCGGAGCAGCCGGTCGAGGAAGAGACGGCCGACCTACTCCCTGACCTCAGGGGGCGCTAGGTCGAGGCTGAGCGAGGCTAGACCTTCGACCGGCCTGAATCCGAGGCCTAGATAGAGGCGGAGAGCGGCTTGGTTGTCGGTTTCGGTCACGAGGGACAGGCGTGTAGCGCCTGCTGAGAGCGCCGCCTCGCGGACGGCGCTCATCAGCGCGGCAGCCACTCCCCTGCGGCGGGACCCGGGGAGGACGTACAGGTCACGCAGCTGCCAGAACCGTCCCATGGTGAGGGACGCAGGGACCGCGTGGCTGGTCGCCAGGCCGATCGGCGGTGCGTCCTCCGACGGGTTCACGAAGGCCGTGTAGATCGTGAGCATCTTCGACCGGACCATGTCGGTGAGCCAGCCGATGGTGCGATCGTCCGCGTCCGGCGGCTCGCCGTAGTGGTGGCGGTACTGGTTGAACAGGACACTGGCCGCTGCGAGCGACTCCTCGGTCTCGCACGTCACGACCCGCAGCGCTTCGTTGGGGACCGACGCGCTACTCATGCGCCCTGACGCTACCGCCCTGGCTGCTCGAGTGTTCGACGGCTGACGCGCTGACCTCGTATGGAAAGCCCCCAGATTGGCGTATAGCAACGCGTCGAGGCCGGACAGATGATGAAAGTGCTAGCCCTAGAACGACATCTCGGCCTTCCGGCCATTCGTCTGGTTGAGCGGACCGCCAACCACAAGCTCGGTGGCACGGCAGGGCAGGTCAGGGCCATCGAAGACGGAAGGAACAGAGATCATGAGGATTTGGATCGGAAGCTGTGCCATGGCGGCGGGGCTCGTGCTGGCGGGAGCCGGGGCCGCGAGCGCCGGAGAGGTGAACGGCAACGGCGGCGAGATCCCCGCGCCGGACCGCGCCTCGTCGGAGTGCGTGTTCTCGGGCCAGGACACCGCAGACTCCATCGAGGGCAACCCGGAGGGCTTCGACGACGACGGGCTGGCCGTACGAGGCAACCAGAGCCCGGGCGGCACCGACCGCTACCACGGGACGCAGAGCTACGGCATGTTCGCCCGAGCTGGGCTCAAGGACTTCGTGCCGTCTCCCGGCGAGGCATGCAGGGGCCGCTGACGGCTCGCATGGACCTGACTCCAGAGATCAGGTCGCTCCGACGAGTTCGAGCCAGTCGGTGAGAGCGCGCGCGCTGCGCGCCGATCGGTAGCCGACATGGCCGTCCGGACGTACGGCTGTGAGGCCCGTGCCGGGCCAGCTGTCGATCCGGTGGACAGTGACGCGTGGACCGAGACGGTCGAGCTCGGCGCGCTCGGCGTCGCGAGCCAGAAGCAGGTGTACGCCGGGCGAGGCCGTGAGGTCGTGCAGCCGCGTCTGCCGGCCCGCGCACGTGACGACGCGGTCCGGCAGCCGGTCGCCGGGGCGCGGTCCTCGGGCCAGGAAGCCGTCCGCCACCGACAGGGCACTGCCCGGGTAACGCACCCACGGCTGTGAGAGAAGCGTGATGACGGCGGCCATGGCGTGCGGTTGTCGCACCATCATGGGGAGCAGCGGTGCCAGCAGGGGCAGCACCCTCCCGCGCAGGAACTGCGGCAACGGGTGGGTCGATGCCTCGGCGAAGAAGACCGCGTGGGTGAGTGCGAGCGCCTGGCGCGCCGCGGGCCGACGTTCGCGGTCGTAGGAGTCCAGCAGGGCGGGGCGCGCGTGGTCGGCGTATGCGAGCTTCCAGCCGAGGTTGACTGCTTCGATGATGCCGGTGTTCATGCCTTGGGCGGCCGCGGGTGAGTGTGTGTGCGCGGCGTCCCCGGCGAGGAAGAGGGGCCCGTACCGGAACTTTCGGGCGACGCGGTGCTGGAGCCGCACCTGCGCCGACCACGGCATCTCCCGGACCTGTGCCTCCAGTCCGGCATCGTCGATGAGGGCCTGCACCTCGGCGGCGTCCACCGCCTGGCCGGGCTGGCCGTAGGGCTGGTCCGCGCTGCCGGCCGGACGGGTGCCGAGCAGGCGCCAGGTCGCCCCTTCGCCGAGTGCGAACAGGAACAGCAGGCCAGTGCGACCGGCGACCACATGGAGTACGTCCGGCATCAGGTCGGCCTCCAGTTCGAGGTCGGCGAGCACGATCTCTTGGCGGTACGAGCCGCCGTCCCAGGCGATCCCCGCGGTGTTCCGCACCATGCTGGCGGGGCCGTCGCAACCGACGACGTACCGAGACGTCGTCGGCTCGCGGCCACGAGTCGTTCCCAAGGTCGCCTGCGCGCGCTCGTCGGCCACCTCCAACGCGTCGAGCTCCACGCCCCACTCCAACTCGACGCCTCGCCGGCGCAGGGCGTCCTGCAGGATCTCCTCCACGTCCGCCTGCCGCACCATCGTCAGATGCGGGTACGCCGTGCCCCGCATGGCCGCCGCCCCCAGCCCGACGTCCACGACCCGGCTCCCGACGTGCAGCTGCGCGCGCGGGCTACGGTCGGCACGGTCGAGCAGGGCGGCCGTCACCCCGAGCGGGCGCAGGCACTCGAGGGTCCTGGCGTGCACGATCATCGCTCGCGAGCGCCGGAACGCCTCGCTCCGGCGATCGACGATGCGTACCGTGGCGCCGTGCTCGTGAGCCTGCAGGGCAAGCGTGAGACCGGTGGGGCCGGCCCCGACGACGAGCACGTCCAGGGAGCTCACGACGTGCCGACCGGGCACCACCAGTCGGGGACCAAGGGGTCGGCGTGACCTTCGAGCACGCCGGGATCCGCGAGCACCTCGTCGCGTCGCAGCCTGGGCACGACCCGGAAGTCGATCGACTCCGGCTCGCTCACCAGCGCGAGCACCCTCCACAGCGACCGGGCGTAGTGATCGGCAAGATCTGCTCCGTCCCATTCGTAGACCCCGCGGTAACGGCCGCGCTCGTCGGCGGCGAGCCAGAGCTTGGAGACGAATCCCGGGAAACCCACGAACAGCGGGGTGTTCAGCCAGCTCTCCCACCGGAACAGCAGGTGTCCGCGACCGCGGACCCGGCGGAGCCGGAAGCAGACGACCAGAAGGCACGGCTCGACAGGTGGCACTGCGACCACTGTCTCTCGGTACACCTCACCGGTGGTGCCGTCGGCGAACCGGAGTCGGCGCCCCACGTTGCCGCGCGGCCAGTGCACGACCCCTGTGGCGAGCATTCGCGCCGAATCGACGACACAGCGTGCCACCGCACGCCACGCCGTCGCGGCTGGCAGCGGTCCTGCTCGGGAGCCGCCGAGGGTCGACTTCGGCTTGTCCGTGCTCATCGGCGGATCCTCTCGTCCGACGGGTGACGACTTCGTGCTTCCAAGGCAACCCGAGGACGTCGTCGCCGACGAGGGGCCTTCGTCCTCTCACCCGGTGACAGACGCCCTCAGGCCATCCGCGACCCACTCGACGGGAGCGGCCAGTTGCGGCCGATCAGGAGCTCAGGAGCAAGGCGCCGTCGGGCACCGTGATCCAGCCATGCGCCTCGGACAACGCGCGTGCGCTGCGTCTCAGCACCTCGAGACCGGGGTGATCGAGATCCGCGCGCCAGCGCATCGTCCAGGGGAACAGTGCGACGGGCTCGACGAGCGGACGCATGACGATGCCCTCGACCGGCGCCTGGCTCTCCAGGGCCAGCCCGGGCGCGCCGTGCAGCCGTAGGTGCGCGGCGAGCTCGGCACCGCCGAGGACATGGGGATGCCCGTCCGTCGGGTCCACGCCGAACGGCGCGAGGAGCTGACCCATCGCGCGAGCCCATGCGGGAGTCACGTGGTCGCCGGAGCGCGTGCACACCTGGGCCGTACGAAGGGCCTCGAGCGGTATGGCGTCGAGCGCGGTGAGCTCGTGGTCGTCGGGGAGCAGCACGATGACCCGCTCATGACGGACCGCCTGCCCACGCGTGGCGGCGAGGCCCTGTGGGGTGGCGCCGAAGCCGACGTCCGCCCCGACCACCGTGTCCGCGGATCCGCCGCCGAAGCGGACGATGAACTCGATGTCAGGGGCCGTACGCCGAGCCGCGTCGAGCACACGAGCCGGCGTCGTCCCCGGAGCGACGGCGTCGATGACGAGGCTGCCGGTGTCGGCGCGCAGGTCGCGTACGGCACGGTCGTGCAGCGCGATGAGCTCGCGCGCCCGGTCCACGAGACGCCGGCCCTCCGGCGTGAGTGCGACGCGGCGCGAGGAGCGGTCGAGGAGGCGGACGCCCGCAGCGTCCTCAAGGCGGCGTACGTCTCGGCTGAGCGCCTGCTGGGCGATGAAGAGCCGGTCGGCCGCGCGCCCGAAGTGCAGCTCCTCCGCGACCGCCACGAAACGGCGCAGGAGCCTGATCTCGAGGTCGCCCGTCACGGGCCCATTCTGTCCGGTCGGCGAACCGGGCGGCAGCGGATCGACAACAGAAGTGCGTCGATCCGCGCTTCGCCGGTGTTGGACGTACATCCGAAGCCGCGAGCAACCTGGAGGCATGTACTCGTCGAGCCCCGCACCGGAAAGCCCGCGCGTGATCACCGCGCTGCACGGTGGAGTGGGCATGCTCGTCGCGGTCTGGGGCGCGGGGCTTCCTGTCCTCGACGCCCGAGTCGATCTCGGCCCCACGCGACTCGGTCTCCTGCTCCTCACCCTGGCACTGGGCGCGGCGATCGCGATGCCGCTGGCCGGACAGCTCGCCCATCGCTGGAGCGACGCCGCCGTCTTGCGCATCGCCCTCCCCACGGCAGCGCTCCTCCTCGCCACGATCGGGGCGATGCCCGCAGCCGAGCCGATGATCGCGCTCGCCGCCGTCTTCGGCCTCTGCTGCGGCGCCATCAACGTCGGGCTCACCTCGCAAGCGACGGCCGCCGAGCGCGCAGCGGGACGACCCGTGATCGCCCGGATGCACGGATGCTGGACGCTCGGCGCCGTCCTGGGGTCGTCGGCACTGGCAGCGGCGCTGCGCGCCGGCGCGGACAGCCTCCTGCTACTGCCTGCCGCCGCGCTGAGCGCCGGCGCCCTGCTCACTCTGCTGTCGCTGCGGCTCCCGATCGGACACACCGGCACCGCCCCGGGCAGTGCGACGGATCCGAACGCGGCGGCTTCTCAGGGGCCGACTCGCGGGGTGAGCCCCGTACTCGTCGGCGCCGGGGCCGTGGCCGCCGCAGCCTTCGTGGTGGAAGGTGCCGCAACCGACTGGGCGGGCGTCCACACCACTCGCGTCCTCGGTGAGGAACCGGCCGCCGGAGCGACGATGTATGCCGCCTTCTTCGCTGCGATGACCGTCGTCCGCTTCGCCGGAGACCGTCTGCGCGGCGCCGTCGCCGCACCGATCCTGGTCGCGACAGCCGCCGGAGTGACGCTGCTCGGGTTCGTACTCGTCCTCCTCTCCCCCGTCGTCGCGGAGGGTGCGCAGGTCGTGGTCGCCACGGGAGGATGGGCGCTCGCCGGCGCGGGCACGGCTCTGGTCTGGCCGATCGTGATCGGCAGCCTGGGCGCCACCCGGATCGACCCGCGGCGGCTCTCGGTCGTCACCACGATCGGCTACCTCGGCGGATTCGTGGGCCCCGTTCTCATCGGCGGACTCGCCGCCGGGGTGGGGCTGGCCGGCGCGATGGTGCTGCCCGCGGCGCTGACCGTCCTGCTCGCGGCGGCTGCGCCGCCCCTCGTCGCAAGGCTCCTGCCTGGCGACGACCCGACCACTTCAACCACCGATATCGACACCGAGGAGAACGCCATGTACGCACCCAACCTGATCAACCTGCCCGAAACACGCCTGAGCTACGAGCTACGCGGATCCGGACCCGCGGTCGCACTCGTCGGATCACCGATGACCGCCGAGGAGTTCGCCCCGCTCGCCGAGGCGCTCGCCGCCGACCACACCGTCCTCACCCACGACCCACGCGGCCACGGCGGGAGCGTCCTGGCCGATCGGTCCGTCGGCTCCACACCCGAGCAGCGCGCGGACGATCTCGCCGAGCTCGTACGCCGCACGGGCCTCGGCCCCGTCGCGATCCTCGGGTCCAGCGGCGGTGCCGTGACGGCCCTCGCCTTCGCCCAGCGCCATCCCGAGCTCGCCACGACGATCGTGACACACGAGCCCCCGCTGCTGGAGCTCCTCGACGACCGGGAGGAGCAGCGTGCGATGACGGACAGGATGAGGCGTCGGTACGCCGACGGCGACGTGGTCGGCGCGTGGGGCATGTTCTTCGAACAGGCGAACATCGTCGTGCCGGACGGCATGCTCGAGGCCATGTTCGGCGGCGAGCGCAGCCCGAGCGCCCTCGCGGAGGAGGCGTTCTGGTACGCCCAAGAGCTGCCGGCCTCCGTGCGGTGGGAGCCGGACGAGGAAGCTCTGCGCCGCGGCCCTCGGATCGTCCTCGGCATCGGCGAGGAGTCGGCTGGTCAGCTGTGCGAGCGTACGGCCGAGGCGCTCGCCGCGCGGCTCGGACTCACCGCCATGCGGTTCCCCGGCGACCACACCGGTTTCGTGGACCACCCGAGTGCCTTTGCCGCGCGGCTGAAGGACGCACTCGCCTACCCTCACGCGCTCCGCTGAGCGGCCGGACGGATGACGATCTCGTTGACATCGACGCCGGTCGGCTGGGCGATCGCATAGCTGACGGCGCCGGCAATGGCGTCCGCGGGGATGCTGGCGGCTCGGTACGCCTCCATCGCGGCTGACGCGACCGGATCCGTGATGTGCTCCGCCAGCTCGGTCTCCACGACTCCGGGCGAGATCGTGGTGACTCGGATGCTCGGATCGGACTCGAGTCGTAGGCCCTCGGTGAGTGCCCAGGCCGCGTACTTCGTGGCCGAATAGACCGCCGAGGTGGGAACGACCTCGTGGGCACCGATGGACGCGATCGTCACCACATGGCCGCCGCCCTGCGCCTTGAAGCGCGGGAGGACGGCAGCGATGCCGTGAAGAAGGCCCCTGACGTTGACGTCGAGCATGCGGTCCCACTCGTCGACCAGCAGCGCGTCGAGCCGCGACAGCAGCATCACCCCGGCGTTGCCGACCACGACGTCGAGGCGTCCGTGGTCCGCCACGACGGAGTCGACCAGCGCGGCGACCGCGGCCCGGTCGCTGACGTCGAGACCGTGGGCCTCCGCGCTGTGTCCGCTGTCGCGGAGCTCGGCGGCGACCGTCTCGAGGCGCTCCGTACGCCGAGCGGTCAGAATCACGTGGTGGCCCTCGGCAGCCAGGCGCCGCGCGGTTGCCGCGCCGATCCCGCTGCTGGCACCGGTGACCAGAACTGTCTTGGATGTCTTCGTTTCTGTCATGCCTCAACGCTGCTGCCTTCAACAGCCGCCATGAAGGCCGCGCTGTACCTGGGAGTAGCGCACCCACCCATCGACGCCCTGTTCGCCCTAGCATCGGAGTCATGGCCTCGACTCCCCTCGGTGACTATCTGCGCAGTCGGCGCGCCCTGGTGAGCCCCGACGACGTGAAGGTGCCGAGCCACGGAGTACGCCGTGTCCCGGGTCTGCGTCGGGAGGAGGTCGCGATGCTGGCGGGAATGAGCGTCGACTACTACGTCCGTCTCGAACAGGGCCGCGAACGTCACCCGTCGGCCCAGGTGCTCGACGCCCTCAGTGACGTCTTCCGACTCGACGACGAGGCCCGGTTGCATCTGTATCGGATCGCCGGCCTGGCACCGGCATCGTCCCGCGCGATCCTCCCCGAACGCGTCGATCCCCAGCTGCTCCAGCTGCTGGAGCTGTGGCCGGACACCCCTGCCCTCGTGCTGGGCCGCGCCTACGACGTGCTGGCCGGGAACCGCCTGGCGTACGCCCTCTTCGACGGGTTCCGTCACGGCGCCAACCTGCTCGTCAAGGTGTTCCTGGACCCCACGGCGCGGACCTTCTACCCCGACTGGGAGCAGGCTGCAGCGAACACGGTGGCAGCCTTCCGCCTCCTCCACGGCGACGCCCCGCACGACCCGCGCATCCGCGATGTTCTACGCACCGTCAGCGAGCAGAGCGCGGACTTCAGGCGACTATGGGCCCGGCAGGATGCGCGCGGCAAACGCCATGAGTCCAAGCGATTCCACCACCCTGACGTCGGCGAGGTGACGCTCCGCATGGAGGCCTTCGACGTCCGTTCCAGCCCCGGGCAACAGCTCGTCGTGTATCACGCCGACGTCGGCTCGCCCAGTGCCGAGGCGCTGCAGTTGCTGGGCACGCTGGATGCGACCAGAGCCGAGGAACAGAAGACCAACTGACACCCGATCAAGCCCGAGCTAGCTCGGTGGCGAGTTCCGGAACTGGAACTGGACCCGTACGTCGTCATCGAGCCGGACCAGGATGGTGGTGCCGCCGGCGCTCCAGGTGTCGGGCACGAGGAACATCCGGTCGTCGCCCTGGATCAGCAGCCTCAGCTTCCAGTAGCGGAAGCGGTAGTCGTCCTCGCCGGCATCAGGTCGTACGACCTCCTCGACCCCGGCGGTGGCCGGGACGTGCAGCCGCTCGCGGGTGTCGAGGACGACGCTGGGCAGGCTGCGCAGGTTGCGGGCCTGCTCCATCGCCAGGCCACGGCCGGTCCATTGAGCGGTCGTGGCCGTCGCCCAGATCACGCAGGCGGCGACGCCCACCCAGAGCAGCACGATGCGCGGTTCGAGGCGGCCGCCGCGCAGTCGCAGGGCGTACGCGACGAGTGCGGCGCCACCGCCGAGCAGGACGGGCGTCACCAGGGCGTAGTAGGCCCAGCCGCCGACGAAGGAGAAGCTCGCCAGCAGCACCGTTCCGGCCGCCAGGAGGACCAGCCCGACGCCGAGGACGATCGTGACGAGCCGGCCGAACCAAGGCTCCGCGGACTGTCGCCGAACCCAATGGTGGAGCGCGACCACCGCGACACCGCCCAGCACCAGGACCAGCATCGGGGTCAGCAGCGGCTGCGGGCTGCGCATGACGTACGCGCGGGTGCTGAGCCCGATCACGTCGACGTCGAGGCCGAAGTAGTCGTACTGGGCGCGGGCGGCGACGTACCCGAAGTAGAACAGGACGCCGCTGATCACGGTCACCGGCGCGACGAAGCTCGTCGCCAGGCTCACCCAGCGATCGATCCCCGTCGGCGGCGTATCGGTCATGGCTCAGCCAGATTCGGCCGGGTCCGTCGACTCGGACGACTCGGACGACTCGGACGACTCGGACGACTCCGACGACTCGGACTCCGTGTCGACCTCCGGCGCGTTGAGGAACGCCTCGGTGTCGCCACCCTCGACGTCCTCGAGCTCGCAGGGCTCGGACGGGCAGGTCATCTCGCCGCTGAGCCGCAGCACGGCGTCCTCACCCTCCTGCTCGTCGGTCCAGGGAACCAGGGAGAGCATCGCCACCTGGCAGCTGGTCGAGTCGGCGGTGAAGACGAATCCGTCCAGGCAGGACGCACCGTCGCACGCCGCGTCAGCCGGCTCGAAGACCTCCGGGTCGATCTCGTAGCCGGTGACGACGACCGAGACGCCCTCGGGCACCGACGGGTCGTTGCCGCTCGGCCAGAGCCAGCTGACGTCGGCGCAGACCACGCCGGGGCTGCCGTCGAGCGGGTACGACCCGCCACCGATCGGCAACGTCGGCACGGCCACCGCCGGCTCGTCGGGATCCGTCGGATCATCGGGATCAGGGTCAACCTGCCCGGTCTCCGCAGAGCTCGCATCCGTGACGTCCACCTCCGACTCTCCGCCGGACGAGCCGCACGCGGCGAGGAGCAGGAGTGCGCACGTGATGACAGCGAGGAGCGAACGGTTCACCAGCATGAACAACACCTCCTGAGAACAAAGACGGTGCCGGGACGTACGCTCAGGTCAGCTGAGCCAGCTGAGCGAGTCCGGATTTCGTGTGCTTCGCCAGACGTTCGCGTGCGTCGTCGAGGGCAGCCGATGCGGGATAGCCGGGCGGGACCCGAGCCGGGTTGAGCGCGACCCCGTCCGACCACGCCTTGATGTCCGGCTCGGACGAGAACGACATGGCCGCCTGGGTGCCCAGGACGTTCATCATCGCCCAGGTCGCCATCGTGTCGGGGAACGGGCTCGGCGGGCAGAGCCTGTTCTTCTCGGCGTCGGCGTCGCGAGTGGCCTCGACGTACCCGGTGACCGCGGCGCCGAAGCAGGGGAAGCCGGCCCGGATCGGCTGCAGCGTGATCGCCTCGGGGCGCCAGACCGGTAGCAGGGGCGGATACTTCAGGCCGTCCGCCGCGCAGTGCACGACCAGGGCGTCGTCGGCGATGGCGAGCGATCCGTCGGCGAAGGTGAGGCTGCCGCGGTCGACCTGTCGGATGTGGCCGCGGCGTACAACGTTCTCGAGCGTACGCAGCTGCTCGAGCTCCCACATCGCCAGCGTCGGCGCCTTGGCCATCGTCGGCATGACCGTGCGGTCGATGCGCATCATGATGCCCGCGTCCTCGAGCCGCAGGAACAGGTCCTCGAGCGACGTCGACCTCTCGGCGATCTGCATCGTGTCGGCTGCCATGCCCAAGAAGATCGCGGGATCGGGCTGGATGAGGGCCCGGTTGAGCATCCACGGGTCGCGCGGCCTCACCCAGCAGATCGCGTCCGGGTCGACACCACGCGACAGCAGCCAGATGCACGCGTCGGTCGCGGTCTTGCCGGATCCGACGATGACGTACTGGCTCGGTGTCTCCTCGAGCCGGGCCAGATCGTTGACCGGCAGCACCCGAGCGCCCTCGGCGACGCCGAACGGCGGCGGCTTCTCGGCGGGGATGCTCGGGGCCAGGTAGCGGGCGTCGACGACCCGCGCCCCGGGCATCTCGAAACGCTCCCCCGAGATGCGCGAGACGACGGTGCCGTCGCCGGCGTACTCACTGTTCGGGAAGAACTCGACCTTGCCCGACTCCACCATCCGCTCGAGGATCCGGGCGTAGTAGGCGCAGATCTCCGCCTGGGTCGCCCGCTCCTGAAGGCCCTTCTCAGGCCCATGCTGCTGCAGCTGCCCCCCGCCGAGAAGCGTCGAGGGGACACCGTAGAAGGCGGAGGACTGATGCAGGCGTACGAAGGGGTACGCCTCCAGCCAGTGCCCGCCGACACCGTGGCGCCGGTCGACCAGCGCCACCCGCGCGTCGGCGTGCTCGATCAGAGCGTCTGTGAACGCCATCCCCATGGCGCCGGCACCCACCACCAGGTAGTCGACCTCGACCGTGCGGCTCATGCCTCCACCAAAGCACGGCTAGGAGCCGCCCGGTCATTAGCCAGCTGGGTCTATGCCGCAGACGGGGTACAGCTCAGCCCGAGGTGACCGAAGCCCGCGCCTCCCCCAGAGCCTCACCGATCAGCCGGATCCCCCGGCGTACGTCCTCAGCCGCGGTGTTGATCGGAGGCACTGTGTGGATGCGGTTGAAGTTCACGAACGGCAGGACGCCCTTCGTGTTCGCGGCCGAGACGACCGCCGCCATCTCACGGCTGGAGCCGCCGTAGGGCGCGAGCGGCTCCCTGGTGGCTCGGTCGGATACGAGCTCGATTGCCCAGAAGGCGCCCACACCTCGTACCTCGCCGATCCACTCGTGCCTCTCCGCCAAGGCACGGAGCTCGGGCCCGAAGACCTCTTCGCCCAACGCCGCGGCATGGTCGACGATCCCCTCGTCCTCCATCACCTCGATCGTGGCCACCGCGGCGGCGCACGCGAGGGGATGCCCCGAGTAGGTCAGTCCTCCGGGATAGGGCCGCTGCGCGAACGACTGATAGATCGCCTCGCTGATGGCGACGCCTCCGAGCGGGACGTACCCGGAGTTCACGCCCTTGGCGAACGTCAGGAGGTCGGGTACCACGTCGGCGTGCTCGATGGCGAACCACTTCCCGCTGCGCCCGAACCCGGACATCACCTCGTCGGCGATGAGCACGATGCCGTGCTCGTCACACAGCTCGCGTACCCCTCTCAGGTAGCCGGGCGGCGGGATCATGATGCCGGCGGTGCCCGGGATCGACTCGAGGATGATCGCGGCGATGGTCGAGGCGCCCTCGAGGGCGATCACCTGCTCGAGGTGTTCCAGGGCGCGCTGGCACTCCTCTTCCTCCGTGGTGGAGTGGAAAGGGCTGCGGTAGAGGAAGGGCCCGAAGAAGTGCACGGTGCCGGTCGAGCCGTTGTCGTTCGGCCAGCGGCGGGGGTCGCCGGTGACGTTGATCGCCAGCTGGGTACCGCCGTGGTAGGAGCGGTACGTGGAGAGCACCTTGTGCTTGCCGGTGTGCAGCCGTGCCATCCGGATCGCGTGCTCGTTCGCATCGGCTCCCCCGTTGGTGAAGAAGACCCTGTCCAGGTCGCCAGGCGTGTGCGAGGCGATCAGCCGAGCCGCCTCGGACCGGGTCCCGTTGGCGTACTGCGGCGCGACGGTGCAGAGGGCAGCGGCCTGCTCCTGGATCGCCTGGACGATCCGCGGGTGCTGATGGCCGAGGTTGGTGAACACCAGCTGCGAGGTGAAGTCCAGGAGCTTGCGACCCTGACCGTCCCAGACGTACGGGCCTTCTCCGCGGGTGATCACGGTCGGGTCGATCAGCTCCTGGGCGGACCAGGAGTGGAAGACGTGCTGCCGGTCCAGCTCGTACGCGCGGCCGGCGTCCTCGGTCAGTGCTTGCATGCTCGTGCGCGCGTTCGCAGGCGCGGAGATGGTCTCAGTCATTCTGCGGGAACCCCAGCTCGAGGCCGCCGACGGGTCGGGCGGCCGGGTTGATCCACCGGGAGGTGACGACCTTGCCTCGGGTGAAGAAGTGGACGCCCTCGGTGCCGTGGGCGTGCGTGTCGCCGAACAGCGAGCGCTTCCAGCCGCCGAAGGAGTAGTACGCCACAGGCACCGGGATCGGCACGTTGATCCCGATCATGCCGACCTGGACATCGGCCTCGAAGCGGCGAGCGGCGCCGCCGTCGTTGGTGAAGATCGCGGTGCCGTTGCCGTACTCGTTGGCGTTGATCAGCTCGACGGCCTCGTCATAGGAACCGGCCCGCACGACGGAGAGGACCGGGCCGAAGATCTCCTCCCGGTAGATCTCCATGTCCGGGGTGACGTGGTCGAACAACGTCGGACCGAGCCAGAAACCCTTCGCCGCTCCGTACGCCTCGACGTCGCGGCCGTCGACGATGACCTTCGCTCCGGCCCGCTCTCCGGAGTCGATGAAGGAGGCCACCCGGTCGCGGTGCGCCTTGGTGACCAGCGGTCCCATGTCGGCCTCGGCGGCACCGTCGGTCCTCTTGGCCCCGTCACCGATCCGCAGCGTGCGGGTTCGCTCGGCGATCCGGGCCACCAGGTCGTCCGCGACAGGCTCGACAGCGACCAGAACGCTGATCGCCATGCAGCGCTCGCCGGCGCTGCCGAAACCTGCGTTGACCGCCGCGTCCGCGGCGAGGTCGAGGTCGGCGTCGGGCAGCACGACCATGTGGTTCTTGGCACCACCAAGGGCCTGGACCCGTTTCCCTGTCCTGCTCGCCTCTTCGTAGACGTACTGGGCGATCGGCGTGGAGCCGACGAAGCTCACCGCGTCGATGTCGTCGCTGCGGAGCAGCGCGTCCACGGCGACCTTGTCGCCCTGCAGGACGTTGAAGACACCGTCGGGAAGCCCGGCCTCCTTCCAGAGCCTGGCCATCCAGATCGCCGCCGACGGATCCTTCTCGCTCGGCTTGAGCACCACCGCGTTGCCGGCAGCCAGCGCGATCGGGAAGAACCACATCGGCACCATGGCCGGGAAGTTGAACGGGCTGATCACCGCCACTACCCCGAGCGGGTCGCGCTTGGAGTGCACGTCGACGCCGGTGGAGGCCGACTCGGAGTGTCCGCCCTTGAGCAGATGGGAGATCCCGCAGGCGAACTCCACGACCTCCTGACCGCGGGAGATCTCCCCCAGAGCATCGGAGTGCACCTTCCCGTGCTCGGCGGTGATGATCTCCGCCAGCTCCCCCTTGCGAGCGTTGAGGAGCTCACGGAAGGCGAAGATCACCTGCGTACGCCTGGCCAGCGAGGTCTTCGCCCAAGCCTTGCCGGCCGCCGCTGCGGAGTCGATGACGTAGCGGGCATCGCGGTCGCTGGCCAGGGCGACTCGGCCACTGACATCGCCGCTCGCGGGGTTGGTGACATCGGCCCACTGCTCCGAGGTGCCGATGAACTCGGCGCCGTCGACCCAGTGTGGGATCTGCTTGGTCATGGAAGTCTCCTTGCTGTGTCCAGGTGCCTTGATCCTGGCGGCCGATGCCCGCGACCCATCCCGACATTTCGTAGGATCTGTACAGCGATCGCAACAATCTGTCAGGACGAGGGGGCAAGCGTGGCCCTGGTGACGGTCTCCCGTGTGCTGGATATGCCGGTCATCCGCACCGCAGCACCAGTTGTCGTGGCGGGGCGGGATGGTCTCGACCGCGAGGTCCGTTGGGTGCACTCCGCCGAGCTGGCCGAGATCGGCGCCCTGTTGCGCGGTGGTGACCTGCTGCTGAGCACGGGCATCGCTCTGCCCGGTGACGCAGCCGGGCTTTCGGCGTACGCCGACTCCTTGGCTGACAGCGACGCGGCAGGGCTCTTCATCGAGCTGGGTCGGCGCTGGTCCGAGGTTCCTGCGGCGCTGACCGCGCGATGCGATGAGCTCGGTCTCCCCCTGATCGCGCTCGGGCACGAGGTCCGCTTCGCCGCCGTTGCCCAGGCCGTAGGTGAGCGCATCGTCGACGAGCAGGTGGCCGACCTTCGCGAGGCTCAACGCGTCCACGACACGTTCACCGAGCTGAGCATGACCGAGGCTGGTCCACCCGAGATCCTCCAAGCCGCCCAGAGGCTGTGCGCGGCCGCCGTGGTGCTCGAGGACGATCAGCACCGGGTGCTCGACTACCGCTCGGGCCCTGACGACATCGACACCTTCCTGCACGACTGGACCATCCGTTCCCGGCGCGTGCCGCTCGAGGGAAGGTCGGCCTGGGACGAGACCAACCGCTGGCTGGTCACCCGGGTGGGCCGACGCGACCGTGGCTGGGGCCGACTCATCGTGCAGTCGGACCAGCGCCCCTCCCCCGGGCTGGTCGCGACCGCGGAGAGGGCCGCTGCGGCGCTGGCCATGCATCGGCTGAACGACGGCCATCGGGACAGCCTCGTGCGACGTACCCATCACGAGCTGCTGGTGGCCCTCCTCAACGACCCGAGCGACCCCGACCTGCTGCGTCGCTGCGAGCTGGCCGGGCTCCCGATCCGCAGGCGCAAGTTCATCGCGGAGACCGTACGCCCGATCTCGCGCCCGGCAGACCGAGCCGTCGGCACGGTCCGCGCCGACGAGATAGTCGCGGCCAGCACCCACGTCCTCAGCGCACGAGAGCTCCCCGGGCTCGTCGGGATCATCGATCAGGACGTACGCATCCTGCTCTCGCTCCCCCTGACGGCAGATGCCGACCTCGTCGCCGACGAGCTCGCCGAGGCGGTCACGGCCAAGCACCCGGCAACGGTCGCCGCTGCCCGCCCCGTCGAGGACAGCAAGCTCATCGACCGCACCCTGCGCGAGTCACAACAGGTCATGGACGCACTCAAGCCGGACCAGCTCACGACGATCTCGCCCCGGCCCTACCGCCTGGAGGACGCCCACATCCGCGGCCTGCTCACCCTGCTCGCGGGAGACGACCGGCTCGCGCTCTACACCGACCGCGAGCTCCATGCGCTCGACGCCCACGACGAACGTCACGGAACCGATCTGCTCGGCGCGGTCCGGGCACTGGTCACCAGCCCCGGCAAGTCGGAGGCGGCCGCCAGCCTGCACATCTCCCGTCCTGCCTTCTATGACCGCCTCGCCAAGGCCGCCCGGGTCACCGGCACCGACCTCGACGATCCAGACATCCGTGTGTCGCTCCGTGTGGCCCTGCTGTATCGGGAGCTCCTGGCCTGACCCCACAACGCGCGCGGTCAGTGCGCGCGGGGTAGCGCTCCGACGGGCGCCAGGGCATGGGAGGTGGAGATCTGGTGGGAGAATCGTCCGTCCTGAGTGAGGACTGCGCCGGAGCGCTTGGCGACGGAGGGGACGAGCCAGGTCTCGCACAGTTCGATGCGCGGGTGGGCGTGCTCGATACGTGTCAACAGCGGCTCGAGGTCCTTGGCGTGGTGCAGCCACACGCTGATGGCGAGGTTCATCCGGTCGAGGATGGCGGCGGACAACCGCACTCCCGGGACCTCCGCGATGCTCGCGCCGACGGTGCCCAGGTCGGTCGACGGCACGCGGTACCAGAGGGACGCGGCCGTGGTGTAGCCGAGGGCATCGTGGGCGAAGTCCGTCTTCGCCGTGAACCAGGGAGAGCCGAACAGACGGTGGATCGCGCGGGTGACGCTGGTCGTGGAGAGCCCAAGCTCGGCAGCGATCTCGGACGCCGGTCGGCGCGCGTCCGACAGCAGGCTCTGCATGACGCTGACGAGGAGCGGGGTGGGAGCGGAGGCTTCACCTGCGAAGCCCTCGGACGCGCGTCGAAGGGCGTTGATGACGTCAGGTGCGAGGACATCGAGATGTGAGCGCGCCCCGTCCTTGTAGAGGGTCTGCACGAAACGGGTACGCGTCGCACGGATCCCGGGGACGCCCGCGATGCTCTCGGCGATGAACGCGTCGGCGGTCGCGATACTCGAATGCACCACCGTGAGCAGCAGATCGCGCGAGCCGGAGGTCCGGGCGATCTCGATGACCTCTTGGAGCGGGGTCAGCGCGGCGACGACCTGCTCACGCTGCCCCGCACGGACGTCGACTTCGACGAGCGCCATCGCCGGAAGGTCGACGTCGAGATGCTCAGGCTGCTGGTAGCAGACCGTCCACGCCAAGCCGGCATCACGCAGTCTGCTCCAACGGCGGGCAAGCGTGGTGGGGTCGTAGCCGATGATCTTGCCCAGCTGCATCCAGCTGATCCGCGGAAAGATCTGGAGGGCGTTCGCCAGCTGCTTGTCGACGACATCGATGACCGATTCCTGCACCACGTACGCGAATCTAGCCCATATCCGGATGGCTGAGGTTCCTTTACGAACCGAATCCCGGCGACCTGCCTACGATCCCGGAAATCTTCGGACTCAAGGCGGGCCCGGCTCGGCGCGTGCAAGCACCGTGCATTACGTCATCAGGGAGCATCTGTGAGCAAGACCTCGCCACAACCGGCGCTCAGCCGGACTCAGAAGCCGCGGGTACGGCTGCAGCCTGACGCCAAGCTCGCCGTCCTCCTCTTCTTCCTCGGGTGGGTGATGAGCTACGCCGACAGGCAGCTCATCACCCTCGCACTGCCCTATATCGGCAAGGACCTCTCGCTCACTCCGACGCAGCAGGGCATGCTCATCTCGGCGTTCTTCGTCACGTACGCGATCGTGCAGATCCCCGGCGGCATCCTCGTCGACAAGGTGGGCGCGAAGCGCACCGCTGTCACGGGCGTGCTCGCCTGGTCCGTCTTCACGGTGGCGACGGGGACCGCTGGATCCTTCGCGGTGATGCTCGCCATCCGCGCGCTGTTCGGCATCGGCGAGGGCGTGTATCCCGCGGCATCCGTGAAGGCCGTTGCCGAGCGCACCAGTTCCGAGCAGCGCATGACCGCGACCGGGTGGATGTACAGCTCGAACGCTGTCGGCACCATCGTCGCCGCGGTCGCGGGAGCGGCGCTCATCGGCGCCATCGGCTGGCAGGGGGCGTTCTTCATCCTCGGAGCCGTCGGCGTGCTCGTCGCGGTGGCGATCGGCTTCTTCCTCCCGAACACACGCGCCGACTCCACGGCGGCCATCGAGGTGGAAGAGCAGTCGGACTCGATGATCACCTCCAAGGATCTGTTCCGGTCCCCCGCGCTCTGGGGGCACGTGGCCATGTTCTTCGGGTACGGGGTCGTCGCATGGGGCATGAGCGCGTGGGTGCCCAGCTATCTCGTCGACGCCCGGGGCATCCCTCTGGGCGTGGTCGCAACGGCTGCGGTGATCCCGGTGCTCGCCGGCGGGGTCGCCTCGGTGCTGGGAGGGCGCCTCGTCGACCGGCTGGGCGGTCGGCACCGCCTGATCATCATCCCAGGGATGCTCGCAAGCATCGTGACGTTGGCGATGATGACGCAGGAGCTGCCCGTCCCCGTCTTCGTCACGCTGATCGGACTGCTCTCGTTCTTCAGCGGAATGTGCTACATGCCTGTGTTCTCGAGCCCCGTCCGCGGCCTGCCCACCGCGGTCGTCGGGACGGCGTACGCGACGATCAGTACCGGCAGCCAGGTCGGCGGCATCCTCACCCCCACGATCATGGGCGTCGTCGTGGAGAACGTGAGCTGGGAGGCTGCCTTCGGCGTCCTCATCGCAGGTTGCGTGATCTGCCTGGTCGCCGCGATGCTCGTGCCCCGCGGGCCGGAGGAGTTCTTCGCCACCTTCACGCGTCGGCAGAAGGTGACGACCGATGTCGCCTGATCATCTGCGCCGGCCCGTCCCGGCCGGCTCCGTGGTGGACCTGTATCGCGATCTGCACCGTCATCCCGAGCTCAGCGGCCAGGAGACCCGCACCGCGGCACGTCTGGCATCAGAGCTCACTCACCGGCAGATCGACGTCACCGAAGGCATCGGAGGCACCGGAGTGGTCGGCATGCTCCGGAACGGTGAAGGCCCCACCGTTCTCCTCCGCGCCGACATCGACGGTCTCCCCGTCAAAGAGCTGACCGGCGCGCCCTACGCGTCGGCCGCCAGCGGCACCGACAGGACCGGGGCGACCGTCCCGGTCATGCATGCCTGCGGCCACGACATGCACGCAGCCGCTCTCATCGGCGCGGTCGACGTCCTGCTGGCGCGTACCACCGAGTGGGCAGGCACCGTCGCCATCGTCTTCCAGCCCGCCGAGGAGACCGGCGAAGGCGCTCTCGCCATGATCGCCGACGGGCTCCCCGAGCTCGTCGGGACACCGGTCGTCGCGCTGGGGCAGCACGTGTCGCCGGTGCCGGCCGGTGCCGTCGTGGCCGCCGCGGGCATCTACGGCGCCGCGTCGGACAACTTCCGTATCCGCATCCATGGGGTGGGTGGCCACGCATCGACCCCGGAGGCAGCCGTCGACCCGATCGTGGCCGCGGCGGCGATCGTGATGCGGCTCCAGACCGTGATCTCGCGGGAGACCGCGGCGCACGAACCCGCCGTCCTCACCGTGTCATCGATCCATGCGGGTCGTGCCGAGAACGCCATCCCGGACGAGGCGGAGCTCACCGTCAACCTCAGGAGCTTCAGCGCCTCGACCCGGCACCGCCTCGTCACCGCGATGCGTCGGGTGATCGATGCGGAGTCGGCGGCGGCAGGGATGACCCGGCAGCCGAGCATCGAGCGCATCAGCGGCGCGCCTCTGCTCCTGAACGACCCCGATGCCACACGCCGCACGCTCGACGCGCTCGGCGAATCCGGGCTCGACGCACACCTGGTCACCCAGCCGATGACCGGCAGCGAGGACTTCGGCGCGCTCGGCGAAGCGCTCGGCTGCCCCAGCGTCTTCTGGCACTGGGGTGGCACGGCACCCGACAGGTACAGCCCGGCGGAGCTCGCCACGCTCCTGGCCGAGGCGCGCTTCCCCGACCACGTTCCGATGAACCACTCCCCCGAATACCTGCCAGATCTGGAATGGGCGCTTCCCGCCGGCATCCAGGCGATGAGCGCGGCCGCCCTGCACTGGCTTCAACAGCCCACTTCCGCTCCCCTAGATCAAGGAACACGATGAACGATCTCATCTACCTCTCCGCCACCGAGTGCATCGAGCGATTCCGCACGGGCGCGCTCTCACCCGTCGAAGTCCTCGAGGCGCAACTCGCCCAAGCGGCTCTCGTCGACGGCTCGCTGAACGCCCTCACCGAGACGATGGCAGAGGCCGCTCGTGCACGAGCAGAGGAATCCGAGCGTCGCTACCGCGACGGCACCGCGCGAGCGTTGGAGGGCGTCACCGTCGCCGCGAAGGAGAAGCACCAGATCGCCGGCATGGAGGTGGTCGAGGCGTCGAAAGCCTGGGCCGGCTACACGGCGACCGAGAACGCGCCCCTCATCGACAGGCTCCTGGACGCGGGCGCGATCATCCACGCACGGACGACCACGCCCGAGTTCTCCATCGCCGCCTTCACTCATTCCGATCGGTGGGGAGTGACGCGCAACCCCTGGAACACCGACTTCTCCCCAGGCGGCTCATCCGGTGGGTCCGCGGCGGCCCTCGCGGCGGGGATGACGACTCTCGCCACCGCATCCGACATCGGCGGGTCCACCCGTGGGCCGGCGGCGTTCACGGGGAACGTCGGCTACAAGGCCCCTTATGGGCGGATTCCGGGAGCAGGCCCCATGAGCGTCGACTACTACCGCGGCGACGGTCCGATGGGACGTACGGTCGACGACGTCGTGCTCTTCACGAACGTGATCAGCGGGCCCGACCCGCGTGACCATGTCGCACTTCGGCCCAAGGTCACCCTGCCGTCCAGCTACCCGGGGGTCGAGGGACTACGCATCGCCCTCAACCTTGATCTCGGCGGGTTCACCGTCGCGAAGGAGATCCAGGAGAACACCCGTCGCGTCGCGGAAGAGCTCGCCAAGGCCGGCGCAGAGGTCGTCGAGGTCGACTTCACCTGGACGCGCGAACTCCTCATCGGCGCCGCGATGCCGCACTTCGGCCACATGATGGGCGCCATGGTCCACGATGCGATCGGCGGGAAGACGTCAGACCTGAGCGACTACGCCCGTGACTTCGTCGAGCAGACCCGGGAGATCCGCGCGACGGCAGCGATGTTCGACGCCGCGAAGGCCGAGTACGCCGTCCAGCAGGAGCTCGCGCGCGTGATGACCGGGTTCGACGCCCTGATCTGCCCGACCACGGCGGCCGTCGGGTTCCCCGCGGGCGACACGCTGATCAACGGGATCGACATCGACGGCCACACGGTCTCCGGCCTCGAAGGCACGCTCACCCTTCCGTTCAACATCACCAATCGCTGTCCCGTCCTCGCCGTGCCCAGCGGTCACGCCGAGAACGGAATGCCGACCGGTGTGCAGATCGTCGGCCACACCTACGATGACGCCACGGTCTTCCGCGTCGGAAAGGCGGTCGAGAGCCTGCTTCCCTGGGCGTACACCGACGAGCACCGCCCCCAGCTGTGAGTGCGTCGATGAGGCTCGTCGCTCTCTACCTGCGAGCGAGGAGCAGACGACATTTCGCCACCGTCGACGGCGCCCGCCGGATGCTGGCGAGGGAGAAGACCACGTCGGCGCCGCCGAAACGACTTCGGGCTCGTCATGTGCTGAGCTACGCCCTGCACGAGGGGTTCGGCTGCTGGACCGTCGAACCGCAGCACCCCAACCCCAGCCGGACGGTGATCTATCTGCACGGCGGCGCCTACGTCAACGAGATCTTCCCGCAGCACTGGAGACTCATCGAGCAGATCGCCGACGCAGGTGCCCGGGTGGTCGTGCCGGTGTACAGACTATCCCCGCAGCACGGATACCAGGACGCGTACCGTCTTCTCACCGCGGTCTACCGCAGCACGCTGTCGACGACGCTTCCCGCTGACATCGCCATCGCCGGGGACTCCGCCGGCGGAGGACTCGCCCTGGGATTCGCTCAGACCCTAGTCAGCACCGGGCTGCCACAGCCCGGTCGGCTGGTGCTCATCTCGCCCTGGCTGGACCTCACCCTTCAGAACCCTGACATCGTGCGCGTCGCCCGCAAGGACCCGTGGCTCGCAGTGCCTGGAGCGCGCGAATGCGGGCGGGCATGGGCCACGGGCGACGACCCACACGTTCCGCAACTGAGCCCGATCTACGGCCCCCTCGCCGGTCTCGCTCCCATCGACGTCTACATCGGCACCCGCGACATCCTGCTCCCCGACGTACTGCTCCTACGGGACCGCGTGCCGGACGATGCCGATATCACCCTGACCGTCTGCCCAGGCGGGGTGCACGTCTACCCGCTCACGCCGACACGGGAAGGACGGGCCGAGTCCGCCCGGATCGTGCAGTGCCTGGCCGCCGAGAGACTCGAGGTCTGACTCTTCGCGCGTCAGTCAGGCGTCCTGCACCCGGCCCCGGGAGCACGCGATGAGCTCTCCGAGGTCGAGACCGTACGTCGGACCAGCACCCCGTTCGTACCTCTCGAGCCGACCTGCCGCGCGCTCGATCAGGCGGGAGGCGCCGACGGTGTTGCCGCGCTCGTGGTGGGTCAGGCCGACACACAGCTGGGCGAGGCCCTGCCACAGCTCGCGCTCCTCGTCCGGGCACGATTTCCACCGGACCTCGAGGGCCTCGTGAGCGGCGAAGGGGCGTCCGTCGTCGAGCAGGCTGCGGGCGTACGCCAGGGTCTCCGCCGGCGGGAGCGGTTCCTCGGAGATCGGCTCGACACCGACTGCGCCGTACGGCAGCGGGCGGCCGAGCGCGTCACGGGGCCGAGCCTGTTGTGCCCGCCCTTGTTCGTTCCGGTCGCGATCGCTCACCATGTCAGCCCTCCTCGGCTCCCACCCTACGGACCCGCTGAGATATCCGATTGCGCGGGACGGCAGGGCCGGTGAGTCTCAGCCCATGGAGTTCTTCTGCTACCACCGCGACCGACCGGGGTCGACGCCGCTGCGCACCGAGATGGTGGAGGAGCACTGGACCTACATGGACCGGTTCGCCGCGACGATGATCGCCCGCGGCCCGACCTTCACCAGCGACGAGACACTGACCGGGAGCGTGCACATCCTCGATCTCCCGGATCCCACCGCAGCTCGCGCGTTCGCCTTCGAGGAGCCCGGCTACCAGGCCGGTGCCTACCGTGACGTGCTGCTGCGGCGGTGGCGCACCACGCTCGATCGCACCATGTGGGACTTCGGCGACGGCCGGCCGGACCGCGACCGGTACCTCGTACTCGGGTTCTGCGAACCCACGACAGACGACATCGACCTGCCTGACGGCGACGAGCTGATCGCCTGCGGGCCGCTTCTCTCCGACGACGGAGCCGTGGCCGTCGGGGCGGCAGTGCTGCTGGAGACCGCCTCCGCAGGCGATGCGCAGCAGACCCTCTCCCCCGCTCATTTCGCGGCGATCGAGGTCCACCAGTGGGACTTCGGCGGGCGGCCCACGTAGAAGGCCTCCGACCGGTAACGTGAGCGGCATGATCGGCACCCCAGGGATCAACGTCGCTGCCCCGCCGTCCGGCACAGGATGCGCCGAGTGCCTCGCGAGCGATTCCGGATGGTGGTTTCACCTTCGACGGTGCGCCGAGTGTGGGCACGTGGGCTGCTGCGACAGTTCCCCGGCGCAGCACGCCAGCCACCACTTCCGCGAGACGGGCCACCGCTACATGCAGAGCTTCGAGCCCGGCGAGACGTGGTTCTGGGACTTCGAGAGCCAGGAGGCGCTCCAGGGACCGGCGTTGGCCGAGCCGACGAGCAGACCCGAGCCGCAGTCCCCACCTGCGCCGGCGGATCGAGTCCCACAGGACTGGCAGACGCACCTGCACTGACGCACGAAGGGCCCCGACCGCAGCTGCGGTCGGGGCCCTTCAGTGAAAATCAGGCGACGCGGACGTTCTCGGCCTGCGGGCCCTTGGGGCCGGCGGTGACGTCGAACTCGACCTTCTGGTTCTCGTCGAGCGACTTGTAACCGCTGGTCTGGATAGCGGAGAAGTGAACGAACACGTCCTCGCCGCCACCGTCCTGCGCGATGAAGCCGAAGCCCTTGTCAGCGTTGAACCACTTGACGGTGCCCTGAGCCATGATCTTTTCCTCTGTTCGGTGCAAGGGACACTGTGTCCCAAGCCGCTGAAGACATCCATCTGTGCTGATGTCCAGCGAACCGAAAACCAGATAAAAGATACAAGCCGCGACGTGGTGTGCGGCCAGGACGGCTTACAGAGCCGTCCCTTCAACAAGATCAACAGTACGCCATCAGGCCCGGGATCGTGGTTTCCACGAGATCCCGGGCCCGTCGCGTCAGACTCGCACCGAGTCCTCGCGCGATCCGTCGGCGTCCAGCAGCCGGATCGCCTCGTCGAACTCGGCCTCGATGTCCGGGTTCTCCCGGTAGGTCACCAGGCTGACCACGACCGCGACGATCGCGTTGAGAGCGAAGCCCGGCACGATCTCGTACATCTGCGAGCTGAGCGCGTCGATGTTGCCCCACACGACGACGGTCACCGCGCCGACGATCAGACCGGACAGAGCGCCGGCCGCGGTGAGCTTCCGCCACCACAGCGCCAGCAGGATGATCGGGCCGAAGGAGGCGCCGAAGCCCGCCCAGGCGTACGCCACCAGGTCGAGCACGGTCCCGCTCTTGGGCCACGCCAGGACGGCAGCGATGACGGCGATGCCGAGCACGGCGAGCCGACCGAACAGGACCAGCTGGCGGTCGGAGGCGTCGTTCTTGAAGACCGCCTTGTAGAGGTCCTCCACCAGCGCCGAGGAGGTCACCAGGAGCTGCGAGGAGATCGTGCTCATGATCGCGGCGAGCACGGCGGCGAGCATGATGCCCGCGACCAGCGGGTGGAAGAAGATCTGACCGAGCACGATGAAGACCGCCTCGGGGTCGTCGAGCTTCGCGTCGGGGTTCTGCTGGAAGTAGGCGATGCCGACGAGAGCGGTGCCGACGGCACCGAAGAGGCTCAGCAGCATCCAGCCGATGCCGATCCGCCGTGCGGACGCGGCCTCCCCCGCCGTACGCAGGGCCATGAACCGGACGATGATGTGCGGCTGGCCGAAGTAGCCCAGCCCCCATGCGACCGCCGAGATGACACCGAGCGTGGTCGCGCCCTCGAGCATGCTCAGCCGCGACGGGTCGACGGCGCGGATGCTGTCGAGAGTCTCGGCGGGCCCGCCGGTCACGAAGACACCGACGACGGGCACCAGGATCAGCGCGAGCAGCATGATCGCGCCCTGCACGAAGTCGGTGTAGGAGACCGCGAGGAAGCCACCGAAGAGCGTGTACGCCACCACGACGCCGGCCACCACCAGCATGCCGGTGTGGAAGTCCGTGCCGAAGGAGCTCTCGAAGAAGACGCCGCCGGCGACCATGCCCGAGGACACGTAGAACGTGAAGAACACCAGGATGACGGCCCCGGAGGCCATCCGCAGCAGCCGCGAGCTGTCCTTGAGCCGGTTCTCCAGGAAGCTGGGCACGGTGATCGAGTCACCCGAGACCTCGGTGTACGTCCGCAGCCGCGGCGCCACGACCTTCCAGTTGAGCCAGGCGCCGACGGTCAGACCGACAGCGATCCAGCCCTCCATCAGCCCGGTCGCGTAGATCGCACCGGGCAGGCCCATGAGCAACCACCCCGACATGTCCGAGGCACCCGCGCTCAACGCACTCACCATCGGGCCGAGATCGCGCCCGCCCAGCATGTAGTCGTCGAGGTTCGAGGTGCGCCGGTACGCCCAGGCGCCGATGCCGAGCATGGCGACCATATAGGCCACCAACGCCAGCATTTGATAGGTCAGGTCTGACATCGAGAAACTCCAAGATCGGGGGAATGCCGCCGCAGAACCTAACCCGTAGACCACGTTTGACTGTGATCGGCACCCCACGACTGCGCTACGCCACGCCTGAGGCCGCTTGGCACCGGCGCGAACGACCGCCAGGCGCGGATCCCGATGCGCGGCGACGTCGGATGCCCTACGGTCTCCCGACGTGACTACGACTGTCGTTGTGACCGCGATGGGCATCCTCGCCACCCTCCTCGGAGCCTGGTGGGGCGCGTACTGGCAGCACCGGAACTCCCGCGACCTCCAGCTGCTGGACGCCAGGGTCCGCGTCTACGGCGAGTGCGCCGCGAGCCTGTACGAGTTCGAGCGCGTCACCTACAGCCGCGTCAAGGCCCGCCTCGCCGACCTCCCCGCAGCCGAGCGGGAGTCGCTGCGCCAGGAGGCGTACCGCAACAACTCAGCCGCTCGAGCAGCCATCGGCCAGCTGAGCATCCTCAGCGCAGGCGGGAAGATCCCCAAGGGATTCGAAGCCCTCCGTCAGGCGATCGGCGACCTCAACGACGCACCTGGTCTCGACGAGCTCAGGGAGCGGCACGACGAGATCTACGTGGAGCTCGACCGAGTCCTGGAGCAGGCGCGCGCCGACCTCGCCCGTTAGCCAGACCGAAGGGGGCCGACGCAGCCCCCGCCGGGCGGTGCCGAGGACTTCACGGCCTCGCCCGGCGGTAGCCGTTGCTGGTCGCGGCTCCGATCGTTCAGCCGCAGCAAACAGCCGGCTGACGCAACGATGAGCGATGTGTCGCAGATCGGGCCATGGCGACGGCACGGGTGACTGCGCTCTTCCAGGTGCTGGGGCGGCAACAGCGAGCGATCGCGGCCAGGCGCGCCGTACGTGCCTGCCGGATCCGATCGCTGATCTGCTGTTCGGCAACCGCGCTGGTGAGGTCTACTGGTCTCACGGGATCTCCTCCTTTCGGACGATCGTCGTTTCTGTCCGGCCGACAGTCAGCAACAGGCGGCCTCGGCCGGCGCGGGTGCAGCCTCGGCGGAGGACCCGCAGCACGATGACCCACCGGTCTCTGTTGCGTTGAAGGTCTCGCTGTCGGCGAGCACGGTGTAGACCTCCCACCGCTCGCCGTTCGGGGCGTTCTCGACCCAGAACTTGTCCTGCTTGGCGTAGCAACAGGTGGTGGCGCGCTCGTCGACCGAGGCGAATCCGGCGGCGTTCAGCCGGTTCTGCTCGGCGTCGACCGTGTCGGTGTCCGCGACCTCGACGCCGAGGTGGTTGATGGTGCCGCCCCGGCCGGTGTTCTCGACGAGGACCAGCTTGAGGGGCGGCTCGGCGACCGCGAAGTTGGCATAGCCGGGCTTGGTCTTGACCGGCTCGACGCCGAACAGCGTCGAGTAGAACGCGACCGACTCCTCGAGATCGTCGACGTTGAGCGCGAGCTGGATACGGGACATGATTCCTCCTGAGCGAGATATCGATGGTTGTCGATATGTGATCTTGCGCCTCATATCGATGACTGTCAATGTTTTAGAAGGGCTGCAGGTCGAACCGGCCCCAGGCGACGAACGCGAACAGGCTCAAGTAGAGGAGGTCCGGGCCGAGGTGCTTCCACTCGCTGCGCCGGAACCGCGTGGTGGCGGCGCCGGTCATCAACATCGCCATGCCGCAGGCTGCGAGCGGGGTCAGGACCGGCAGGATGCCGAGAGCGCCCGGCAGGATCAGGCCCAGGATCCCGATGATCTTGACCGTGGCGATGAACTTGATGTGCCCGTCACCGAAGTCGTCGATCCAATGCTGGCTGGGTCCCAGCGCACGGTAGCGCTCCCGGGGCATCAGCAGCAGACTCGTACCTCCAGCGGTGAAGGCCACGGCGAGAAGTCCGGCGACGATCCACAGTGCGATATTCATGGTGTTCTCCTTGGGTCGTTACAACGGCCCGCTCTGGCCCGTCATGGTGATGACGGGCAAGAACGAGGAGAGGTAACCGATGACCGCGCACGGAGCTCTGGCCGAGGAGTTCGAGACACATCGACCACGGCTGCTGGCGATCGCGACCCGAGTCCTCGGGAACACGGCTGACGCCCGAGACGTCGTGCAGGACGCCTGGCTGCGGCTCGCTCGCCAGGAGCCGGGTTCCATCGAGAGCCTGGGCGGATGGCTCACGATCCGGTGGTCATCCCGGACGACGCCGACGAGCGCAGGAGGCTGAGTCAGCCGTCTTCGCGACGAGGTCAGCCGGGTTACAGCAACCCAGCCGCCTTCAGCAGAGCCGGTGCGATCACGAGCACCCCGCCAAGCACGACAGGCGCACCCAGGACCCCGAGGACCATCACCCAAACGCCCAGGCCAACCCGACGGGCAAAGGAGACTGCAAGGATTCCGAACCCGACGGCCGCCACCAGGAAACCGAGCACGTAGGCGATGGACCGGGCGTCGACTCCGTCACCATCGCCGGCGATACCCGTGAGGATCACGACCGCCTGGGCGAGGCTGCCGAGGACGTACACGGTCACCGTGGCGAATGCGCCCCACAGCACCAATCCTGTGATCCGCGGCGCCACCGGACGGGATCGGATCGCCAGAAGCGCTGCCACAACCCCGAGCACCTTGAGGACGGCCACGAGCCAGTTCATCACCGAGAGCGCTTGTGCTTCCTCCGCGTACCTGCCCGTCGCGAACTGGTCCGTGAGCTCGAACCAGACGCTGATCGCGGCGAACCCGGTGCACCACAGAGCGATGACGAGCCCGACCACGACAACGAATCGGCTGGGCGGGGCAGGTACGTCTTCGGTGGCGGACTCGGGCTCGCCCGCAGTCAAGTGCCTGGTCATCATGAGTGCTCCGAGCTCAGAAGGTCGTGGGAGGGCTCCAGCCCGGCGGGCGGGGGCCCGGGGAACCACTCCTCGGGCTCGGGCCACACGAACCCCTCGGGGATCGTGTAGGTCTCGAAGGTCGTGGTGGTAGCGCCCTCGGTGTCGAAAAAGGCGAACGCGTTGCGGTCCATGAACCTCCCCGCCTGCGAACACCGGAACCCACGACTGGCGAACTCCTCGGCCCGGCTGTCCCAGGCGGCCTCGCCACAGTCGAAGGCGAGGTGGTGGACACCCTCGCCATGGCTGTCCAGGAACTCTCGGATGATCGACGGCCCGTACAACGGCTGCATGATCTCGAAGGCGATGTCGCCAACGTCAGCAAAGGCGACCTTGAGCGCCCAGTCGGCAGGCTCACCGCCGTACTCACGGTCGGCCACGGTCGACCCGTCGAAGGTGTACACGCGCCAAGGACCGATACCGAGACGGACCATTCCCTGCATCGTTCGCGTGCAGTCCTCCGTGGCGAAGCAGACCTCGATCAGGTTGCCGAGGAAGGTGTTGCTCATCGAAGACGCGCTCAGCACCTCGGGCAAGGAGTTGGACTCGGACATCTGGCACTACCTGACCGTCTCGGGCATGCCGAGCGACTCGGTGGCGGCACGTCGCGCCAGGACCAGATAGAGGACACCCGCGACGAGTCCGCCGGACAGCCACGACAGGTCGGTGTTGTTCATCAGCCGGGCGAGCGGCCCCTGCATGACAGGCACCATGCCGTACTGCCAGGCCCAGCCGGCGACGATGCCCAGCGCGAGGCTGACCATGCCCGCTCTGTTGACCGATCCGTACGGCGAGTCAGCACCGTCGCGGTAAAGGTCAGCCACGTAGAGGCGACCTCTGTGGATCACGAAGAAGTCCACCAGCACGATGGCGGCCCATGGGCTGATCCAGACCAGGATCGACAGCATCCAGTGGTCGAAGGCCTGGGCGAAGCTGTCAGCGCTGACGAAGACGACGAGCACAGCAGATGCGACGACACCAGCCACCAGCGTGACCTTCCACCGCGCTGCGCGGACTCCGACCGAGAGCGCGGCGAGCGAGCAGGAGTAGAGGTTGAGGATGTTCGTCGCGACCGGTCCGTGCATGATCAGCAACAGAACCGGGATGGCCATCACCCCGAACGTCGCGATCACCAGCTCGGCAGGGTCACCGCCGTTGCCCGCGCTCGCCAGGCAGGCGCCCAGCACCGCAAGCCAGACCGTCGGGACGTACATGCCGGCGGCCGCGGCCCAGAACACCGACTTGTCGGTGGCGTCGCGGCGTACGAAACGGCTGTAGTCCGCCGAGTAGGGAATCCACGAGATGCCCCAGCCGACACCGATCGCGGTGACCAGCTGCGTGATGGCAGTGACCTTGTCCGCCGTGGTGGTCGCCTGGCCCGTGGTCCAGTCGATGCTCACCTGCGAGAGCGCGACGACGGTCATGATGACCATCACCACCGCGGTGGCCGGCACCGTGTACTTCTCGAAGGTTCGGATGGCGTAGAAGCCATAGAGCGCAAGGCCGAGCTGGGCCAGCATGATCACGGCCGCGACGGCGTACTTCAGGACCGTGCCGCCTTCGACGCCGAGCTCTGCGAGCACCCCGAGCGCGAGGTCGAGGACGACCCAGGTGTTGACGCCCACCCAGCCCATGGTGAGCAGACCTTGGATGAGGCCCGGTACGACGCTTCCGCTGCGCCCGAAAGCAGCCCGGCCGAGCACCATCTGGTTCACGGCGGTGCGGTGGCCGATGACGTTGAACAGCCCGAAGAGCGCACAGCCGATAATGTTGCCGATCGCCACCACGAGAATCGTCTCGAGCAGGCTGAGGCCGAGCACGATTCCGAGAGCTCCCAGGACCCAGTTGACCGGCGCCAGGTTCGCGCCGAACCAGATCCAGAACTGCTCTGCCGGGGTCGAGTCGCGTGACTCTGCGGGAATTGGCCCGATGCCGTGGGCATCGAACGGCACAGCTTCGTTGTCGCTGGGCGGGGCCGATGGCGA
The DNA here is from genome assembly GCF_040613175.1 of Nocardioides sp. NPDC006303. Lineage (NCBI taxonomy): Bacteria > Bacillati > Actinomycetota > Actinomycetes > Propionibacteriales > Nocardioidaceae > Nocardioides > Nocardioides sp. NPDC006303. Next base: position 104,221 of record NZ_JBEXRR010000011.1, read on the forward strand.
GATTGTCATGGTGATCCTCCTGGTGTGATGACCGCCACTGAATCACCGGCCTTGTACGACCGTCAGTGGACATTCACACAGGATCTGGGCAGTGTCGATGTACATTCTCATCCGTCCTGAGTCCGTCCGCCAGCACAGCCGAAAGGCGCCCGGCGGGGATCCCGCCAGGCGCCTTCATGGTTCTGTCTTTGCTGATGAAACGTCAGTCCGGATAGGTCTCCGGGTCGATCTCGGTGGGCGTCGCGTACACCTCGCGTACGCCACCGAACTCAGCCACTCGAGCCGCGACGTCCCGGCACCGTTCGAAGGAGATGTCACCCCGATCGCGTGCCCACTCGACCAGGCGTCGCACGACGCCCAGACGGCCCGGACGAGCGGTGAGGAAAGGGTGCAGGCACAGGTTGAACAGACAGCCGTACTCCCTCATCCCCTCGAGCTCGTCGCGCCACATGTCGAAGACCTTCGACGGCGCTTCGATGAGACTGCCCACGAAGGGCTCTGGCAGGAAGGCGTACTGCTCCCAGTCGTCGAGCGACCAGTGGACCGGAAGCTCTACGACGTCGGCGTCAGCCAGCTTGAGCAGGTAGGGCCGGTCGTCCGCCATCATCGACGAGTCGTAGGACAGACCATGCTCGGCCAGCAGCTCCATCGTGGTGGTGGTCGTCTGCCACATGGCGGCCCGGTGTCCGGTCACCTCGATCCCCTGGGTCTCGAAGACGGCGAGGGCACGTTCGAAGTCGTCGCGCTGAGCCTGCTCTGTCATGTCCGTCGACGCCCGGTGGCTGTAGGAGTGGTGCGCCACCTCGTGGCCGCGCTCGACGATGCTCGCAGCCAGATGAGGACGCTTCTCGGCCACCCAGCCGGGGACGAAGAAGGTTGCCGGCACCTCGAGCTCATCGAGCAGATCCAGGATCCGCGGCACGCCCACATCCGGCCCGTACGCCTGGTGAGACATCGTCGTCAGGTGCCGGGAGTAGCGACCACCCGCCGCGAGGACGGGCGTCTCGGCGTCGACGTCGAAGGTCAGAGTGGCCACCGCGGCGGCCGCCCCGCGCCACGCGTCACTGTCCACATCCATGCTCATCCCGCCTGTCGCCACCGGATGCTGGACTCGATTGTGACACTTGGCCGCAGCATGGCCGGGTCGAACTCGGCCAGCTCGTCACCGGCGGCCAACCGACGCGGCAGGTCCGGGTTCGCGAGCGCGACGTGCCCGATGGCCAGGAAGTCGGCGTGTCCTTCGGCGAGCACGCGCGCAGCCTGATCCCGGTCGTGCATCCCGCCGTTGGCGATGACCGGGAGCCCAGACACCTCGCGGGCCAGCCCGGTGACGGTCGATCCGTCGTCGAGCTGCGCGGTCTCGAACCAGGATCGTCCTTCGCTCGCGACGTGGATGTAGTGGGCGCCGGCCTTCGCGAGGGCCTCAGCAATGACGACGACGTCCTCGGCACCGCCCGACCAGCGGTAGACCACGTCATTGACCTTGGTCTGCGAGACCCGGACGCCGACGGTGAAGCCCTCCGGCGCCTCCGCGGCGATCCGTTCGACGACCTCGGCTGTCAACCGGATGCGGTTGACCGTCGAGCCGCCGTACTGGTCGGTCCGGAGGTTGGTGTACTCCGTCACGAACTGGTCGAGCAGGTAGCCGTTCGCGGCATGCACCTCGATGCCGTCGAAGCCCGCCTCGGCGGCGTTGCGGGCCGCTGCGGCGAACCCCTCGACCACCTCGGCGATGTCGTCACTGGTGGCCTCGCGCGGCAGCGGCCAGGGGCCGATGCCGCCGTACGCCGGCATCATCGTGCCGCGCGGCTGGACTGCCGACGGCGCGAGCGTCTCCGCACGGTAGGGGTTGCCCTGGGAGAGGGCGCCGGCATGCATGAGCTGGGCGACGATGTGCGCTCCTTCGGCGTGTACGCGGTCGGTGACCGCTCGCCACCCGTCGATGTGCTCCTGGGTGACCAGGCCCGGCTGGTCGAGGTATCCCTGGCTGTAGGCGGCATCAGGGTAGATGCCCTCCGTGATGAGCAGCCCGAATCCGCCGGCAGCGAACTCCGCGTAGTAGTCAGCCATCAGCTCGGTGGGCACACCTGCCGACGTTGCTGAGATGCGCGTCATCGGTGCGACCGCGAGCCGGTTGGCAAGGTCCATCGAGCCCAGCAAGCGGGGCTGAAGGGCTGGGTGTCGGTCAGAGGTGTCGATCATCGGATGGTTCCCATCTGTTCTCTTGGTGATGTTTTCTTGGGCAGGTCGTCGAGCAGCTGGGCGGCCCGGATGACTGTGGGATCGTGGCCAGCGGGCGCTGAGACGAGGAGCCCGAACCCCCGCCGACGGCCGTCCCCGCGGGGCACACTCACGCCGGGCATGCCGAGATAGCTGAGCAGCATGGTCGTACGCAGGATGCGGGCGTTCCACCGATCGAAGGCGTCGGCGGACGCGGTGACCACCGAGACCGCCGGTGGAGCATGACGGACGGTGGGGCACAGCAGAAGGCCACCGGCGAGCTCGACCGCCACCTGCTCCCGCAGCTCGGTCATGCGCGCACGGACTGGCCCGATCGTGGGGACCACGCCTGACGCACTGCGAAGGCGACGCGCGACGGCCGGGTCGAGCGACGCGGCCGACGAACCGTCGAGGAGCCGGCCGTAGCCGGCAAAAGCCTCAGCAGCGACCAGGGTGCCGTGGCGGTCCATCAGCTCCTGGGCCTCGGCGAGCACGGGGAGACGGCGCCGCTCGATCAGGATGCCGTCGAGGCCGGCGATCTCCTCGACAGCGTCGCCGAACCAGGCCGCGACCTCGGGCGCGGCGTCCGTGACCACCTCGTCCTCGGGCACCACCAGTCGTACCGGGCCGGCCGCCCGGGGGTAGGACGAGCCGGTGCCGGGATCGAGAGCGGCGGCCGCGAAGGCGAGATCGGCCGCGGTCGGGGTGAGGAGCCCGATGCTGTCCAGGGCGGGTGACAGCGTCCGTACGCCGTCTCGGGGGAAGCGCCCTTCGGACGCTTTGTAGCCGACGATCCCGCAGAACGCGGCCGGCACCCGGACCGAGCCCGAGGTGTCGGTGCCGAGGGCGAGGCGTACCTGTCCCGACGCGACGGCTGCCGCAGACCCTGATGAGGAGCCTCCGGTGATCAGCGGCTCCAGGCCCGACAGCGGATTGGCGGGTGACCCGAAGTGCGGGTTGGTCCCCACTCCCGAGAAGGCGAGCTCGCTCAGGTTCGTCTTGCCGATCAGGACAGCGCCGCTCGCCCGCAGGGCCTGAACGATCCCGGCATCACGTACGACCGGCGCCGGTGACGCGTCCACGACCGATCCGTTCGTCGTGGGCATGCCGGCCACGTCGATGCAGTCCTTGACGGCGACCGGGAGGCCGTCGAGGTATCCGGCCGGGCGTCCTTCCAGCCAGCGCTCGGTGGATGCGGCCGCGTGCTTGCGCGCCTCGCCGGGCACGACGCACGTGTACACATGCTTCTCGTTCCGGAGGCTCCGGAGAACGTCCTCGAGTACGCCGGTCGGCGTGTCCTCCACGCGGCCGAACCTGGAGATCAGCTCAGCGATCATGACAACGAACGTCCGCCCGCGTGGTCGTGGGACGGCTGGAGCCTCAGCTCGACGTCACGGGGCGCATGGTGGGCACCGTTGGTGGGCGCCAGGTCCTGAGGACAGGCTGATAGCACCAGCACGACCGGTTGGATGGCACGCAGCGTGACTCGATCCCCGGGTCGGCTCATCGGTGGCTCGATGCGCAGAGTCCCATCGGTGCCGACAGGAACGTTCATGAACAGGTTGAGCGGCTGGGGAACCTGGCCCGGCACTGGGACTCCGAGCTCCTGCAGAGCGTCGCGGAAGTTGGCCGCGCAGCTGTCATGGTGGCCGATGGCGCCGAGCTGCAGGTATCGAGCCGGGTCGCACGCGGGGATCAGGGTGTCGTGGTGACCTTCGGACGTGTCGGACTCGAGTGTCAGCATCGGCTCACGGTCGGAGCCGACCAACGCGTCGCCCGCTTCGACGGCAAGGCGCCCGTTCGCCATCCGGGTGTGGGCCATCGAAAGCACCGTTGCGGGGTCGACGGCGCTGACCGCCCAGGTGTCAACCACCTGCTGGCCGAACAGGTTGACGATGGCGATCGAGTCACCCACACCGAGCCGGAAGGCCCGGCCGGTGCGCGCAGCGAGGGTGATGGGGGTCAAAGCAGATCCCTTCCGGAGCGATGTGCTGGTCGAGTCGCCCAGAGAACCAGGATTCAGCGCATCCGGTCATTGGAGATGTCGACAGACATCACGATCATCACGGTGGATAATCACAGTCATGCTGTCGTTGCACCGCCTGCTGGAGCAGGCCGAGCTGGAGCTCAATCTGCTCGTCCCGGGCGAAGGTGAAGGTACGGACCGGGAGCTGCTCTGGCTTCACAACACCGAACTGGCCGACCCCGCGCCGTACGTCCGGCCGGGGGAGCTGGTCCTCACCAACGGTGTCTGGCTCGACGAGGCCGACCCCACGTCCTTCGTCGACGCCGTACACCGCGCCGATGCCGCCGGCATCGTCTTCGGGCTGCGCAAGGAGACGCCCGCCACCCCGCCCGAGCTGATCGAGGCATGCAGGCGTATCGGGCTGCCACTTGCCGAGATCTCCATCGAGGTGCCCTTCACCGCGGTCACCCGAGCCGCGGCGACGCTGCTCGCGGAGTCACGCCTGAGCGAGCTCTCGGGGACGGTGCGGCGCAGCGGTGCCCTGGCCTCGGCGATCTCCCGCGGGGCGGGAGCGGCCGGAATCCTCCAGGTCGTACGGCAGGACCACGACCTTCCGCTCGTCGTGGTCGATCGGACGGGACACCAGCTCGCGGGCACACAGGTGGACCTCTCCCCCGCCCAGCTGAGGGATGCGACGCGCGCCCTCACCCGGCACCCACCTCCCCTGGAGACCGAACTCGACGGGACAACGGCTTCGATCTTCCTCGTCACGGCCCTCGCGGACATCGACGCGGGCCTCTTCTGCCTCCGGGCCTACCGCGACCTGGCGCCCAACGAGGTCGCCGCCCTCGAGCAGGCCGGTACGTACCTCAGCCTGGAGGCCGCCAAGCAGCAGGCCGTGCACGCGATCGAGCAACGGTTCGCGGCCGAGGTCCTCGACATGGTGCAGGCGGGTCCGAGCCGCGAGGCCGATGTCGCCGAGCGCCTCCGTACGTTCGGCGTCGATCCCACCGGCCCCGTCGCCGTCCTCGCCATCGCGGGACCGTCCGCGGCAACGGGACAGATGTCCCACGACGCCGAGACCGTCACCGACCTCCTGCTCGACCAGGGGCTCGCTGCATTGGTCGTCGGCGGCTCGCGGGAGACGATCGCGTTCGTCTCGTGGCCACAGGCAGGACGGATGTCCCTCCGCGCGGTCGGCGAGGAGCTCCAACGGAGAATCTTCCGCACCCGCGGCGCCGGCCGCGTGCTGGTCGCCATCGGCGGAGTGAGCCCGACTTCGGCCGGCCTCGGCACCATGCTCATGCAGGCACGGGAGACCTGCCGCGCCATGCAGGCCCAGGCGGACGGGCCAGTGGTGCAGGAGTTCGGCGACGTCGACAGCCACCGGCTTCTGGTCGCCATGCTCGACCGGGAGACGCTCGGGCGTTTCGCACGCGGTGTGCTGGGCGAGCTCCGCGCTCAAGATCGCAGCGGCGACCTCGAATCCACGCTCCGTACGTTCCTGGAGCTGGACGGCCACTACGGGGCCACTGCGGAGCGGTTGCACATCCATGTCAACACACTCCGCAACCGACTCGGGAGGCTCGCGGAGCTCACCCGACGGGATGTCCGGACCACCGACGGCAGGGTCGATCTCTTCCTCGCCCTGCAGGCCGACTCGCTCTCCTGACGCCGGCCGGAGGCGAGCTCGGTGAGCACGCCTGTCACGTTTCGGCTCGCTGATTCGTCAGGAAGGCACGCGACACCTCTGAAAGGACGAGTCACACGCATGCCTGCACAGGTAAGACGATGGGCGGTGGCAGCCACCGCGCTGGCGATGACCCTGACCACGGCGGGGTCGGCCTCCGCCCTGAGCCACGCGCCAGGTTCACCCAACCAAGAAGTGGCGAGCGTCGCCGGTTCCGGAGGAGGAACCCTGGGATCCGGCAGCCTGGCGGGCGACCTGGTCTCCTTCCAGGTGCGCGGCTCGGCGCCCAACGCGAAGCCATGGCTCGCCGGCGGGACCTTCGAGGTCAAGCACCTGAAGCCTGACGGCACCCTGCTCTCTCACTTCGGCGGCGACATCAGCTGCCTCATGGCCAGCAACGGAGTGGCCGTGGCGACCGGCACCGTGGCGTGGACCCGAGGTCCAGGCCTGCCCAACCAGGACCCGAGCGGAGTCCGAGTTGGCCTGACCATCCAGGACCACGGACGGCGCGACCAGGTCGGCTGGAGTTGGTGGGTCTCGGGCTTCCGGGACGCTCCGCACTGCATGAGCACCGCGCCCTTCTTCCCGATCACCGAGGGCAATTACCGCGTGGACGCGCCACATATCTCATCTTGAGGAAGGGTCGATCACCCCGATCAACTCGGTGAAGCTTCTCCGCTGAAGGAATCGTCGGCCATGGCGATACACGCCGACCAGGAGGCCGCCCGACCTACTTCGCAGCAGGTCAGACGGCCTTCTAGGATATTGAAACGCTGAACAACAGGTTATGGTCGCCAACCGTTCGAAACCGCGCCTTGCTGCACTCGGTCGGTGTCGACGCCTTGGGGGTTCCTGCACATTCCGTTGTCAGAATCCGGCCAGATCATCACCGTGTCCGCGTCGTTCGCCCATGTCTCGTTCGGGCCTCGCAACGTGTGGCTGTAATTGCCGAGATTCACGTAGGTGTCTGCGGGGATACAGATGTAAGCGTCCGGGCTGGTGCCGGTATCCAAGAGCCAGATCGAGTCGTTGTTCTTGGTGTTGATGACAGAGTCAGCCTTGTTCTGATCGCCTGACGGGAGGTTGCGATAGCCGGATGCCGAGCCGTACCAGATTGCGTCACCAGTGCTGTACGTCCCGTTCTTGAGGCACAGGTTCGGATAGCTGCAACCGTAGTGCGACGCTGCCTGCGCGGGTGTGGCGACAACGACTCCGACGACCGTTGCCAAGGCAGCGAAGACGACGCCGGCGGTGAACTTTCTGAGCAGTGCAGGCATATGCCCTCCTTCTAATTAGCGCGAGCTCTCAACGTATGGCGCCGCGCGGTCTCGCCGTTCCCGCACAAAGCCCGTACTTAGCCCGTACTCACGCACGAGTCGGGTGATGTGCGTGGTCGCTTCGCTCCAGCGAGTCATCGTGCCTGTCTGACGCAGCGGGCACACCGATGCATACCCGATGCCGAGGCAAGTCAGAAAGGCCGCCTGATCTGCTTCTCAGCAGGTCAGACGGCCTTTTCGAGGTGGTGCGTGATACTGGGTTCGAACCAGTGACCCCCTCGGTGTGAACGAGGTGCGCTACCACTGCGCCAATCACGCGTTGCGGGTGAAACATTAGCGCATCCGCTCACCGGACCCACATTCGGGCCATGCCGGACGTAGGCTCCCGGCCATCGGCAGGACACGTGGATGCAACCGAAGGAGCGAAGATGCTCGCGTACGAACGGACCGGCAGCGGGGAGCCGCTGCTTCTGATCCATGGCATCGCGCACCGCAGGCAGGCGTGGGGTGGGGTGGTGGAGCGGCTGGCCGACGAGTTCGAGGTGATCACGATCGATCTGCCGGGGCACGGTGAGTCGCCGGCGTTCGATCTGGCGGGCCGTACGGTGCGGGAGGCGGTGGCCCACGAGCTGAACAAGCTCCGAGAGGAGCTCGGGATCGAGCGGCCGCACGTCGCCGGCAACAGTCTCGGTGGGCTGCTCGCGCTGGAGATGGCCGATGCCGGGCACGCACGGTCGGTGACGGCGCTCTCCCCTGCCGGGTTCTGGATGAACGGCGTCGACTACCTCTACGTCAGAGGCCTGTTCGCCGGGATCCAGGCGGTTGCGCGGCCGCTGGCGCCGGTGGCGGGGTCGCTGCTGCAGTCGAGGGTGGCGCGTACGGTCACGATGGGCTGCTTCTTCGCCCACCCGGAGCGGCTCGATCCTGCCGTCGCTGCCGCCGACACGGCCAACATGGTCGCCTCGCGCGAGGGGATCAAGACGTTCTTCAGCGGTGTCTACCGCTACAGCTACCCGGGGCCGACGCAGACCTGTGTCCCCACCACCGTCGCCTGGGCGTCGCGCGATCTCACGCTGCTCCCCTATCAGGCGAAGGTGGCCGCGCGGCGGCTTCCACACGCGACCCACCGATGGCTGGCGAGCTGCGGTCACGTACCGATGAACGATGACCCCGACCTGGTGGCCGAGGTCATCCGCGAGACCGCCCGGACCCAGCCGCGCGACGAGCAGGTCGCCTAGCCCGTCCGGCCGCGAGCGGCGAGGATCCCGCGCGGGTCGAAGGCGACCCGGATCTCGGTGATCAGCCCGTCCTCGACACGCATCCAGTTGGCGGTGGGGGCGGGCTCGGCGACGGTGGTGTGCAGGTCGAACCAGGTGATCACGCTCGGCCCGTCGGCGAGCCGCTCCCTCACCTCGATCTTGTCGAGCACCTGGGCCATGCCCTCCAGTCCGGCGACACATTCGTCGGCGCCCTCGATCGTGGCGAGCGGGCCGGCGAAGCTCACGTCGTCGGCCAGCAGTGAGCGCAGGCGGGTGAAGTCGCGCTCCTGCCAGGCGGTGAAGTACGCCTCGGCGAGCTCGGCAGCGGTTGCGGTCATCGGATCTCCTCAGGTCGGTTCGGCTTTCATCTCCCAGCCTGTCCCGACGTAAGCGAACACTCAAACAGATAGTTCTGCTGCTTGCTAGCATCAACAGTGATGGAAATCGGACAGCTCCGTTACTTCGTCGCCGTCGTCGACCACGGCTCGTTCACGGCCGCGGCGCAGCGCCTCCACGTCAGCCAGTCGGGCATCAGCGCCCAGCTGGCCAAGCTCGAGCGCGAGCTCGGCCATGACCTGCTCGTCCGGGGTCCCCGCAACGTACGTCTCACCCACGCCGGCGAGACGCTCCTCCCGCGCGCCCGCGACGCGATCCGGGCGGTCGAGGGTGTGCGGCAGAGCGCCGACGAGCTGAGCGACCTGATCCACGGCCAGGCACGCCTCGGGATGATCGCCGGCTGCACGATCCCCGGCTTCCTGGACGCCGTCGCCACCTTCCACCGGGAGCATCCCGGGGTCAGCGTCGAGCTCGTCGAGGACACCTCAGACCGCCTCCAGCGACGTACGCTGGCCGGCGAGCTCGACCTCGGCCTGATCTCCCACGCGGGACCCGTCATCGACGGCCTCGCCACCGAGTCCGTCAGCGACGAGCGGCTCGCGGTGATCACCTCGGCTGGCCACCGTCTCGCCGGCGCCCGGCCGAGGCTCGCCGACCTCCGCGAGGAGACGGTGCTCTGCATCCCGCCGGGCACGGGCATCCGCACGGCCTTGGAGCAGTCGTGCGCGCGGGCAGGCGTGGAGCCGAAGGTCGACCTGTCCGGGTCCAACCCGGAGACGCTGCTGGGACTGACCGCCCGCGGCTTGGGTGTCTGCGTGCTGGCCGAGTCGATGGCCGCCGGGACCGATCTGGTCGCGACGCCGATCATCGACGCGGAAGTGAGGGCCGGGCTGGCGCTCGTGGTCCGCGAGGGTGACCAGCAGCGCGCCACCCGGCGGCTCCACGACCTGCTTCAGGCAGCGCTCACCTGAGGATGGCGTAGCCCGGGATGGTCCTCGGGCAGCGAGCGCCGCAGGACGACCCAGCTCACCAGCAGGCACAGCGCGACCAGCGGCCAGCTGAGCGCGACCCGGGCGATGGCCAGGGCGACCACGTCGCCCGACCACCACAGCGGGCCGAAGATGGCGACCCGGATGACGTACTGACAGACCCAGACCCAGCTCGCCAGCGCATAGCCCCGTAGCAGGACGGGGTCGCGACGCCAGGCGCCGCGCTGACGCAGGACCAGACCGACGACCACGCCGAGCAGCGGCCAGCGGAACGCGATGCTGACCGCCCATACCAGTGCGCTGGCCGCGTTGGCGGCGAGCTGGACCACGAAGAAGTCCTCCGCCCGGCCCGTACGTAGCGCGATCATCGCCGCGACCGCGACTCCGGCCACGCCAAGCAGCACCGCGCGCGGCTTGCGACCCTTGCGCCACTGCCAGATCGCCACGATCGCGGCCACCGCGACCGCCACCACGGTCGCGATCCACAGCTCTCCGCTGACCAGCCAGCCGGCCGCGAACGCGACCGGCGGGACGGTGGCGTCGATCGCACCCCGCGCGCCTCCGAGGAGGTCGGCGAGCGTCTCGGCGTCTTCGTTGCGGCGGTCGGTGGTCGTCACACGAGTAAGGCTAGCCTTACTTGCAAGGCGCGTGACGCCTCGGCCCGCGCAAGCGACCACTCGGCCAACGGGGGTGACGCCTCGGCAAAATTTCACCGGGAGGGCAACGCGCGGACGTACGGCGGCCATCCGGCACCGCTTTGCTCTGAGCGCCGCTGCTCGGGCATGCGGGAGACGCCTTATCCCAAGCGGAGGTTTCAACGTGTCACACGAGCACCACCCCCACTCGCACGGGCCGGACGGGCACCACCACGCCCACGCGCACGGCCATGACCACACTCACTCCCACGAGGTCGACGAGATCACCCTCGCCGCCTCCTCGGACGCGTCCGACAACGACCTGCGTCCCGCCGAGGTCACCCGGCGAAACCTGCTCCGCGCCGCCGGCATCGCCGGTGCGGTGACCGCCGGGATGGCCGGCATGACCGGCGTGACCCCGGCGATGGCCGAGACCGCCACGACCGCCACCGCGAGGAGCGGCAACCGGGCCACGATCCGGCACTGGCTCGCCGGCGACCACCACATCCACACCCAGTACAGCTCGGATGCGATGTACCGGGTCATCGACCAGGCACAGCACGGCGCTGCGTACGGCCTGGACTGGCTGGTCATCACCGACCACGGTGGTGCGACCCACGCCAAGCTCGGCGTCGACCTGGTCAACCCCGACATCGTGGCCGCGCGCAAGGTGCTCAAGGACACCCTGATCTTCCAGGGTCTGGAGTGGAACATCCCGGCCGCCGAGCACGGCACCGTCTTCGTCGCGCCGGGCGCCAACGAGGTCGCGGTGCTCAAGCAGTTCGAGAACGACTACGACGGCTCCGTCAAGGGCGCCAGCGGCAACTCCCCGCAGAACGAGGCGCTCGCCGTCGCCGGCATCCAGTGGCTCGGCAAGCAGGTCGACAAGCGCCGCGTCGCGGACGCGCTCTTCCTGGCCAACCACCCCGCCCGCAACGGCATCGACAGCCCCCACGAGGTGCGTGCCTGGCGCGACGCCGACCCGCGGATCGCGATCGGCTGGGAGGGCGCGCCCGGCCACCAGGCGGCAGGGCTGCCTGCCGGCTACGGCCCCGGCAGCGCCCGTGGTTACTACGGCAACTCCGCCGGCCCGAACTCCTTCCCCGGCTACCCCGCCGAGTCCTACCGCTCCTGGGGCGGCTTCGACTGGTTCACCTCGACCGTCGGTGGCCTGTGGGACTCGCTGCTCGCCGAGGGCAAGCCGTGGTCGATCAGCGCCAACTCCGACTCCCACGTCAACTGGGGCACGACCTCGCGCCGCCCCGACGGGTCGGACTCGGCCTCCTTCAACGCCAACGGCCGCTACGGCGACCCGGTCTACGCCGGCTTTCTCAACACCACCGCCGGTGACTTCTGGCCGGGCTACTACAGCCGCACCCACGTCGGCGCCTCCGAGCGCAGCTACGGCGCGGTCATGAAGGGCCTGCGCAACGGCCGCGTCTGGGTCGACCACGGCGCGCTGGTGAAGTCGGTCGACGTACGCGTCGTCTCCTCCGACGGTGGCTCGGAGAGCCTCGGCGGCACCCTGAAGGCGAAGAAGGGCAGCCGGATCTCGCTGGTCGTCACCATCGCCGCCCAGGACGTCCCGAACTGGTCGCAGTTCCTCCCCAGCCTCAACCGGGTCGACGTGATCCGGGGAGCGGTCGACCCGACGTACGTCTCCGACCGCGACACCTGGAAGGCGCCCGACACGAAGGTGATCGAGCAGACCGACACCTCGGGCCGCACCGGCACCTTCCAGCTGCGCTACGACCTCGGTCGCGTCGAGGAGGCGTTCTACGTGCGTGTCCGCGGCACCGACGCCAACCGGTCCCAGCCCGGCTACCTCGGCGCCAGCATCGACCCGGCCGGTCCCGCCATCGACGTCGTCGGCGACGCGGACCCGTGGGTCGACCTGTGGTTCTACACCAACCCGGTCTGGGTCGTCCCGACTCGATGACCACCCGACCCCTGGCCGTCGATGCCGACGCCCGGGACCTCGCCGCCGCCGAGCACCTCGTCCATCGCCTGGAGGAGGTGCTCGGCGCGGGGCAGCCCGAGGATGCGTACGTCATCAGCACCCATGTCGTGCGCGAGCCGACCGGCCGCTTCGTCGCCGTCCTGGACTGGCCCGATGGCCCGGCGGTCGAGGAGCTGACCGCGCTCCTCGCGGACCAGCTCCCCGAGGCGTACGTCACCCTCGACTCCCCCGCGATCGACGAGGCCGCCGCGCGCAGCGCCGGGCGGCTGGCCCGCTACCCGGGACGCACTGCGATCGAGACCGTGACCACAGTGGCCGCGGTCGAGGCGGACAGCGTCGTCGACGCCGTCGAGGGCCTGGCCGGGATCTCGCTGGAGCCGGGCGACACCCTAGATCTCACCGGGTTCGCGCGGCCGATGTGGCGCGAGGGGCGCTGCGTACTCCTGGTCCAACGCTCCGCCGCCGGTCTGGTGCCGTTCGAGGTGCGCCACCAGATCCCCTGCTGCTCGGACCACTGAGGTTCAGACCGACGCGGAACCCCTCGGCAACGGCGCCTCCCAGTGGCGCCACATCGCCAGCAGCCGCCAGCCGGCGCAGACGACGAAGGCGGTGGCCATCACCAGCGGCTGCGGCAGCGTGAGGAACAGGCCGAAGGCCACGATCGCCGCACCGGCGAAGGCGGGGATGGCGTAGAAGACGCTGCGGCGCAGGATGATCGGCACCTGACCGGCGAGCACGTCGCGGATCACCCCGCCGCCCACGCCGGTGGCCAGCCCCATGACCGCGGCCGAGAGCGGGGAGAGCCCGAAGTCGAGTGCCTTGACCGCCCCCGCGATGACGAACAGCCCCAGGCCCAGGGCGTCGAAGACGTTGATCATCGGCCCGAGCCGCCCCAGCGCGGGATGGAAGTAGAACGTCAGCAGACCGGCCGCCATCGGCACCACGAGGTAGCGCCAGTCGGAGAGCGCCGCGACCGGGGTCGCGCCGATGGCCATGTCACGCAGGAAGCCGCCGCCGAGACCGGTGACACAGGCGAGGACGATCACGCCGAAGATGTCGAGCTCCTTGCGGACCGCCATCAGGCCGCCCGAGAGCGCGAAGACGAAGCACCCGACCAGGTCGAGCACGAGGAGGGTCAGCGTCTGTTCCACCACCGAATGGTCGCCTCGCTCGTACCAAAAACCCCAAATGCCACGGCCACGCCGCACGGCCACCCAATACGATGCAGGTCTGTGGCGTAGGGTCGTCACAACCGTATCTAGAATTGAGAAGAGGATGTCAGCCGAAGGATTGCCCCTGACTCCGGGCCAGCTCGAAGAGCAGGCTCCGGATGAGGCTGGTCCCGTCCTTCTGCGGCTCATCTCGGTCAGTGACGATGGTTTACGCATGCTTCTCGTCGATGACGAGGACCGTGAATACACCGCCGACATCGACGACCGTCTCCGTGCAGCACTCGAGGCTGTGTCGACCCGCCGATCGGAGCAAACCGTGAACAAGACCCCGAGCAGCAGCCTGCGGCCCCGTGACATTCAGACCCGTATTCGTTCGGGCGAGAGTGCCGAGGAGGTCGCCGCTGTCGCCGGCACCACGGTCGAGAAGATCTTGGCCTTCGCCGGTCCCGTCCTCGCCGAGCGCGAGCACATGGCACAGCGCGCCCAGCAGGCTTCCGTGCGCCGTCGGCCCGGTGAGGCCGCCAGCACCGCCCGCACCCTGGGCGAGGCGGTCAGCGCCCACTTCCAGACGATGTACGTCGACCCCGAGTCGGTCAACTGGGACTCCTACCGACGCCCTGACGGACGCTGGAAGCTCACCGGTGAGTACGAGACCCCCGAGCGCTCGGGCATCGCCGAGCTGACCTACGACGCCCCCGGCAACTTCGTCGAGCTCGACAACGACGACGCCCGCTGGCTGACCGGCGAGAAGCTCGAGGCTGCCGCGCCCGAGCCGGAGCCGATCACCGACGACATGCTCGCCGCGCGGCGTCGCCGCGCGCAGAGCTCGACCCCGTCGGCCCCGGCAGCGCAGGCTCCGGCAGCGCCGGCCGCGCCCGCCCCGGCACCGGCTCCGGTCACTCCTCCCCCGGCTCCCCAGCCGGTCAAGGAGGCCAAGCCGGCCAAGACGGCTCAGGTCGATGTCGACACCCCGCTCGAGGCGTTCCTGGGCGACGAGTCCCCGACCGGCAAGCAGGCGCCGGTCCCGCCCGAGCCCGAACCCGAGCTCGAGCCGGCGGTCGTCGAGCCCGCGGCCGCCGAGGCTCCTGCCGAGTCCGAGCAGTCCGACGAGGCTCAGCAGAAGCCGGCCAAGAAGTCGTCCGCGCGCCGCAAGCGCGCCTCGGTCCCGAGCTGGGACGAGATCATGTTCGGCGGCGGCAAGTCGGAGTGAACCGACTGGTGTGAACCCGTTCACGGACCGGCCATCGGCCGGTCCGTGTTACGTCGGCGACCCGACCCGACAGAGTCGGCAGCGGGTCGGGCGCAGTTCACGCGCCCCCGATGAAGTGAGTGGAGGCAAGCACTTCCACCCTTCTCGGAGGCCCCCCGATGCTCCTGCCCGACTCGCTGAGCCGACGCTCCCTCCTCTCCAGCACCGCTACGACCGGCTTCGCCGCATCCGCGGCCATGCTGCTCGGCACCGGTTCGATCCCCGCCGACGCGGTGTCCGTCAAGGGCGCCACGTCGCTCTCCGGCTACCCGTTCACCATGGGCGTCGCCTCCGGCGACCCGCTCCCCAACTCCGTCGTCCTCTGGACTCGCCTCGCCCCCGAACCGCTCGCCGCCGACGGTCTGGGCGGCATGCCTCAGGAGCCGGTCAAGGTCCGCTGGCAGGTCGCCGAGGACCCCCGCTTCCGCAAGGTCGTGAAGTCCGGCACCGTCACCGCCACCCCGAACTTCGGCCACTCGGTCCATCCCGAGGTCTGGGGCCTGCGCCCCGGCCGCGACTACTGGTACCGCTTCCTGGCCGCCGGCGAGGTCAGCCAGACGGGCCACACCCGGACCGCCCCGACGTACGGCTCCTCGCCCCGCCAGATGAGCTTCGCGTTCGCATCCTGCGCGCTCTACAGCCATGGCTTCTACACCGCCTACCGGCACCTGGCCGACGAGGACGTCGACGTCGTCTTCCACCTGGGCGACTACCTGTACGAGTCCGGCGTGACTCCCGAGAACAACTGGCGCAACACCCCGGTCTCCCCCGCCATCGGCGGGGAGACGCTCGACCTGGCGCGCTACCGCCTGCAGTACGGCCTCTACAAGTCCGACCCGGACCTGATGGCCGCTCACCAGTCCCACGCTTTCGTGGTCGCTCCCGACGACCACGAGGTCGAGAACAACTGGGCCGACGAGACCCCCGAGGAGCGGAGCCAGTCGCAGGGCGAACTGTGGATGCCGCGGCGTACGGCTGCCTTCCAGGCCTACTACGAGCACCTGCCGTTCCGGGCCAGCTCGCTGCCGGACGGTCCGGACATGCAGATCTACCGGAGCCTGCGCTACGGAGACCTGGTCGACTTCAACGTGCTCGACACCCGCCAGTACCGCGACGACCAGGCGTACGCCGACGGCTCCGACCCCGCGAGCCCGGAACTCACGCCGGACATCTACGACCCGTCGCGCTCGATGATGGGCTTCGAGCAGGAGGCGTGGCTCCAGCGCAACTGGCGTCAGTCGACCGCCCGCTGGCAGGTGCTCGCCAATCAAGCACCGATGGCCGAGACCGACCTCGACGAGACCGAGGCCAAGACCCTCTACATGGACCCCTGGGACGGCTACGTCGCCAACCGCAACCGGCTCCTCGAGGGCGCTCGCACCAGCGGCATCGAGAACCTCGTCGTCATCACCGGCGACCGCCACCACAACTACGCCAGCAACCTGCTGGCCGACTACGACGACCCCGAGTCGGCGGTCGTCGGCAGCGAGTTCGTCGGCACCTCCATCGCCAGCGGCGGCGACGGCGCCGACATGACCACCGGCGGCGAGACCCTGCTGCGGGCCAACGACCACCTGAAGTTCTTCAACAGCCAGCGCGGCTACGTACGCGTCAAGGTCACGCCCGAGGAGCTCTCCAGCGACTTCCGGGTCGTGCCGTACGTCCAGCGCCCGGGCGCCCCGATCTCCACCCGCGCGACCTACGTCGTCGAGAACGGCCGCCCCGGCGTCCAGCTCGACACCCAGAGCACCCCCGTCGGAACGAGGTACGCCGACGTGCCCATGCCGACGCTCAACCGCTAGCCCTCGCTGGTCGAGCCGCCGGAGCCGCCACGCTCGGCCGCAGGCGGCCTCGCGGCTCGGCCGGCGTGGCGGGTCAGCCGAACGGCAGCGGCTCGGGCACCAGGGAGACCGACTGGGCCCGGGCCGCGGTCAGGCGGCGGCGGTGGTGCTGGCGGCAGAGGACCTCGTAGGAGACCGCACTGGGGGCCTCGTCGGTGTCGCCGACGACGACCTGGTCGCCCTCGGTGACCATGACGCCGTCCTCGACCCGGGCGTTGTGGGTGGCCCGCTTGCCGCACCAGCACAGCGCCTCGACCTGCAGCACCTCGGTACGGTCGGCGAGCTCGACCAGACGAGCGGCGCCCGGGAAGAGCCGGGTGCGGAAGTCGGTGAGGATGCCGAAGCAGAATACGTCGATCTGCAGCTCGTCGGTGATCTTCGCCAGCGCCTCGATCTGCTCGGGCGTGTAGAACTGGGCCTCGTCACAGATGAGGTAGTCGATCCGAGCGCCGTGGGTCAACGCGTCGACGGCGTGGCGCCAGAAGTCGAAGTCGTCGGTTACCTCGATCGCGTCGTGGGTCAGACCCAGCCGCGAGGTGACCACCGCCTCGCCGGAGCGGTCGTGGGCGGTGAAGATCAGCCCCACCCTGCCGCGAGTCGCGTGGTTGTGGTTGGTCTGCAGCGCGAGAGTCGACTTCCCCGCGTCCATCGTCCCGGTCCAGAAGGTCAGCTCAGCCACTTGCGGAAGCCTAGTGGGCTGCGCTGCGGCTCGTGGCAGGACCCTCAGAGCTGGACATGTTCCGCCGATAGTGGCGCGCGACCCGTGCCCGGTTGCCGCAGCCCGCGGAGCACCACTCGCGCCTCGGGTGGTCGCGGACGAAGTACAGGACGCAGCCGGGGCCGCCGCACGCCTTCAGCTCGTGGGGCGCGTGCTGGGCCAGCACCTCGGACCCCTCCAGCGCCACCAGGTTCAGCTCCCGCTGCGGCCCGGTGCCGTCGGCGAGCCACTCGCGCTCGTAGCCGCCCTGCGCACCGTGGCGGAGCGTCGGCGCGCAGTGGGACATGAACTCGTTGAGCACCGCGAGCGCCGCTTCTGTGCTGAGCGCCTCGGAGACGCTGTGCGGCCGGCCGTCGGCGGTCACGTCGGCGGCCAGCCGGCGCAGGGCGTCGCGCAGCGCCCGGGTCCGGCCGAGGTCGTGCTCGTTCAGGTCTGGGTGGCGGCCGAGGCCCGCCTCCTCGGCCCAGGCCTCCAGGTGCGCCACGCTCTCCAGCGAGTCGTGCACGCCCGTCCGGTCGGCCCAGATCGTGTTCATGAGACGTACGGCCCGAGGCTGGGTCGGGTACAGCACCGGCACCTGCAGCTCCACCGCCGACTCCTCCGTCATCGATCTCGGTTGGTCAGTTCTAATGGTCAGTCTAGGGTTCGGCCGTTACGCCACGCGCGGCGGCCAGCTCGGCCTCGAGCTCGCTGATCCGCTGGGTCAGCTCGGCGACGGTGTGCCGAGCGGCTTCCAGGGGCACCAGCTGCGGGATGTGCTGCTTGCAGTTCCAGTCGAACGCCTCGACGTCGATCAGGATCCCACGCTCCACGCGCGCCGAGCTCCCGGCCGGAGCGAGCGAGCCGACCAGCTCGGGGTCGTCCTCGAGCTCGACGACCCGCGCACGACCGAAGATCTTCATCCGCGCTTGCAGCTGGTAGTCGATCAGGAACAGCGAGACCCGCTCGTCGTGATCGAGGTTGCCGCGGGTGATGTACTGCCGGTTGCCCCGGAAGTCGGCGAACCCCAGCGTCGTCTCGTCGACGACCTTCAGGAACCCGGGCGGTCCGCCGCGGTGCTGGACGTAGGGCCATCCGGTCTCGCTGACGGTCGCCAGGAAGAAGCTGTCCCGCGAGGTGATGAACGCGGCCTCGCCCCTGCCGATCCGGTCCGGCGCGTCACCCGCCTCCGCCATCCGTGCGTACGCGCCGGCGCTCCCGTGGATCGTCTGGTGCTCGGTCACCAGCGGCGTGAACGCGACCTGCCCGTAGCGCCCGGTCATCGCCGGCCCTCGTCGACTCTGTGCTCACCCATGACAAACCTTTCCGCCGGACACGACGAGTGTCTCTAATGGATACGTTGGTTGTAACCATTAGAACGGCCAGTCATTCCCGCTCGGCGAGTCAGGAGACCAGCAGCGGGATGAGCATCTCGTCCGGGGTCAGCGATCCGTGCAGCCCGACCAGGGTCGTCTCGTACTGGAACAGGCTGGTCGATACCACCGCGTGCTCACCGTGGGAGGCGACGATGACGTCGCCGAGCCGCGGCAGCACCGAGGGGGTGACCGGCCCGAACCAGCCACGCCGGATCGCGGTCTCCCGGGTCATCACGTCGGCCTTGTCCCCCAGCGTCTCCGACCAGGTCGCGACCACGTCCTCGACCGCGCCGCGCGAGCAGTAGAGATGCCGGAAACGGGCCTCGCCGCCGACCAGTGCGACCCCGTGGCGGAGCTCGGGGAAATCGTCGATGTCGGTGCGGGAGGTGGCGGGCGAGTCGACCATGCCGTGGTCGGCGAGCACCAGGAGACGTACGGACGGGTCCAGGGCGTCCCGCAACTGCTCGGCCTCGGCGTCGATCATCGAGAGCTGCTGCAGCCAGGGCGAGGAGGCGACGCCGTACTTGTGGCCGGTCCAGTCGAGGTCACCGTCGTAGAGGTAGGTCAGTGACCCCGGCACGCGCGAGAGCGCGACCGCCGAGGCGATCCGCTCGCCGACCCGGTCGGCGCCGACGAACTCCGCGCCCCGGTGGGCGGCGATGGTCAGCCCCGAGCCGCCGAAGACGCGCTTGTTGATCACCGTGACCGGCACGCCGGCCTCGCCCAGCCGCTGGAAGACGGTCTGGTTGGGCTGCCACTCGACCGGATCGACGTCCTTGCGCCACTGCAGCGCGTTGAGCAGGTGCTCGGTGCCGGGGATCCGGGAGGTGTAGCCGACCAGCCCGTGCCCGCCGGGCGTCAGCCCGGTGCCGAACGAGGTGAGGCTGGTCGCCGTCGTCGACGGCACCCCGGCCGTACCGGCCTCCTGGTCCTCGCTCAGCGAGGCCAGGAACGGCGCGGCGTGCGCATAGCGTCGCAGCAGGTTGGTGCCCATCCCGTCGACCAGGAAGACGACGTACGCAGCAGCGGAGGGCAGCTCGAGACCAGGTCGCGCCTCGGAGGTGCCCAACGGGATGCCCATCGCGGCGGCGACCGCCGGCAGGACATCACCCAGTGAGCGCTCCCCGTAGGCGGGGGCGACGAACCCGGTCACGGGGCCACATCCGTAGCGCAAGCGCCAGAATACGGATGTGACCCCGTGACGTTCCGATGGTTCGCTCGCTGACGCTCGCTCACGCGTCCCCTCACCGGTTGTGCGTGCGAGCCGAGAGCGATTCTGCGAAGGAGAGCAGGCGGTCGACCGAGTCGTGACCGTCGGCGGCGGCCGAGACGCGCAGCGAGAAGTCGTCGGGGGTGAGCACGCCGGTGTAGCCGTGGTCGGCGTCGCAGTTGGGGTCGGAGCAGCCCGCGGGCTCCAGGTCGACGCGGTTGACACCGCCCCAGCCGATGGTCATGACCACCTCGGCCGGCTTGCTCGATCCCTTGGTCGGGTTGGTGATCATCCGGGTCACCACCACGGAGTTGACCGAGTCGATGCGGACGGCCTCGGTGGACGTCGAGGTGTAGGGCTCGGGCAGCAGGTCGTCGCCGGCGTGCTCGTCGGTGTGGGCCAGGATCAGCCGCGTCGGGGTCAGCACAAGCACGGAGAGGTGGCGGCGCACCTCGTCACGGTCGAACGTCGGCTCGTGGTGCAGGAAGAAGGAGGACACCTTCTCTCCGGCCACTGCGGAGGCGACGCAGTCGGCCACCACCTCGGGGTAGTAGCCGGTGCGGTCGATCTCGGCGCGCAGGTCGTCGGCGCGGTCGAGATCATCGGTGCGGGTGCTCATGACACCCATCCTTCCACGGCGCGCCACAGGCCGCCTAGCCAGGAAGGGTGTCGCCCACCGCAGGGTTGAGGCGTCGTACGAACCAGTCGGAGCGCGGATCGGCGACCAGGTCGACCCTGGCGCTGGCGGTGAGGACGGCGGATCCTTCGAGCCCGACGAGGACCAGCGAGAGGTCGAGGGAGGAGATCTGGGGCAGGTCGTTCTGCAGCTGGGCGACCCTGAGCACGAGCCGCTCGATCTCGTCGACGTCGACCATGTCGCCGCCGCGGTAGCCGAAGAGCATCGGCGCGGCCTTGATCTCGCGCACCATCGAGGCGGCATCGCGCTCGGACAGCGGCGGGATCCGGTAGGCCTTGTCGGCCACCAGCTCGGTGATCGGGCCGGCGATGCCGAAGGAGACCACGGGGCCGAACAGCGGGTCCTCCATCGAGCGGATCGCGACCGGGACCCCCGGGGGCGCGGTGCGCTGCACCGTGAACCCGCCGGTCTCCGGCGGGATCCGGCTCGTGATCAGCTCCCAGGCCTCGGTCATCTCGTCGACGTCGTCGATGTTGCGTACGACGTGGGCCTGGTCGGGCCGCTCCCGGACGCTCTCGACGGTCGCCTTGAGGACGACACCCCAACCGAGGTCCTCGCCGGCGGCGATCGCCTCCTCGAGGGTGCTGACGCTGTGGGTGTTCCACAGCTTGATGCCGTACGCGGCCAGGACCATGCCCAGGTCCTCGCGGCTCAGGTCACCCCCGGCCGGGCGCGCGGCGAGCACGTCGGTGACGATCTTGCGCGCCGTGCGCGGGTCGCACTCGTCGGTGCTGAGCCACGGGGTCTCGCCGTCGGCGGAGCGCAGCCACACGGCGTACTCCACGACCTTGGCCAGTGCGCGTACGGCCGACTCCACCGAGGAGTAGGACGGCACCGAGCCGCGACCAGCGGTCGAGCCGGCTACGTCGGGGACACGGAGCAGCTCGGGGACACCCTCGGCACCCAGGAAGCTGGTGACCAGCGGCTTGTCGGACTGCTCCCCCACCGCGGCGAGCACGTTGGCGATCTCCTCGCCGGAGACGTTGAGCGGCGGGATGTAGACCGAGATCACCGCGTCGACCTCGGGATCGTCGATGGCCGCGTCGAGCGCGTCCTCGAAGTCCTCGGCGCTCGGCTCGGTGGGCAGCGGAACCTGCTTGTTGACCTGCAGACCCGCCGAGACGGCCGCGTCGGCGGCCAGCAGACCGAGGGCGTCGGAGTTGCCGACGATGGCCACCCGCCGGCCGCGCGGAAGCGGCTGGTGGGCGAGGAGCTGGGCGACGTCGAACATCTCGTCGAGGGTGTCGACCTGGATGATCCCGGCCTGGCGGAACATCGCATCGACGGCCGCCGGCGGGGCGCTGATCTTGCGGACCGCGTGGCCCATCGGCACACCCTGGGTGGTGCGGCCGGAGCGGACGGCGACGATCGGCTTGCGCAGCGAGACGCGGCGGGCGATGCGGGAGAACTTCCGCGGGTTACCGATCGACTCCAGGTACATCATCACGACCTCGGTCGAGACGTCCTCCTCCCAGTACTGCAGGAGGTCGTTGCCGGAGACGTCGGCGCGGTTTCCGGCGCTGACGAAGGTCGACAGGCCCAGGCCCCGGTTGTTGACCTTCTCCAGGATCGCGGAGCCGAGCGCACCCGACTGGCAGAAGAAGCCCGCGCGGCCGCGCGGCGGCATCGTCGGGGCGAGGCTGGCGTTGATCTTGACCTGCGGGTCGGTGTTGATGACGCCGAGCGCGTTGGGCCCGATCAGCCGCAGCCCGTAGGAGCGGGACAGGTTCACCAGCCGCCGCTGCCGCTGGCGGCCCTCCTCGCCGGTCTCGGCGAAGCCGCTGGAGATGACCACGAGCCCGTGCACACCCTTGGCGGCACAGTCGAGCACGACGTCCTGGACGGCGTCGGCCGGCACCGCGACGATCGCCACGTCGACGTCGTCGGGGATGTCCTGGACGCTCTTGTACGCCGGCATTCCGCTGACCGCGGTGGAGCTGGGGTTGACCATGTAGACCCGGCCGGTGAAGTCGCCGATCACCAGGTTGCGCACGAGTGCCTGGCCGACGGTCTCCTGCCGCCGGCTGGCGCCGATGACCGCGACCGAGCGCGGGTTGAAGAAGCGGTGGATCGAGGCGGACTCGGCCTCGTGCTCGCGCAGGGCGAGGCGGCCGACCGCGGTGTCGGTGACGTCGATCCCGAACTGCAGCGAGATGACCCCGTCCTCGTAGACGCTGGCCACCTTGTAGCCGGCGTCGCGGAAGGTCTGGATCATCCGCGCGTTGTCGGGGAGAACGTCGGCGGTGAACTTGGTGACTCCGCGTTCGCGCCCGGCCTGGGCGAGGTGCTCGAGGAGGATCTGCGCGATCCCCCGGCCCTGGTAGTCGTCCTCGACGAGGAAGGCCACCTCGGCCTCGCCGGGCTTGACCACGTCGTAGCGCCCGACCGCGATCATCCGGCCCCGCAGGGTCAGGATGAACGCCACCCGGTCCTTGTGGTCAACCTCGGTGAAGCGCGCGACATCGCGGGCGGACAGGTGCGGCATCGGCGAGAAGAAGCGGTAGTACTTCGACTCGTCACTGACCCGGTGGTCGTAGAAGTCGACCAGCAGGTCCTTGTCCGCCGACCGGATCGGTCGGATGTGGGCCGTCCGCCCGTCGCGCAGCAGCACGTCCGCCTCCCAGTGGGAGGGGTACGGCGGGGTCTGCTGCGCGGTCACGAGAGAAATCTAGCGGTACGCACCAGTCGCCGCTCAGTCCACGATGCCCAGACGTGGCGTCGGCGTGAGGACCGTGACCAGATGTGCGAAGGGCTTGAAGTCATCGACGTTCAGCGTCATGACGCCGGCGCCGTGGCGGTGTGCCTGCGCGGCGATCAGGGCGTCCTTGCCTCTGACCTTGGCGCCCGTCGCCTTGGCTCCGGCCGCGACGAGGCCATAGGACCGCGTCGATTCCTTGTCCATGGGCAGCCAGTCGAAGCGTGCGTCGAGCTGGTTGAGGCGCTGGGTGCGTTTCGCGATCTGCTCGGGGCTCGTGGCGGCCTGAACGCCGAACTCCAGCTCAGCACGGGAAAGAATGCTGGCTGCGTACGCCTCACCAGCGTCGAAGAGGTAGCGGTCGAAGTCGATGAGGACGTTGGTGTCGAGGATGATCACCGGCGGTCCCAGGGATCGGTGACCTCGTCGTCGAAAGTGTCGTCGACATCAGCGAGCCACGCATCAGTCTCCGCCGGCGTGAGGCCGGGCTCGTCGGCGTTGAGCACGTCGCCGCGGACCCAGCGGGCCGGACCCGCGTGCGTCGGGACCAAGCGCACGCCAGTCGCGTGGCCGTGCGCAGTGATCTCGAACTCCTCCCCGGTCTCCAGGACACGCTGGATCACGGAGTTGGGGTTCTGCTTGAGATCCCGGGTTCCGATCGTGTTCATGCACCCATCATAGGGCGGGGTGTAGACGTACGTCTACACCCCGGGTGTCAGTGACGTACGACGTTGGCGCGGTCGCGCTCGTTGAGCACCCGCCAGCCGTCATAGTCCCAGTTCCGCGCCAGCTTCTGGGCGTGCTTGGGAGCGTCGCCCTCATGGTTGCGGATGACGAGTTCGCGTACGGCGAACTCCACCGCCTCCTGGGGCGTGGTCGCGCCGGAGATCCGCTGGATCTCCTCGAGCAGCTCAGTGTCGAGCTCGATCTGGGTGACAGCCATCTTCAAGCACCTCCATGTGCGTTGAACCGGTGACTCCGGACGGATTGATCTCTACTGCCAATGTACGCGGATGTGCGGCGTACGGAAGGGCGGCTCCGCTACGACTTGGGCCCAATCGGCGAGCCCGGTGTGGCATTCGCACAGGGATTCGAGACAATGCCCCTTATGGCACGCGGCAAGACCAAGCAGGACGTACCCGACGATTTCGAGGAGCACATCCTCGACACCGACATCGGGGACGAGATGCGGTCCTCATTCCTGGAGTACTCCTACTCCGTCATCTACTCCCGGGCACTGCCCGACGCCCGCGACGGTCTCAAGCCCGTGCAGCGCCGGATCCTCTACACGATGAACGACATGGGCGTACGTCCAGACCGCGGCCACGTGAAGTGTGCCCGCATCGTCGGTGAGGTGATGGGCAAGCTGCACCCGCACGGTGACGGCGCGATCTACGACGCCCTGGTCCGGATGGCGCAGCCGTGGGCGATGCGGCTGCCGATGATCGACGGGCACGGCAACTTCGGCTCCCCCGGCGGTGACGACCCGGCTGCCGCGATGCGTTACACCGAGGCCCGGATGGGCCCGGCGGCGCAGGCGATGACCGATGACATCAAGGAAGACACGGTCGACTTCCGGCCCAACTACGACTCGCGGGAGATGGAGCCGAGCGTGCTCCCGGCGGCGATCCCGAACCTGCTGGTCAACGGCGCCACGGGCATCGCGGTCGGCATGGCCACCAACATGGCCCCGCACAACCTGGTCGAGGTCATCGCCGCCGCGCGCCACCTGATCAAGCACCCCGGCGCCGAGCTCGACACGCTGATGAAGTTCATCCCCGGTCCCGACCTCCCCACCGGCGGCACCATCGTCGGCCTGGACGGGATCCGGGATGCGTACGAGACCGGCCGCGGCTCCTTCAAGATCCGCGCCACCACGCGGATCGAGCCTTTCGGACGGCGCAAGGGCATCGTGATCACCGAGCTGCCGTTCAACATCGGCACCGAGAAGATCATCGAGCGCGTCAAGGTCCTGGTGCAGTCCAAGAAGATCCAGGGCATCGCCGACCTCAAGGACCTCACCGACCGCGAGCACGGCACCCGGCTGGTGATCGAGGTCAAGAACGGGTTCGTCCCCGAGGCCGTCCTCGAGCAGCTCTACAAGATGACGCCGCTGGAGGACTCCTTCGGGATCAACAACGTCGCGCTCGTCGACGGGCAGCCGCGCACGCTCGGCCTCAAGGAGCTGCTCGAGGTCTTCCTGGGACACCGCTACGACGTCGTACGCCGCCGTTCGCAGTTCCGTCGTGACCGGGCCGCCGACCGGCTGCACCTGGTCGACGGGCTGCTGATCGCGATCCTCGACATCGACGAGGTCATCCAGCTGATCCGCTCCTCCGACAACGCCGGCGAGGCCAAGGAGCGGCTGATGTCGGTCTTCGACCTGAGCCAGCCGCAGGCGGAGTACATCCTCGACATGGCGCTGCGCCGGCTGACGAAGTTCTCCAAGATCGAGCTGGAGAAGGAGCGCGACGACCTGCGCTCGACGATCGAATACCTCGACTCGATCCTCGGCGACGACGAGATGCTGCGGAAGGTCGTCTCCGACGAGCTGGGCGAGGTCTCCAAGACCTTCGGCACGCCGCGGCGCACCGTGCTGCTCGCCTCCGCCGGCACGCCGGCGCTCGAGGCGATGAGCCTCGAGGTCGCCGACGACCCGTGCTTCGCGCTGCTCTCCTCGACCGGTCTCCTGGCCCGCTCCTCGGACGCGGAGCCCTTCTCCACGGGGTCGGGGCGCGCCAACCACGACGTGATCGTCTCGGTGGTCCCGGCGACCGCACGCGGGCAGATCGGCGTGCTCACCTCCCGCGGTCGTCTCGTACGTCTCGGGGTGCTCGACCTGCCGGCGATGCCGCCGACGCACGGCGACCCGAACCTCTCCGGCGGCCTGCCGCTGTCCGCGCTGCTCTCGCTGGAGTCCGACGAGCGGGCGCTCGCGCTCACGACGCTGGCCACCGACGGTCCCGGCATCGCGCTCGGCACCAAGCTCGGTGTCGTGAAGCGGGTCAACCCCGAAGTGCTGCTCAACAAGGACGAGTGGGAGGTCATCAAGCTCGCCGACGGCGACGAGGTGGTCGGCGCCGCCCAGCTGCGCACCGGCACCGAGTCGCTGGTCTTCGTCACCTCCGACGCCCAGCTCCTCCACTTCCCGGCGGACGTCGTACGGCCCCAGGGCCGCAGCGCCGGCGGGATGGCCGGCGTCCGGATGGCCCACGGGTCCAAGGTCGTCTTCTTCGGCGTCGTCTCCGCCGACGCGCCCGAGGGTGCCGCGGTCGTCACCGTCGCCGGGTCGTCGAGCGCTCTGCCCGGGACCGAGACCGGCTCGGTGAAGACCACGCCGTTCAGCGAGTACCCGGCCAAGGGCCGGGCCACCGGCGGCGTACGCGCGCACCGCTACCTCAAGGGCGAGGACTCGATCGTCTTCGCCTGGGTCGGCGCCGCTCCTGCGATGGCCGCGGCGGCCTCCGGCGCGCCCATCGACCTGCCCGAGATCGACCGGCTCTACGAGTCGCGGCTGATCTACTCCTTCCCGCACCCCGACCTCGCCGACCTGGCCCTGCCGACCATCGACCTCGTCGTCGCGACGC
>NZ_JBEXRR010000012.1:0-131024 GCF_040613175.1 Nocardioides sp. NPDC006303
GCCGACGTGCTCGACCGGCAGCAGCTCACTGTCGAAGGTACGCAACTCCCGGCCGTCCCGCTGGAGGTGAGCCCGAGATCGTCGACTGTCGACAACCGACGCCGCGGTAGGCGTCGAGGTCGACGACGCCGTTCTCGGCGAGCACGCGGCGCAGCTCGTCCTTGTCGATGCCGGCGTCGAGCTCGACGGTGCCGACGACGAGGGAGCGGTGGGTGGGGTCCTCGACGAACGGGCGGACGTACGGCGCCTTCTCGGCCCACGCGTAGAGCGCGTCGGAGGAGGCGGTGGTGCGGGCGACCATCGCGTCCAGCCCGCCGGAGGAGTTCATCCAGTCGAGCTGCTCGGCCATCAGGAAGAGCGTCGCGACCGCCGGGGTGTTGACGGTCTGCGCGCTGCGGGACTGCTTGATCGCCTCGGTCAGCGAGAAGAACGACGGGATGTGCCGGCCGCTCGCCGCGATCTCCTCGGCCCGCGCGATCGCGGCAGGGGAGAGCAGCGTCAGCCACAGCCCGCCGTCGGAGGCGAACGACTTCTGCGGCGCGAAGTAATAGACGTCGGTCTGGGTCACCTCGAGCGGCAGGCCGCCGGCGGCCGAGGTCGCGTCGACGACGGTGAGCTGGTCCGCCCCCGCGCCGGCGGGACGTACGACCGGAGCCATCACGCCCGTCGAGGTCTCGTTATGTGTCCAAGCGTAGACATCGACGTCATACTCGTACGCCGGCGCGGCCAGCGACCCCGGATCGGCCGAGATCACCGACGGGTCGGCCAGCCACGGCGCCGCCTTGGCCGCGGAGAGGAACTTCTTGCCGAACGCCCCGAAGACGGCGTGCTGGCTGCGCTCGCGCACCAGGGCGTACGTCACCAGGTCGAAGAACGCCACCGAGCCGCCGTTGCCGATGACGACCTCGTAGCCCTCCGGCAGCGAGAAGAGGTCGGCCAGCCCGGTCTGGACGCGGGCGACGAGATCCTTCACCGGCTGCTGCCGGTGAGAGGTCCCCATCACCGACACCCCGGTCGCGGCGAGCGCCTCCAGGCGGCCGGCGGGCACCTTGGACGGCCCGGACCCGAAACGTCCGTCGGCGGGCAGGAGGTCGGCGGGGATCTGCAGCGTCATAAACCCATTCTCGCAAGTTGCGGGCATCGGCCAGAATACCGACGTGTCTGTTGAGATTCGCCCGGTCGCGTACGACCACCCTGATGCTCAGAAGCTGGTCGACCGGGTCCAGGAGTTCTACGTCGAACGCTACGGCGAACCCGACTACGACCCGACCGTGCCGGAGATGTTCGAGCCGCCCGCGGGTGAGTACTTCCTGGGCTACCTCGATGACGTCCCGGTCGCCTCCGGCGCCTGGCGACGCTCCGGTGAGCCCGCCCTCGGGACCGTGGTGACCGCCGAGATCAAGCGGATGTACGTCGTGCCCGAGGCCCAGGGCCAGGGGCTCGCCAAGCGGATGCTCGCCCACGTCGAGACATCAGCCCGCAGCGCCGGCTTAGAGGCCATGGTCCTCACCACCGGCGGCCTCCAGCACGAGGCCATCGGTCTCTACGCTGCCAACGGCTATGTCGACGTCGAGCCCTTCGGCTTCTACAAGGACGACGACCTCGTGGTCTGCATGGCCAAGAGGCTCTAGGCCACCTCCCGGACTCGACAGCGGAGCGTGTGCGGCGGATTCCGTCGGCGTACGCTCCTTTGTCATGGCAGATGCTCAGGAGATTGTGGTCACCCTGTCGGCGCCCGACCTCGAGGCGATACATGAGCTCGTCGCCGAGGGCAACGTCCACAGCGTTTCTGACTTCGTCCAGCGTGCCGTGCGAGTGCTGCTCGATGACGTCGAAGTTGGCGGCGAGATGTCCGCTGAGGCACTCGAGATCGGCGAAGACTCGGACGAAATGGCGCAAGCGCTCGATGAGATCGCCACAGTCTTCCAGCGGAATCGCGGCTGAGATCGGACACCTGGCCCGGGCTTCGCTGTGACGCCCGGGCCAGGGCGTGTCACTTCGCCCAGTCGGCGTTCCAGCCCTCGACCGCGTCGGCGGGGCGGGGGGAGGGGCCGGTGTAGATGGCGCTCGGGCGAATCAGGCGCCCGGTCTTCTTCTGCTCCAGGATGTGGGCGGACCAGCCACCGGTGCGGGCGCAGGTGAACATCGAGGTGAACATGTTGGCCGGGATCTGGGCGAAGTCGAGGACGATGGCGGCCCAGAACTCGACGTTGGTCTCCAGGACGCGGTCGGGGCGCCGGGCGCGGAGCTCCTCGAGCGCGGCCTTCTCCAGGGCCTCGGCGACCTCGTAGCGGGGCGCGTTGAGCTCGCGGGCGGTGCGGCGCAGGACGCGCGCACGCGGGTCCTCGGCGCGGTAGACGCGGTGGCCGAAGCCCATCAGGCGCTCGCCGGAGTCGAGCAGCCCCTTCACATAGCCGGAGGCGTCGCCAGACTTCTCGACGTCCTCGATCATGCCGAGCACGCGCGAGGGCGCGCCACCGTGCAGGGGCCCGCTCATCGCACCGATCGCGCCGGAGAAGGCCGCGGCCACGTCGGCGCCGGTGGAGGTGATCACCCGGGCGGTGAAGGTGGAGGCGTTCATGCCGTGCTCGGCGGCCGAGGACCAGTAGGCGTCGATCGCGTGGGCGTGGGCGGGGTCGGCCTCGCCGCGCCAGCGGATCAGGAAGCGCTCGGCGAGGGTCTTGCCCTTGTCGACCTCGCGCTGCGGCACGATCGGCAGGTGGATGTCGCGGGCCGACTGGCCGGCGTACGAGAGGACCATGACGGCCACGCGGGCGAGGTCCTCGCGGGCCTGCTCGTCGGAGATGTCGTAGGTCTGCCCGAACCCGAAGGCGGGCGCGAGCATGGGGATGGCGGCCTGGACGTCGACGCGCACGTCACCGGTGTGCACCGGCAGGTTGTAGGCCTCTGCGGGCGGCAGGCCGGGGCCGTATGAGCCGTCGATCAGCAGGCCCCAGACGTTCTCGAACGGCACTCGGCCGACGATGTCCTCGATGTCGACCCCGCGGTAGCGAAGTGCCGATCCCTCTTTGTCGGGCTCCGCGATCTGGGTCTCGAAGGCCACGACGCCCTCGAGACCGTGCTGTACCTGGCTCACTGCCATCTCCCATTCTCCTAGTGTCGTTCCGCATTCTGCCCCACCCGCCCAGAAGATAGGCTCGACGGCATGGATCTGGCGGCTGAGCTGGCGGCAGCACGAGAGAACTACACCCGCAGCGGGCTGCACGAGGACGACCTCGCGAGCGACCCGTTCCTGATGTTCGAGAGGTGGTACGCCGAGGCTCGGGACGCGGGCATCGTCGAGCCGAACGCCATGGTGGTCTCCACCGTCTCGGCCGACGGCGCGCCCTCGTCGCGGACCGTGCTGCTGAAGGGCTTCTCGACCGAAGGGTTCACCTTCTTCACCAACACCGCCTCCCGCAAGGGCTCCGACCTCGCGCACAACCCGCGCTGCGCGGTGCTCTTCCCATGGCACCCGCTGGAGAGGCAGGTACGCATCGACGGGCTCGCCCACGAGCTCTCCCGAGAGGACGTCGAGGCCTACTTCTCGCAGCGTCCGCGCGGCTCCCAGCTGGGTGCGCACGCCTCCCACCAGAGCCGGGTCGTCTCCGGGCGCGAGGAGCTGGAGTCGGCCTACGAACGGATCGAGGCGCAGTTCGAGGGCCGGCCGGTCCCCGTGCCCGAGGAGTGGGGCGGCTACCGGGTCGAGCCGGAGCGGGTGGAGTTCTGGCAGGGGCGGCCGGGGCGGATGCACGACCGGCTCGTCTACCTGCGCGAGGGTGACAAGTGGCGCACCGAGCGGCTGGCCCCGTGACGGGCCCTTCGAGAGGGATGGAGCAGGTCACCCAGGCGCTCGGCGGACGGATCGCCTACGGCGCCGACTACAACCCGGAGCAGTGGCCGGAGGAGGTCTGGGACGAGGACGTACGCCTCATGCGGGAGGCCGGGGTCAACCTGGTCAGCGTGGGGATCTTCTCCTGGGCCCTGCTCGAGCCCGAGCCCGGGACGTACGACTTCGACTGGCTCGACCGGGTGCTCGACAAGCTGCACGCCGGCGGGATCGCCGTGGACCTGGCGACGGCGACCGCGAGCCCGCCGCCGTGGTTCCTCGAGCATCACCCGGAGGCGACGCTCGTCGACCAGATCGGCAACCCGCGCGCGTTCGGTGCGCGCCAGGCGTACTGTCCCTCGTCGACCGCCTACCGTGACGCCGCCACGACCCTCATCACCGAGCTGGTCAAGCGCTACGACGACCACCCGGCGGTGGTGATGTGGCACGTCAACAACGAGTACGGCTGCCACAACGACCACTGCTTCTGCGACGCCAGCGCGGTGGCTTTTCGGCGCTGGCTGCAGGAGCGTCACGGCTCGATCGAGAAGCTCAACGAGGCGTGGGCGACGGCGTTCTGGAGCCAGCGCTACACCAGCTGGGAGCAGATCGGGCCGCCGCGACAGGTCTCCTACGGCAACTTCGCCAACCCCGGTCAGCAGCTGGACTGGTGGCGGTTCTGCTCCGACGAGATCCGCGACATCTACCGGGTCGAGGCGGCGGCGGTGCGGGCGCACTCGGACAAGCCGCTGACCACCAACTTCATGGGGTTCCGCAAGTCGCTCGACTACCGCAGCTGGGTCGACGTCGGGGACCTCGTCTCCAACGACCACTACCTGAACGCCGCCGACGAGGACCGCACCCCGCAGCTGGCCATGACCGCCGACCTGACGCGCTCGCTTGCCCACGGCGAGCCGTGGCTGTTGATGGAGCACTCCACCTCCGCGGTCAACTGGCAGCCGCGAAACATCGCCAAGACCGCCGGCGAGATGCGCCGCAACTCCTTCCAGCACGTCGCTCGCGGCGCGGATGGCGCGCTGTTCTTCCAGTGGCGTGCCTCGCGCGGTGGTGCGGAGAAGTTCCACTCCGCGATGGTCCCGCACGCCGGCACCGAGAGCCGGTTGTGGCGAGATGTCGTACGCCTCGGGGCGGATCTCTCCGCGATCGCGGAGGTCGCCGGCACCCGGGTGGAGCAGTCGAGCGTGGCGATCGTCTTCGACTGGGACTCGTGGTGGGCGGCGACCTTCGACTCGCACCCGTCGGTCGACGTCGACCCGATGGCGACCACCCGGGCCTGGCACAGGGCCTGCTGGGCCCGCAATCTCGGCGTCGACGTCGTGGGCGTGACCGACCCGCTCGACGGCTACGACGTCGTGGTGCTGCCGGTCCAGTACCTGCTCGCTGACGGGACCGTCGACCGGCTCACCGACTTCGTCGAGGCCGGCGGCACCCTGGTCGCCACCTACTTCACCGGGATCGTCGACGAGCACGACCACATCCGGCTGGGCGGTTACCCCGGCGCGCTGTCCGATCTTCTCGGCGTGCGGGTCGAGGAGTTCTGCCCGCTGCCCGAGGGCGACGAGATCCCGCTGACCGCCTACGGCTCCGGCACGATCTGGAGCGAGCGCGGCCGCGCCGTCGGGGCCGATGTCCTGGCTGCGTACGCCACCGGCGACTGCGCCGGCGACCCGGCCGTCACGCGCAGACGCGTCGGCAAGGGCACCGCCTGGTACGTCGGCACCGAGCTCACCCCCGACGCCCTCGAGACCCTGGCCACCCAGATCTTCACCACGACGAAGCCGGTCGTCGGTGGGCTCCCCGAGGGCGTCGAGGCGATCCGGCGGGTCGGTGAGCAGGGGGCGTACGTCTTCGTCATCAACCACACCCACGAGGCGGTCATCGTCCCCGTCCGCGGCACCGACCTGCTCACCGGCAACGAGGGCGGCCCCCACCTCGTCCGCGCGGGTCAGGTCGCGGTCATCCGGGAGGGGTGACGGCGCCCCGGGGAATGGACGACCGGTAGCGGCGGGGCTTGCCCTCGCCGAGGTCGGCGAGGGTCGCGACCCGGTGGACGGTGACGTCGCGGGCGAGCATGGTGCCCAGGCGGGCGACGACGGCGTCGGCGTCTCCGCCGGCGATGGTCGCGACGACGGTGCCGTCGGCGGCCTGCTCGACGGACCAGCCACGAGCCCCCGCGTCCTGGAGGTGCTGGGTGAGGTCGACGCAGGGGACGAGGGTGCCGGCCGTGGTGGTGAAGACGGTGGCCTCGCGTCCTTCGAGGGCATCGATCGCGGGCCTGCCGTCGACGCGTACCAGGCGGCCGGTGTCGCCGGTGCGGTAGCGGACCAGGGGCAGGAAGGCGTTCTCACCCGCGGTGACGACGATCTCGCCGATCTCGCCCTCGGGGAGCGCGGAGCCGTCCGGACCGAGGATCTCGACGTGAACCCGGCGATCGGCGACGACGAACGGGCCGCCGTCGGTGCTGACCGCCACCGGCCGGGTCTCGTGCAGGCCGTAGACGTCGATCACCGGGCACTCGAAGGTCCGCTCCAGGTCCGCGCGCAGCGTCGCGCTCAACGCCATCGCGGAGGAGACGATCGCGATCGGGCGTACGACGTCGCGGAGGTCGAGGAGGTGTTCCAGCGATGTGGGGTGGCCGGAGACCACCTGCGGGTCGGCGTCGCGCAGGAACGCCCGCTGACTCTCGAGGGGCCACTCGCCGGGGTGCAGGTTCACCCGCGAGACGAGGCTCTCGCCGAAGCCGGGAGCGACCGAGACGTACGTGAACGCCTGGCGCTGCCACACGACCTGGACCACGGCGAAACGAGCCGGATCCGGCGCCCAGCCGCCGGTCAGCCCGGCGACCAGGTCGCGGAGCCAGTGGAACCCGCGGGCCAGTTCGTCGGGGTCGTCCGGCATGACCAGCGCCGCCCCGGTGCTCCCCGAGGAGGTGCCGTGCAGCATCCGCCCGTAGTCGGCGTCCAGCGGCACGAACCCGCCGATGTCGTCGACCAGGTTCTGCCGGTTGATCAGCGGAAACTCACTGAGCGTGTCTAGCGTCCTCCGATGTCGGCGGTACGCAGGAAGTGACCGCGCCACCGCCAGGTGCTGCTCCAGCCAGCCCGCGAGCGGAAGCTGTGACCGGGCCGCGCCCTGCTCGGACGGAGTGAGCCGGTGGCCGACCCGGTGCCGCCAGACGGGCGCGGCGGGATGGCCGTCCGCAGCGGCCAGCCGGGCGGATCCGGCAGCCGAGAGCCCCGGCCAGCGTTCGGCGTCGGTGAGGGCGGCCGAGGCCATCGGGGTGTATTCGGCCAGGTCAAGCGGGTCCTGTGTCTCGCTCACGGTCACTCCGGGCTGTAGCGGCTGGCGGCCTCACGCGCTCGCGCGTCCTCCAGACGCCGCCGGATCTCGGAGCGGTGCTCCCGGTCGCGCCGGGCCCGTTCGAGCGCCTCGGCGCGGGCGGCGGAGTCGAGGCGCGACAACAGCGCGCGGGCGTTGCGCTCGTCCTCGCGAGCCGGCAGCTGCCCGTTCCACAGCAGGAAGGTCCGCGCCGCCTCTTCTCGGCGCTCGGCCTCCTCGACCCAGCGTTGCGGTTCGACGACCGCGGCGAGGCGCAGCGAGAGAGTGAGCAGCGCCCGGTCGAACCGGTCCTCGCGCAGCGCGGCCGAGAACGGTCCCGCCAGCTCCTGCGAGGCGACCAGCCACAGGACGACGCCGGCTCCCTGGCGCGCGGCTGTCTTCCCGGTCGCGGCCACCTTCCGGGCAGCCGCGATGAACTGCCCGCCGGAGGTGTCGAGCACGTCCCCGGCCAGCGCGACGATGTCGACGGCGTCGTCGAGGAACCACGACGGCGTGGTCGAGATCCGGGCCATCACCTCGTCGACGGACGGTCCCGGCCCCAGCCCGTTCCAGGCGGTGTCGAGATCGAGCTCCTCGTCGAGCCAGGCCTCGAACAGCTCCTCGTCAGCCACGGGTTGCTCCTTCTGGGGTGTAGACGGCGATCCGGGCGGCCAGCGCCGCGCACGCCGCGGGCGCCTGCATCACGTCCGGGATCTCGGCGACGTCGTAGCCGAGCCGCTCGGCCTGCTCGCGCGACTGCCCGCGCCAGTGTCCGATGATCATCAGTGACCCGGTGTCGATCACGCGCCGCACGGCGGGGGCGACGTCGGCGTACTCCTCCTGGCCGCGGCCCAGGAACGTGTCCAGCCCGGCGTCGGAGAGCACCACGAGGTGGCGCTGTCCTTCGGCCGGCGGTTGGTTCTCGGGATAGCGGGCACGCAACAGGTCCAGGGGAAACGTCGTGCCGCCGCCGAAGTAGGTGGTCAGCTGGCGCATGATCTCGACCCGGTCGCGCGTGTAGGCGCTGTCGCCGGCGACCTGGCCGGCCGAGCTCCACGAGGTGACCCGCACGCGCCCGCCTCCGCGCAGCACCGAGAGCGACAGGATCGTCCCGGCGACGATGGCGGCCGAACCGCGCTGCGGGTTCGTCATCGACCCCGAGGAGTCGAGGTAGAGGTCGAGCAGCACGGGCTCGTACGCCGGCTCGGGCTCGTCCGCGATGAACGTACGCCGCCGGGTGGTCACTCCCGGCACGAACACCGCACCCGTGGTCAGCGTCGCCGGCCAGTCCAGCTCGGCCAGGTCGTCGCCGAGCTCCCACTCCTCGAGAGGACCGGGGATCGCGGGGCCGGCGGGAGCGAGCCCGCGCTGGACCAGAGGTGCGACGTGTGGACGGGCCTCGGCCTCGTACCAGGCCGCCATCACCGCGTTGGGGTCGGAGCCGGCCATCAGCTCGAGCGTCCTGGCCAGCCCGAGCGCCTGCCCGCTGCCGTCGGAGGCGGCCGCGGCGGCGTCACCCTCGGCGAGGACGACCTCGGCGTCGTCGGGGTGCACCAATGGCTTCTGCAGCCGTGGGTCGCCGATCGCACCGGCGAGCTCGGCCGCGGTGGGGGCACCCGGCGAGTCCTCGTGGCACCCGCTGCTCTTGAAGCCCAGCAGCAGGTAGGGCGCCATCACCATCGCCCAGGGCACCGCGCCGCTGACCGGGTCGGCGGCGAGCGTACGAACCACGTCGGCCACCGTCGTCGCGTCGTGGGCCGGGTCGAGGCCCGCTCGCGGGTCGTACTCGAGCTCGGCGACCTCCCGTTTGGCCTGATAGGCCTCGTTCCGCTGCTTCGACTTCGAGCCGTGCAGGCGGCGCCGGGCGCTACGGAGCTGTTGCTCGTAGTCCGTCTTCCACCGCGTCGGCGCCTCGGGCCAGGCGAGGGAGCCCTCGGGGAGCCGCCAGAGGAGCTCGTACGCCCGCTGCACCACCCACCACAGCTCGTTGTCCTCGGCGCCGCGCAGACCCTTGGCCAGAGCAGGCGCGGCGAGGGCCCGGGTGAGCTGCACCATGTCAGGGGTCTCGTCCGGGGCGAGCCGGGCGCGCTGCAGCTGCATCACCCGGTCGTTGATCAGCATGTCGGACCACAGGTTGGCGCAGAACCCGCTCGCGGCGACCAGGTCGAGGCGATGCTGCCGGTCGTAGAGGTCGATCACTCGCGCCATCTGCTGACGGATCTTCAGCGAGTCGACCCGGGTGCTCGGGGAGAGCACGTGGTGGCCGATCTCGTGAGCGAAGACGCTGGTCAGATGCCCTTCTCCGCCGTGGCGGGCGAGCTCGCCGGGGTCGACGTTGACCTCCGGCGGGAACCCGAACCAGGCGAAGCTTTTCTCGTCGGAACGAGTGTGCACGACCGGGTCATGGAGGTCCACGCCCCACAGGTCGAGGGCCGCATCCCAGGCCTCGCGCTCCGCTGCGGTCGGCGATCTCACCCGGCCTCCCGCACGACCTCGAGCAGGTAGGACGTGGGCACGCTGACCACCCGGACGCCGGGGGTGCCGACAGGGTCGCCCGGGTCGCCCGGGTCGCCCGGGTCGCCGGTGCTCGCCGGGTCGTCGGCGGCCTGCGAGACCGAGTGGCCGAACAGGTCGGCGTCGACCTCCCAGAGCTCCTCGCCAACCTCCACCAGCCACCGGCCATCACCCGCCGCGATGACGTCGCCCGGGTGCGCCAGCCAAGGTCCGCCGAGCCCGGCGAAACCGCCGATCCGGGCGATCAGATAGGCACGGCCGAGCTGCTGCCAAGCGGGCCAGAAGAACCGGTCCGTACGCTGCCCCTCGACGAATCCGGCGACGTCGGCACCTGGCATCCCGAGCGTCGCGCCGACCGCGTCCGCGAGCCCGGTGTCGAGACAGGACGACGCCGCTCGGAGGGCGTCCTTGCGCAGGCCGATGACTCCGGCGCGCCAGGCGGCGACGGCAGCGAGATCCTGGATGGCCGCGGTATCGGGCGCGTCCGGTGCGGCCGCCAGCCCGGCGGTCAGGGAGGCGCCGAAGAGCCCGGCGTCCCCGCCCCAGCGGGCAACGTTGGCGACGGCCAGCTCCAGGTCGAGCCCGGTGACTGCAGGTAACCCGCCCGGTTGCCGAGCCACCGAGGCGTTCACCGAGTGCCCAGGACGCCGGATCATGAACCCTCCAGCCAGTGGAGGTAGTTGGAGTAGCGCTGGTGGAGATACTTCAGCGCGACCAGGTCGTCGTAGTCGCGGCCGTAGATCTTGCCGACCTTGGAGATCCGGCCGACCTCCGACTCGATCCGGGTCAGCCGCTGCGAGACGGTCAGCCGGTCGAGCCCGTCCAGCCCGCCCCCGAGCTCGGCAAGCAGGTCGCCGACGGGATCGGCAGCGTCGAGGCCGAGCGCGACGAACTGCTTCATCGCGGTGTCGAAGAGGTCGACGAGCCAGGAGGCCGGGTCGTGGGCGAGCTCCTTGTCGCCGGCCTCGAAGCGCGGGTGCTGCGGGTTGGGCAGCAGCTTCCCGCGGAGCACGAACGGCACCATGGCGCGCACGTCGTCGAGCCCGACGGACGAGGCGCCGCGGAACCAGGCCGACGCCTTGGCGTACAGGATCAGGGTCTGCAGCGCCCGGACCGAGAGTCCGTTCAGGGTCTGCGCGCCGAGGTCGACGACCAGGTCGGCGCCGGAGTTGGCGTCGATGACCGCGCTCACGTCCCCGCCGGCGGTCGCGACGACGTCCTTGGTGCGGTACTCGAACCGCCGCCCGCCGTGCTGCACGAACTCGAACTGCCCGGTGAAGTACTCCAGCTTCCGGCGTACGTCCGCAGGCAGCGGCACCGCCCGGATGGCGGCCAGCATCGTCGACTGCTCGTCGGCGGAGAAGACCAGGGACGACGGCACGTGCTCCTCCGGCCGCTCACCGGCCTCGACCCTGGTCACCAGTTCGTCGAAGAAGCGGCCGTTGAAGCCGAACGCCTGCACGGTGACGTCGAGCCGGTCCTTGAGGGCCTGGATGACCTGGAAGGTGCCGCCGCCGGAGTCGTCGTTGGCGGTGAAGAACCAGCTCTCGACCCCCGCGTCCGGCGCCGTGCGGCGCAGCTGGTCGTGGCTCTCCACATAGCCCTCGGCGACCATGGTGAGCAGCGCCGACTGGGTCTTGGTGGGGATGCGGTTGTACTCGTCGACGATCTTGACCTTCTGGGTCAGCCACGACTTCCAGGCGATCGTGATCTCCGCCAGCGACCCCGCGGCGACGAGGTCGCGCGGCAGCGGCAGCCCGACCAGGTCCGACACGGTCAGCTGCGGCTGTCCCTGCTGCAGGTGGCGGCGTACGTCCTCCGGGGTCGCGCCGGACAGCACCCCCATCAGCACCGCGAGCGTCGTCTTGCCGCGGCCGGGCCCGCCGATCATCAGGCACTTCCCGCCGACCGCGAAGGTGAGCAGCGGCAGCAGCACGTTGGAGGAGTAGGCCGGCTGGGTGGGCAGCGTGATCTCCGCGCCGGCATCGCCCAGCGGGAACCGGTTGGCCTTCGCGGCGTCGAACTCGACGTCGTAGAACGGCGAGATCACTGCCTTGTTGACCAGCCAGAAATACGTACGCCGCAGCTTCTCGTCCAGCTCGACGGTCTCGTCCGGGGACCTGAAGAGGTCGGCGGCGGTGAGCCCGTCGCGCGGCCCGCCGCGCTGCACGTGCGGCACGGTCGGCGACGCCGACGTCTTCTGCCAGCGATCACTCATCGGGCCACCTCCGTAGCGCAAGCGCCAGAATACGGACGCGGCCCGATGAAGGACTTGTTGATCGCTCGCTGACGCTCGCTCATCTACCCAGCTCCTCAAGTGACGGGCCGATCCGGTTGCTTCGCCCGAGCAGTGGCTCGAGGAACTCTGTGGTGGCGGCGAGCCGCTCCTGCACGCTGCCGCGGACCTCGATCCACGGCACCGGCTGCTCGGCCAGCACCTCGCGGAACCGCTCCTGCATCCCGTGCCGGAGGTGCTCGCCGTCGCGCATCCCATCCTGCACGAACGGGATCTCGTCTCCGGTCAGGACGTACGCGACCGGCCGGTGCGCGGCGGCGCGCTCGAGGAGGTGGTCGGGTGTCGGGCCGACGTAGCGCTCGTGCCACAGCGTCGTCGCGAGCACGTCGGTGTCGCAGACCAGGACCGGCTTCGGCACCCGTCTGCTGGCGGCGTCCTCCCTGCCGATCTGCCGGTCGACGATGAGGTCGAACTCGTCGCTGCGCCAGGGGGTGAACAGGCCGCCGGGGCGGATCTCGGACCAGAGCCGGCCGTACTCCGGAACGCAGTGGGTGCCCAGGTCGGCGGCGAGTCTCTCGGCCAGCGTCGTGGTGCCGGTCGACTCCGCGCCGAGCACCACGACCCGCTCGGTGAGCCAGGCGCGGACCGGAGCCGGCAGCTCGGCCCAGTGCTCGGTCAGGTCGGGGCGTACGGCGGTGCCGGAGACGGGATTGAACACCCGCCCGGCATCGACCTGGACCCACGCCGCGTCCAGCCGCCGGGCGAGCTCCTCGCCGTAGGCGTCGGAGGAGAAGACCGCGTCTACCGGAGCCGGGAGCAGCTCGGAGATGACGACCATGTGCTCGTCCCAGGCGGCCGGGTCGTCGAAGTCGACCCGGGCCTCGTCCATCGCGGCCACCACGTGGGCGGTCGGGTGCTCCTCGCGCAGCCACTCCGCCCGCACCTCGAGCGGAATCGTCTCCACCTGCGAGCCGAGGAGCTCGACGGTGACCCGGCCGCATGCCCGCAGCGCCGCACGGATGAGCGCCTGGTGGCCGGCGTGGAACGGGTAGAACTTCCCGAGGACCAGACCGTGGCCGTATGCCTTCTCAGACACCCGCGACCTCCGGCTCGCGATCGGCGACCAGCACCCGGCGCCAGTCCCGCAGCGCGACCAGGACGATCACGCAGAAGCCGACGTAGAGCACGGCGGTCGGCCACAGCCCCTTATAGGCGTACAGGCCGACGGAGACGACGTCGACCGCCAGCCAGACCAGCCAGCACTGCCACCAGCGGCGGTTGAGCATGATCTGCGCGATCACGCTGCCCGCGGTCACCGTGGCGTCGGGAAGCTCGGTCGTGGAGTCGGTGAAGGCGAACAGGACGTACGCGATCGCCGCCAGCGCCACCACGAACCCCAGCGCCAGGAGCAGCAGCGTGCGCGCCGAGGCGACCCCGACGAACGCCTCGTCACGGCGCAGGTGCGCCTCCGACTCCCGCCGCCGGGCCATGGCCCAGTCGACCCAGCCGGTCACCGAGAGCACCATGAACATGACTTGCAGCGCCGCGTCGGCGTAGAGCGCGCTCTCGGCGAAGACGACGAGGTAGAGCGCGGTGTTCGCGATCCCGATCGGATACGTCCACATGCTCCGCCGCGCCGCCAGGATCACGCACGCCGCCCCGGTGACGACCCCCGCGATCTCGACCCAGTGCGCCACCAACCAACTCTGCATGGCCGAACCCTATGGGACGCGAAGGGCCCGGATGCTCGGGTTGAGCATCCGGGCCCTTGGTGGCGGTAGGAATCCCCGGTTAACCGGTGAAACCTGCACTTCTCAGGTGTTGCAATGCCAGAGAAGTGCAGGAATACCCGGTTAACCGGGTATTCCTGCAGTAGCTCAGTGGCTGACCGCCGCCTTGGCGTCGACGATGCCGGCGCCGTAGAAGCCGTTCGGGGCCTCGCCACCCTCACAGGTGTGGGTGGACGTCGCCGTCGTGCCGTTGGGCAGGTGGCGTACGTAGGTGAAGTCCGCCGGGACCGGGCAGGCCTTGTCGGTGGCCGACTTCAGCAGGATCTTCTCGACCTTCTTGGGCGAGAGGGTCTTGCCGGAGAAGTCGCGGCTGCCGTACTCACCGACGATCAGCGCGGCGACACCAGCAGCGTGCGGGGAGGCCATCGAGGTGCCCTGCAGGTACTGGTAGTAGGAGCACTCACCGCTGGAGCAGTCCGCGACCGCCCAGGGCACCAGGACCTCGCCGGTGGCAGGGTCGATCGCGCCCTCGGCCACGCCCAGGTCGTACGGGTAGGCGGCCAGGATGTTGGCGGCGTAGTCGCGCGTCCCGTCGGCCGTGTCGTACGCATCCCCACCAGGTGCCGCGACGTCGACGAAGCCGTTGCCGTAGCTGGAGTAGTAGGACTTGCGCTCGGACGGACCGGTGGCGCTGACCGCGATGACCCCGTTGCCCTCGGTGGGCATCGAGACGCACGACTCCGGGTCGAGCAGGTCACGGACGTAGGCGGCCTCGCCGGGCTCGCTGGCGTAGTCGGGGCTGCTCGCGTCGGTCTGCGGCTTGGTGTAGTCGATCGCCTGGTTGCCGGCGGCCGCGACGAGGGTGACGCCACGGGCGCGGGCATAGTCGAGCGCACGCTGCATCGCGGTGATGATCGTGACCTGCTCGGCCTGGTCCGCGGCCGAGTCGGCCGGGTGGTTGGTGCAGTTGAACAGCCACGGGTCGACGTAGTAGCTCATGTTGACCACGTCGATGCCGTTGCGGCCGGCGTAGGTCAGCGCGTCGACGGACGGCTGCAGGAAGAAGTAGCCGGAGTCCTGGCCGGCGCGCAGGTTGACGATGTCGGCCTGCGGGGCGACGCCGGAGATACCGACGCCGTTGACCGGCGAGGCGATGGTCGAGGCGACGTGGGTGCCGTGGCCGTTCTCGTCGACGTCGGCCGCGTCGCTGCAGGACGCGTCGGGCTCGTCCTCACACGGACCGTCGACCGCGGCGCCGTTGGCGTCGACGGGGATGTCGGTGGTGAAGTTGCGGCTCAGCCGCGCGTCGAAGTTGGGCGCGATGTCGGGGTGCGACCCGTCGACACCGGTGTCCAGGATGCCGACGCGGACACCCTTGCCGCGCTCAGTCTTGTTGGCCGCCGCGGCGTCGATCTGCTTCATGTCCCACTGCAGACCGGAGAGCGGCTCGGTCTTGCCCTTGGGCTTCGGCGCCTTGGGTCCGGTGCCCTTGGTGCCGCTGCGGAACTCGGTCTCGACCTTCGACACCTCCTGCTTGCGGGCCTTGCTGGCCGCGTCAGGAGTCGTGGCGCCCACGATCCTGTCCTGGGCCGCGCCGACGAGGGCGTTCGAGGCGTTGGCCGCCTCGGCGAATCCCTCACCTGCGGTCACCGTCGCGACTCCGATGGCACTGTTCTCCGAGACGATCTCGCCCCCCGCGGCCTTCACCGCGGCACGGGCGCTGGCGGCCGAGGATCCCTCGGCATATGCCACGACATAGCGGACCTCCTGGTCAGAGGTGGCGTTGCCCGAGTTCGCCATGACGAGGGTGCCGGTGACCCCCAGCGCGACTGCGGCCGCGCCTGTCAACAACCTACGCATGCTGTCTCCATTCCTGGATTCGGTGGTCGAGATTGTCGGGACCACCGCTGTCATGGCCCTTGTCGGCCCGACAGTGGGCCCAGCATGCCCTAGTCCGCATCGGGTCGAACAGGGTTTGGCAGGAGCACCCACCCATAATTAGGTTTGTGAGTGAGTACTCACTCACTTACCCTGGTCCGTGTGGACGAACGACGTACGCGGGCCAAGCCGATTCCCGCAGCCGACCGGCGCGCCGCGATCATCGCGGCGACCGAGACGCTGCTGATCGAGCACGGCACCGCGACTACGACCAGGCTCATCGCCGAGGCGGCCGGAGTCGCCGAAGGCACGATCTTCAGACACTTCCGTGACAAGCGGGAGCTCTACCGAGCAGTGGCCGAGAACATCTTCGACCCGGTCCGAGCGGGCGAGTCGATCACGGAGGTCGTGGCGGGCAAGGCCGAGATCGAGGACAAGCTCCGTGCGGTCATCGACCTGCTCGCGGCATCCTCGCAGCGCAACCTCCTCGTGATGATGGCGGTGCGCTCGGCCGTGCTCGAGCAGCCAGACCCTGAAGACGTACGTCAGCAGCACGTGCCCCCGAAGTTCATCATCGATGCCAACAAGGCCCTCGTCGACAACCTG
The DNA here is from genome assembly GCF_040613175.1 of Nocardioides sp. NPDC006303. Classification (NCBI taxonomy): domain Bacteria; kingdom Bacillati; phylum Actinomycetota; class Actinomycetes; order Propionibacteriales; family Nocardioidaceae; genus Nocardioides; species Nocardioides sp. NPDC006303. Next base: position 16,133 of record NZ_JBEXRR010000012.1, read on the forward strand.
ACCAGGCTCGTCTTCGAGCCGCACGTGAGCGAGCTGCGGCTGCCGCCGCGCAAGGCCGCGCTGGTGCTTCGCAGCCTCACGATCGGGGCCTGGCTCCCTGGTCTGAACCGAACGAACCAGCCGTTGAGCAGCGGAGACGTCATCGACGTGCTGCTCGGCGGCATTCTCATCGAGCACAGTCCCATCGAGCACGGTCCCATCGAGCACAGCCTGACCAGAGAGACCCCCTGAATGCTTCTCCGACTCCTTCGGGACTACCTGCTCCCGTACAAGAGATTCCTGGTCGTCATCGCGATCCTGCAGCTCGTCTCGACGTCGGCCTTCATGCTGCTGCCCAGCCTGAACGCCGACATCATCGACAAGGGCGTGGCCGAGGGCGACACCGGTTACATCATGAGGATCGGCGCGATCATGCTCGGCGTCGCGTTCGTGCAGATCCTCGCGTCGATCGTCAGCGTCTACTTCGCCGCACGCAGCTCGATGAGCTTCGGTCGCGACCTGCGGGCGGCGATCTTCGCGAAGGTCGGCTCGTTCAGCGCTCGTGAGGTCGGCCGCTTCGGCGCCCCGTCGCTGATCACCCGGACCACGAACGACGTCCAGCAGGTCCAGATGCTCGCCGTGCTCACCTGCACGCTCGCGGTGATGGTGCCGATGATGATGGTCGGCGGCGTCGCGATGGCGATCCGCGTGGACGCCGGGCTCTCCTGGCTGCTCGCGGTCGTCATCCCCGTGCTGCTCATCTCCATGACCGTGGTCGTACGCGGCATGGTCCCCAACTTCCGCAAGGTGCAGGAGCGCATCGACGCGGTCAACCGCATCCTGCGCGAGCAGATCACCGGCATCCGGGTGATCCGGGCGTTCGTACGCGAGCGTCAGGAGACCGAGCGCTTCGCCAAGGCCAACGACGAGCTCACCGACGTCGCGCTGCGGGCCGGCCGCTGGATGTCGACGATGTTCCCGCTGATGATGCTGGTCATCAACGTCGCCAGCGTCGCGGTGATCTGGTTCGGCGGCATCCGGGTCGACAACGGGTTGATGCAGGTCGGCCCGCTGACCGCCTTCCTGCAGTACCTGATGCAGATCCTGATGTCGATCATGATGGGCACCTTCATGCTCATGCAGGTGCCGCGCGCCGCCGTCTGTGCCGACCGCATCGCCGAGGTCCTCGACACCGAGACCAGCGTGACCCCGCCGACAGCGGGGGTCACCGAGATCTCCCGGCACGGGTACGTCGATCTGACCGGAGCCGGCTTCACCTACCCCGGCGCGGACCACCCCGTCCTCCACGACCTCACCTTCGAGGCCCGGCCCGGGCAGACCGTCGCGATCATCGGCTCCACCGGCGCCGGGAAGACGACCCTCCTGGGTCTCATCCCGCGGCTCTTCGACGCGACGGCCGGTGTCGTCCGCGTGGGTGGGATCGACGTACGCGACCTCGACCCGGCCACCCTGCGCAGCTCCCTCGGGCTGGTGCCGCAGAAGGCCTTCCTCTTCACCGGCACCGTCCGCTCCAACCTGCTCCACGGCAAGCCGGACGCCACCGACGAGGAGCTCTGGCATGCCCTCGAGGTCGCCCAGGCTCGTGACTTCGTGGAGCGGATGGCCCCCGAGGACGGCACCGGCCTCGACGCCGAGATCGACCAGGGCGGCACCAACGTCTCCGGTGGTCAGCGGCAACGTCTCGCGATCGCCCGGGCGCTGGTCAGGAGACCCGACATCTATCTCTTCGACGACTCCTTCTCCGCGCTCGACGTCGCCACCGACGCCCGGCTCCGCGCGGCGCTCGCCCCCGAGACCCGCAACTCCACGGTCATCGTGGTCGCCCAGCGGGTCTCCACCATCCGCGACGCCGACAAGATCCTCGTGCTCGAGGACGGCGCCATCGTCGGCGAGGGCACCCACGAGGAGCTCCTCGCCGGCAACGCCACCTACCAGGAGATCGTCTCCTCCCAGCTCAGTGCAGAGGAGGCGGCAGCATGAGCGACCAGACGAACGGCCAGACAGATGGCCAGATGAAGAAGACCGAGCGGATCGTACGTCCCCAGGGCGGCCCCGGCCCGATGGGCGCCGGCGGCGCGGTGGGGGACAAGGCGATGAACTTCGTCCCCTCGGCCAAGCGGCTGCTGCGCCGGATGGCGCCCTACAAGGTCCACGCCTTTGCCACCATCGGCCTGGCCGCGATCAGCGTCACCCTGATGTCGCTCGGACCGTGGCTGCTGGGCAAGGCGACCAACATCATCTTCGGCGGCGTCTTCTCCAGGGAGCTGCCGGCGGGGGTCACCCAGGAGGAGGCCGTCGAGGGTCTGCGCGCCCAGGGCGACGACAAGCTCGCCGACATGCTCTCCGGGATGGAGTACGTCACCCCGGGCCAGGGCGTCGACTTCGACGCTCTGCGCAGCGCACTGCTCGTGGTGCTCGCCGTCTACCTCGTCGCATCCCTGCTCTCCTTCGTGCAGGGCTGGATCCTCAACTCGGTCGTCCAGGGCACCGTGAAGGGCCTGCGCGAAGACGTCGAGAAGAAGGTCCACAGCGTTCCGCTGTCCTACTTCGACAAGCAGCCGCGAGGCGAGCTGCTCAGCCGGGTCACCAACGACATCGACAACATCAGCCAGACCCTGCAGCAGACCTTCAGCCAGGTGCTGACCGCTCTGTTCACGCTGGTCACGGTGCTGTTCATGATGTTCTGGATCAGCCCGGTGCTGGCCCTGATCGCACTGCTCGCGGTGCCGGTCTCGCTGGTGGTGACCGGCGCGGTGATGAAGCGGTCGCAGGGTCAGTTCGTGGCCCAGTGGCGTCACACCGGCAAGCTCAACGGCCACATCGAGGAGACCTTCTCGGGCCACGACCTGGTCAAGGTCTTCGGGCGTCAGGAGGAGGTCGAGAAGACCTTCGCCGAGGAGAACGACAAGCTCTTCGCCGCATCCTTCAAGGCACAGTTCATCAGCGGGATCCTGATGCCGCTGATGATGTTCGTCGGCAACCTGATGTTCGTCGTGGTCTGCGTGGTCGGGTCCCTCCGGGTCGCCAGCGGCGCGCTGAGCCTGGGCGAGCTGCAGGCCTTCATCCAGTACTCGCGCCAGTTCACCCAGCCCATCACCACCCTCGCCTCGATGATGAACCTGCTCCAGTCGGGCGTCGCCTCGGCCGAGCGGGTCTTCGAGCTGCTCGACGCCGAGGAGCAGACGCCCGATGTCGGCACCCCCAGGAACGGCGCCGGTGCCGGCGAGGTCCGGTTCGAGCACGTGAGCTTCTCCTACGACAAGGACAGGCCGCTCATCGAGGACCTGTCCCTGGTGGCCCGTCCAGGTCAGACCGTCGCGATCGTCGGCCCCACCGGTGCCGGCAAGACCACCCTGGTCAACCTGATCATGAGGTTCTACGAGCTCGACGCCGGCCAGATCACCCTCGACGGCGTCGACATCGCCTCGATTCCCCGTTCCGACCTGCGCGAGCGCACCGGCATGGTGCTCCAGGACACCTGGCTCTTCGAGGGCACGATCCGCGACAACATCCGCTACGGCCGGCCGGACGCGACCGAGGAGGAGCTCCTCGAGGCGGCCCGGGCGACGTACGTCGACAGGTTCGTGCACTCGCTGCCGGATGGCTACGACACCCTGATCACCGACGAGGGCGGCAACCTCTCGGCGGGCGAGCGGCAGCTGATCACGATCGCCCGCGCGTTCCTCGCCGAGCCGTCGCTGCTGATCCTCGACGAGGCGACCTCCTCGGTCGACACCCGCACCGAGCTGCTCCTGCAGCACGCCATGGCAGCGCTGCGCTCGGACCGTACGTCGTTCGTGATCGCCCACCGGCTCTCCACGATCCGCGACGCCGACCTGATCCTGGTCATGCGCGACGGCGCGATCGTCGAGCAGGGCAACCATGCCGAGCTGCTCGAGGCCAAGGGAGCGTACGCCGAGCTCTACCAGTCGCAGTTCAGCCACGCACTCGTCGAGGAGCCGGCTTGAGAAATAACCCTTTGATCCCGCGATGGCCCGGCGCCTACCGTTGAGCCACACGGGAAAGGAGGTGATCCGATCAGATGAAGAACGATTGGATGCGTGAGGTGGCTGCTCGCTAGCAGCTTCCCCAACTACGGATGGGGGCTGGCAATAAATCAGCAGCCACCCGACCCGCAGGCGTACCGGACTCATCCACCGGGTTGGCCACCTGGCCCGCCTGCGGGTCGCCCCGTTTTCTGCATTGTTGGGATCAGCCGGGCCCGGCGATAAGTTGCGTTTAGCAACTAATCCGACGTACATTGGTTGTCGATGTTCAACCAATTCGCGTGAGAGCCGAGTCCCACTTGTCAGAGTCCCAGCAGTCCTCGCAGGCCATCGCGGCGCCGCAGATGACCCACCGCCAGATCATGGAGGTCCTCTCCGGCCTTCTGATGGCGCTCTTCGTCGCCATGCTGTCCGGTACGTCGGTCGCCAACGCGCTTCCGCGGATCGTCACCGACCTCGGCGGCACCCAGGGTGGCTACACCTGGATCGTCGTCTCGAGCATGCTGGCGATGACCGCGACGATGCCGATCTGGGGCAAGCTCGCCGACCTCTACAACAAGAAGGTGCTGGTCCAGGCCGCGCTCGGCCTCTTCATCGTCGGATCGGCGATCTGTGGTCTGGCGCCGTCGATGCCGGTGATCATCACCGGCCGAGTGATCGCCGGCCTCGGCATGGGCGGCATCATCGCACTGATCCAGGTGATCATCGCGACGATCGTCTCCCCGCGTGAGCGCGGTCGTTACTCGGGATACATCGGCGCGGTCTTCGCCCTGGCCACGGTCATCGGGCCGCTCGTCGGCGGCGTGATCGTCGACTCCCCGCTGGGCTGGCCCGGCGTCTTCTACGTCGGCGTGCCGTTCGCGGTGGTCGCCTTCATCCTGCTCCAGAAGACCCTGCACCTCCCGCACGTACGCCGCGAGGTCAGCATCGACTACCTCGGTGCTTTCCTGCTGGTCGCCGGCGTCTCCACGCTGCTGATCTGGGTCACCCTGGGCGGCGACTCCTTCGCGTGGACCTCACCGATGTCGTACGCCCTGGTCGCCGGCAGCGTCCTGGTGCTGGCCCTCGCGATCCTGGTCGAGGGCAGGTTCGCCAAGGAGCCGATCATCCCGCTGCGCCTCTTCCGCGACCGCACGATGGTCCTCTCCACCCTCGCCTCGTTCTTCGTCGGTGCCGGGATGTTCGGCGCGACGGTCTACCTGCAGCAGTACTTCCAGACCGCTCGCGGGATGACGCCGACCCACGCCGGACTGATGTCGATCTTCATGGTGTTCGGACTCTCCGGTGCCGGGATGGTCACCGGGCGCCTGATCAGCTCCACCGGACGCTGGAAGCGCTACCTGATCTTCGGCGGCGTCATGCTGCCGATCGGGCTCTTCCTGCTCAGCACGATCGACGAGCACACCAACCTCGCCCTGGTGGGTGCCTTCATGGCCATCCTCGGTCTCGGCGTCGGCGCTACCAACCAGAACCTCGTCCTCGCGGTGCAGAACAACCTCGACAACAAGGACATGGGTGCCGGCTCCTCGGTCGTCGCGTTCTTCCGGTCGATGGGCGGCTCGATGGGCATCGCCGCGCTCGGCGCCGTGCTCTCGCACCGGGTCGAGGACGTCATCACCGATGGCATCCCGGAGCTGGTGGCCAGCGGAAAGGTGACCCCCGAGGAGCTCCAGAGCCTGCAGGGCGGTGGGCTCGCCGACCCGGCGAGCATGCCGAGCGCGATGCAGGCCCTCTACGAGCACGCCTTCGCCGTCGCCACCGCCGATCTCTTCCTGGTGGCCATCCCGTGCGCGGTCATCGCGCTGGTGGCGATCCTGGGTATCAAGGAGGTTCCGCTCAAGACTACGATCGAGGACCTCGCCGACGATGAGATCGCTCCTGAGGTCGCCGCGGAGCTCGAGGCGGGGGGAGCGGGCCGGAGATGACAGGGATGACAGCCATGGACGACGCCGCTCAGGGCGAGCAGTTCGAGGACGGCCCTCGCGGTGAGTCGCTCAGCCGGCTCGAGTCCGAGGTCGGCGTGCTCGTGTGGAGGGCCAAGCGGGCGATGAAGGCACGCGGCCGGATGCTCCACCCGGATCTGCCGCCCGGTGGCTACATGATGCTGACCTGGATCGCCGAGCGTGGCCCGGTGCGCGCCTCCGCGCTGGTCGACGGACTCGGCATCGACAAGGGAGCGGTCAGCCGGATGGTGCAGGCCATGATCGACCTGGGCCTGCTCGAGCGCCATCCCGACCCCGAGGACGGGCGGGCCAGCCTGGTCTCGGTGACCGCCGAGGCCCGCGAGGGGCTCGAGCGGGTGGCCCGGGAGCGTCGCGTACGTTTCAACGACCGGCTGGCCGACTGGAGTCCCGACGACATCGACCGGCTCAGCGCTATGCTTTCGAGATACAACGAAGCCCTAGAACGCCAGGGCTCCTAGGGGATCGCGCCGCGATGATCTCTCCTGCAGGCCGACGTCGTTCGGGACACACCCTGCTGGGTTCGGTTTTTCTGACTGATTCAAGGATGTAGGATTAGCCCGTGAGCGATCTCATCGATACCACCGAGATGTACCTCCGCACGATCTACGAGCTGGTCGAAGAGGGAATCGTTCCGCTGCGCGCCCGCATCGCCGAGCGCCTGCACCAGTCCGGCCCCACGGTCTCCCAGACCGTCGCCCGGATGGAGCGCGACGGGCTGCTCACCGTCGAGGGTGACCGTCACCTGCAGCTCACCGACGAGGGCCTTCGCCTGGCCACCCGGGTGATGCGCAAGCACCGCCTCGCCGAGCGGCTGCTCACCGACGTCATCGGCCTCGACTGGGAGCTCGTGCACGAGGAGGCGTGCCGCTGGGAGCACGTCATGTCGGACACGGTCGAGAAGCGACTGCTCGACCTGCTCGGCGACCCGACCGAGTCGCCCTACGGCAACCCGATCCCCGGTCTCGACGAGCTCGGCGGCAAGCCCGCCGACGAGGACTTCATGGCCGGCGTCCAGTCACTCACGGCCGCGGCGACCTCCGAGCGCGCCACCGTCCTGGTGCGCCGCATCTCCGAGGAGATGCAGAAGGACGAGTCGCTGATGAGCGCCCTGCGCCGGGTCGGTGCGACCCCGGACCAGACCGTCGCCATCAAGGCGACCCCCGACGGGGTCATGCTCGGCTCCGGTGGGGAGACCGCGGAGATCATCCCCGAGGCCGCGGACCATATCTTCGTCAAGGCCCTCTGACCCGCAGATTTGTCGCTGGGCGGCTCCACGAGTCGTTTTCGATGTGGCAACGCTGCGCCCACTTTTGTAACCGTGGGTGAAATTCTCTCGACGTCAGCAGAATCTGGCACATCACTCTGGACCGATTACGGCATAGATGCTTATGTTTGACGTGCAAGGCCTGCTGGAAGCCCGATTGTCGATGTGGGCTTCAGCAGTTGTCATGTCGAGACTTGCGGGGGTCTCCGGAGGGGAGAGCTCTATGGAGGTCGTTCATCTGCCCGCTCGCGGCCGCGAGCTGGATGAGACGTTCCGCCCAGTCGCCGTCCACCACACCGACACCGGCCTGACCCGTCACCTCGAGCGCGGCGAGGAGATCGTGCTCACCGACCTCGGCGGTGACTACCACAGCGCCAAGGTGCTGCTGATCGACGAAGGCCCGGTCTACCACTTCTTCATCGGTGCCAGACTCTCCGTCGACGAGGCCGCCGGCCGCATGGCCGACCTGCCCCAATCACGCTCTGCGTGACGCCAAGGTGGTGAGGAACTCGCTGGTCCCGACCTCCAGCTTGTACGCAGCCTCCCCGTCGCCCCTGGTGGCGCCGCGGTTGACGATGACGACCGGGATCCCGGCCTTCGCCGCCCGGCGTACGAACCGATAGCCACTCATCACCGCCAGACTCGAGCCCGCGACGAGCAGCACGCCCTTCCCCTGCCGCTCGTCGCGGCGTTCGAGATCTGGTTCTGCTAGTTCGTCGACCGCCGCCATGCACCGGGCGACCCGGTCCTTGGGGACGTTCTCGCCGAAGAAGACGACGTCGGGCTTGAGGATGCCACCGCAGATCTCGCAGTCGGGCACGACGAAGTCCAGCGTCTCCTCGAGCGCGACGTCACCGTCAGGCCGGGTCTCGACGTCCGCGTGCGCCTCGGCCCATCCCACGTTGAGCGCCTCCATCCGCTCCTGGAGGTCGCGGCGCGGGCTCAGCGTTCGGCAGGACAGGCAGATCACATCGGCCACCCGGCCGTGCAGTGTCACGATCCGGCCGCTGCTGGCGAGCTCGGGTGCCGCCTGCTCGTGCAGACCGTCGACGTTCTGGGTGATCAGCAGCTCGGGATCGATCGCGGCCAGGGCGCGATGGCCGGCGTTCGGCACCGCGCTGCCCATCCGCCGCCAGCCGAGGTGGCTGCGCGCCCAGTAGCGCTGCCGCTCCTGCGGGCCAGAGATGAACTGCTGGTACGTCATCGGCTGCCGTGACGGGCTGCCCGGACTGCGATAGTCGGGGATGCCCGAGTCGGTCGAGACGCCGGCCCCGGTCAGCACCACGAGGCGCCGGTCCTGCAGGAGGGCCAGGGCTTCTGCGTACGAATCGGTGTTGCTCGCCTCCGGGGCGAGGGTCACGATGCGTACCTGCCCTCGGCGCGAGCCTTGCGCTTCGCGGCCTCGACCTCACGGTTCTTCTTGGGAGCGTTGGTGACCAGATCGTCGAGGAGATGCCGGGTGATGTGGGCGATCTCTGCGACGGCGTGGTCGAAGGCCTCCTGGTTGGCGGCCGAAGGCTTGGTCGTGCCGCTCACCTTGCGTACGAACTGCAGGGCGGCAGCGGCGACCTCGTCGTTGGTGGCAGGCGGCTCGAAGTTGTGGAGCGGGCGGATGTTGCGGCACATGCCTTCAACGGTACCTGGATCGAGGCGACGCTCAGCGCGATCGGCCGGGGCTGTGGGAGGGGGCCTGGCCGCGCGGGTGCGGGGGCATCGGCCCGCCGTTGGGCGCGCCCTTGGCCTGCCTCGCGTCGTCGGCCGGGGGAGCGGGCCGCGGCACGACGCCGTCCTCGAGCAGCCGGCTCGCCATCAGGGCGGCCTGGGTGCGGTGGCTGACGCCGAGCTTGGCGAGCAGACCGGTGATGTGATTCTTCACGGTTTTCTCCGCCAGCACCAGACGGTCGGCGATCTGCCGGTTGGAGATGCCCTCGGCGAGCAGGACCAGGATCCGGCGCTGCTGCGGAGTCAGGTCGGCGACCACCTCGTGCATCCGGCGGCGCTCCTCGACGTTGTGGACCACCTTGGCGGCCGCCTCGGGGTCGAAGAGGGTGTGGCCGCTGGCCACCAGGCGTACGCCGGAGACCAGGCTCGTCGCCTCGATCTGCTTGAGCACGTAACCGGCCGCCCCGGCCATGATCGCCTGGCTCATCACCTCGTCGTCGGCGTCGGTGGCCAGGATCATGCAGCGGATGTCGCTCTTGATCGCGAGCGCCTCGCGGCAGAGCGCCACGCCGGAGGCGTCGGGCAGGTGGGCGTCGAGAATGAGTACGTCAGGACGGAGCGTCGCGATCAGCGGCCGTGCCTCGGCGGCGGTGCGGGCCTCACCGACGACTTCGATGTCCGGTTCGGGCAGCAGGACCGTACGCACGCCGACACGCACAACGTCGTGACCGTCGGCCAGCAGAACGCTGATCACCGCGTCGCCCACAGGCTCGTCTCACTCATCTCGTGGTTGGGGATGGTGCCTGGTCGTTCACTCAAATGCTGATTCACCGAAAGAAACCGCTCAAGAGTATCCCTATTGATGCAACATTTGATCACTGAGAGACCCGTGCCGTCTCGGATTTCGTTGCTTCTGGAAAGGTAGCGGTTATGACGTCTCCTCGCGATCTCGACATCGTCCTGTTCGGCGCGACCGGATTCACGGGCGGTCTGGTGGCCGAATATCTCGCCGAGCACGCGCCCGAGGGACTGCGATGGGCGCTCGCGGGCCGCTCCCTGTCGCGGCTCGAGGCCGTGCGAGACGGACTCGACGCTGCTGGCGTCGAGCTCCTCCAGGCCGACGTGCACGACTCCTCGTCGCTGGCCGCGCTGGCCGCTCGTGCTCGCGTCGTGATCACCACCGTCGGGCCCTACCTGGAGTACGGCGAGCCGCTCGTCAAGGCCTGCGCCGAGGCCGGCACCGACTACGTCGACCTGACCGGAGAACCCGAGTTCGTCGACCGGATGTTCGTGATGTACGACGCCACCGCCCGCGCCAACGGTGCCCGGATCGTGCACGCCTGCGGGTTCGACTCGATCCCGCACGACCTCGGTGCCTACTTCACGGTGCGCGAGCTCGCCGCCGGCGGCGACATCACCGGTCCGCTGACGATGAAGGGCGTCGTCCGCTCCAACGCCACTTTCTCCGGCGGCACCTTCCACTCCGCGCTGGGACAGATGTCGCGGCCCCGGGAGATGGCGGCCGCGTCGCGCGAGCGCCGCGCGCTCGAGGAGCGGCCGAAGGGGCGTACGTCTCGACCGGCGAAGCCGACGTTAGGCCGTGACAGCGAGCTCGGCTTCTGGCTGCTGCCGCTGCCGACCATCGATCCGTTCATCGTCGCCCGGTCCGGGCGGGCGCTGGAGGCCTACGGCCCCGCTTTCACCTACTCGCACTTCGCCGGGACCAAGACTCTGAGGTACGCCGTCGGCGGCGCGGTCGGCGTCGGTGCCCTCGCCCTCGCGATGCAGGTGCCGCCGCTGCGGGCCAAGCTCGGCGAGCGGGTCAAGCAGGGCACCGGACCCTCCGAGGGCCGCCGCGAGAAGTCGTGGTTCACCGTCGACTTCGTCGCCGAGTCCGGCGGCCGGAAGATCCACACCAAGGTCTCCGGAGGCGACCCCGGCTACACCGAGACGGCGAAGATGCTCGCCGAGTCGGCGCTCTGCCTGGCCTTCGACACGCTGCCCGAGACGTCCGGTTCGGTGACCACCGCTGTCGCGATGGGCGACGCGCTGCTCGATCGGCTCCAGGCCGCGGGGATCCGGTTCGAGGTCATCGACGCGTCGCAGGGCGCGGTGGCATAGGGAAATATCTGGCACTGGTGCCCCAGGCAAGAGTCGAACTTGCGGGCCTTTCGCCGTTGGGGAGTCGGCTGCTCTGGTTGTCTTGGTGCCCCAGGCAAGAGTCGAACTTGCGACCTTTCGCTTAGGAGGCGGCTGCTCTATCCACTGAGCTACTGGGGCATTCGCGAATATCTTGCCATGGTGGCAGGTGATACTACGGTTTGGGGTTCGATGCGGTCAGGGGCCAAACTTGGGGCCCTCGCGTAGGTTGAGTCACCGTCGACTCAACCCGAATCCCCCCAATGACAAGCGACGAGTGACGGTGATCTATGCCTGACGCCTCCATGCCTCCCCGACGTGGGGGTGCGGATTCAGGCTCCGGCGTGTCCGGATTCGAGTGGATGTACGGCGCCGACGAGCCTGAGAGCAACGAGTCCGGGGGGACTCATTCCGGCCGTGGTGCTCGGGTCGCCGACGTACCGACCGACCAGCCGTCGGTGGAGCCGGGCGGTGGCCGGCGGGCCGCGCGTCCGCAGTCCGAGTTCGTGTCGCCGCCGCCTCCCGGGCCCGGTTCGTCGGGTGGCGGCCGCCGGGCTGCGCGTCCGGCCCACCGGGAGCCGGTTCAGCCTGAGCCTCCCGCTGTCGAGCCGCTGCACGCAGAACCGGTGCGGCGCGAGCCGACCCGCGCCGAGCGCTTGCAGGCGATGGGCCGGGGGACTCCGGGGCCGTCGATGCCTCCCCCTCCTGCCCCTCAGGAGTGGGACCCCGACGCAACGGCCGTAGCCCCTCCGCTGCGTGAGACCCCGCGTCCCGAGCGCCGAATACCTTCGCCGCCCGCCCCCGCTCCCTCCGTCGAGGAGACCGCGGTCGCGCCGGCACCTGAGTGGTATCGCCAAGATCCTCACCCGGCTCCTCCCGCACCCCAGGTCCCTGACCAGCAGCTCGCCCCGCCGGCCGCGCGCGAGTTCGACTGGAACGACCCCGGCGCGACCGCTGTCGCGCCCCGACCTGACCCGGCCGACCGGCCCCGAGGGCGTACGTCCTCACGCGATGAGCTGCACGAGGCCCGCCATGAGGCCTATCCCGCCCCGGGCCGCCGCGGCGCTGCGTACGCAGCGGGTTACGACGACGAGTCCTACGACGACTATCCGCCCCAGGATGGCTACCAGGAGCCGTACGCGCCCTACCCGGACGACGAGCGCGAGGAGCGCGACAAGCCGCGGGTCAGTGTGTGGCAGGTGCTCAGCTCGACCCTGCTCGTGCTGGCGCTGCTCGTCGGCCTGTTCACCGTCTACACCTACCGCAGCCTGCGGTCGAACATCAGCACCGTCAGTCTTGGCGAGGCGGCTGCTGACGTCGGCCCGAAGGAACCGATCAACATCCTCGTGATGGGGTCGGACAGCCGCGACTGCAAGGGATGTGGCGTCGACGGTGAGAGTGGCGGTGGTTCGGACACGAACATCCTGCTGCACCTGTCCGCCAACCGGAAGTTCGCCTACGGTGTCTCGATCCCGCGCGACACGATGGTGAATCGGCCCTCTTGCAAGACCGAGGACGGTAAGACGGCGCCTGCTGAGTACGTGCGATGGAATGCTGCGTACGCGACGGCGGGCCCGACCTGCACGATCGAGCAGCTGGAGTCCGTGTCCAGCGAGATGTGCGGTGAGAAGTGCGACATCACAGTCAACCATCTCGTCGTGGTGGACTTTGCGAGCTTCAAGGGCATGGTCGATGCCATCGACGGGGTCGACGTCTGCCTTCCTGAAGAGGTCGACGACAAGTTCACCGGCGCTCACTTCGACGCTGGTGAGCAGACGCTGACCGGCAAGCAGGCGCTCAACTATGTGCGCTTGCGGCATGGACTCGGAGACGGTGGCGATCTCGACCGGTCCAAACGCCAGCAGGCTTTCATCGGTTCGATGGCGGCCAAGCTGCTCTCCGGCGACACTCTGTCCAGTCCCACGAAGGTGCTCAGCTTCTTGAACGCCGCGACCAAGGGCCTGACGATGGACGAGGGTCTCAAGGACAACCTCGACACGATGGCGCAGATCGGCGCCGGGTTCCAGAGCATCGGGATGGAGAACATCAAGTTCCTCACGATTCCCACGGTCGCCGATCCTCAGAACCCTGAAGCGACCGTCGTCCTCGATGAGGAGAAAGCGAAGAACGTCTTCAGGGCAATCGCGAACGACAAGCCGTTGACCAAGAAGATCGCGGCCGGGGCGCTGGACGCCGGCGAGGCTTCGGGCAAGAAGAGCAAGAGTTCGGGCGAAGGCGACGCAGCTCCGGACGACACCGCGACCGACGGCGAGACCGCGGAAACCTCACCCAGCGACGAGGCCGCGTCCGGCGAGTCGTCGGATACCGCCTCGGGCGGTGCCAGCAGTGGTGCTTCCGAGGAGGAGCTCGCCCAGATCGCTGAAGAGGCGAAGGCGGCGCGCGAGCGTGCGGGACTCTGCTGATGGCTGAGGACACCTCGCCCGAACCGGAAGCGCCGGAGGAGCCGGAGTGGAAGCGCAAGCAGAGGCTGGCGCGGATCTTCGGTGACGTACTGCCCGAGACGACCAGCGACGAGCGGGAGTCGTCGGCGGAGTCGGAGGAGTCGGCGTCGGATCGATGGCTGAAATCGCAGGTGCCGCCTCACCACGGTGGGTGAGACGGCACCTGGGTGCGAACGGGTCAGCGGGCGGCGCTGAGGCGGTCGCGGATCTGCTTGAGGATGTCGATCTCGGTCTCGCCCGGCTCGGGTTCCGGGAAGAAGCGCTCCTTGGCGGCGGTGTAGGGCTTGACGATCATGAAGTAGACGACCGCAGCCATGATGACGAAGGAGATCACCGCGGTGAACCAGTCGCCGAAGTGGATGCCATAGGGCTTCCAGTTGGAGAAGTCAGGCGTGCCGCCGAGCTTGCCGATCAGGTCCATGATCACCGCGACGGTGGCTGTCACCACCGAGGCGAACGCGGCACCCATGATGAACGCGACCGCTAGTTTGATCAGGTCGCCCTGGAGCAGGAACTTCTTGAAACCGTTCATGTGTTGCATTCTCCTGTTGCTCATTGTGTGAGGTGAAGGAGACCCCGGATATGGCGTGCGTTGGTCGTCAATACGCGAAGGTGAGGTAGCCACCCACCCCTGCTGATGTGACGTCCTCGACGCTGTTCTCGGCGACTCCGACGATGACCAGACGCCCCGCCGAAGCGTTCGTGACGCCAAACCCGTCGGTCTTTCCTTGTGCCATGGAATCATCGCGGCTCGTCTCCGCGGCTTGAGGGAGGCTGAGGATCAGCGTGTCGGTGGTGACCAGGGCGGTCTCGGCGGTGGCGGGGTCGGTGGCGTAGAGGTCGACGGTGTCGCCGACGTGGAGCAGGCCGGCCATCTCGGCGTCGGGGAGCCGGACCGGGACGGCCACCAGGTCGGGGTGTCCCTCGGTCAGCTCCGGACCCACGAGACGTACGTCAGTGACGGGCTCGCCGCGCCGTAAGGGCGCTGCCAGGCGCTCGCCGAGCGGCGCTTCGGCGAGGTCGGCGGGCACGTTGGCGGGGTCGGTCGAGACGTCGGTGAGGTCGGCGGCGGTGAGGACCGTGCCGACCGGCAGATCTCGGGAGGCCACCGCCATCGTCGAGGTGTCGGGTGGTTCAGCCCGGGTGGCCGAGAAGCCGATCGCGACCGCGGAGGCGGTCAGCAGGAACGCCAGCAGGCGTCGGTGGGCGAGGACTCCGCGGCGTACGCGGCGGGACAAGGACGTGGCTCGAGTGAACATGCGGGCACGCTAAGTCGCCCGCGCGATTCCCGCATCTCGCTATCCACAGCCCAGATCAGGTTGTGGATGACCCTGTGGATAACCCGCTGTCGCGGGTGGGGCTCAGTCCGAGGAGCTGGACGCGGCCGGTGCCGGGGAGGAGGTGCTCGAGGGCGACGTCGTCGAGGACGTGGAGGACGTCGACGAGGAGGACCCGGACCGGGAGTCGGTGCGGTAGAAGCCGGAGCCCTTGAAGACGACGCCGGCGGCGCTGAAGACCTTGCGCAGCTTGCCGCCGCACTCGGGGCACTCGGTCAGCGAGGCGTCGCTGAAGCTCTGGAACTGGTCGAAGGCGTGGCCGCACTCGGTGCAGGCGTACTGATAGGTGGGCACGTTTC
Source organism: Nocardioides sp. NPDC006303 (assembly GCF_040613175.1). Taxonomy (NCBI): domain Bacteria; kingdom Bacillati; phylum Actinomycetota; class Actinomycetes; order Propionibacteriales; family Nocardioidaceae; genus Nocardioides; species Nocardioides sp. NPDC006303. The sequence goes on from NZ_JBEXRR010000012.1 coordinate 31,267, forward strand.
TCCTAGAACAGAATCTGGCACTCGACGGGCGCGACTGCCAATATTAGCGAACGCCTAGGAGAAGCGCTGCATTCCCTCCGCGCTCGCGGCCGCTCCGACCGCCCGGTCGTGCGCCTCGACCGGCACCGCGACACCGATCTCCCACGGATAGAGAAGTACGCAGGTAAAGGTTCCGACCGGCACCCGAGCCAGGACACGGTCGTAGGATCCGCCGCCACGTCCCATCCGATGCCCACGCGTGTCGACGGCCAGGCCGGGGACGAGCACGACGTCAGCGCCGGCGATCGCGGAGACGCCCAACCGCTCCCCGCCGGGCTCCAGCAGCCCCCGAGGCGCCCGGACCAGCTCTCCGTCGTAGGCGGCCCAGTCCAGGTCGTTGTCCGGCAGCAGACAGGGCAGCAGGATGCGTTTCCCGGCCGCGTCCAGCTCGTCGATAAGAGGTCCGGTGCCCGGTTCGGTGCCGATCGAGACGTAGAGCGCAACCGTTCCGGCGCTGCGTACGTCTGGAATATCAGTGACCACCTGCGACAGGGAACGCGCGAGCGAACCCAACCGAGGGAGCCCGATGCGCCCTCGGCTGGTCAGCAACTGGTCGCGTAAGGCAGTCTTGCGCCCCACGAAGTCAGCGGGGGCTGGACTATCAGAACCCGGAGGGGTGTGTGAACCCGACACAACGACAGCCTAGGCTTTCCTCTATGGGTAGCCCAGGTTTGGCCAAGGCAATGGCGAAGATGCGCGATGCCGGCGTAGACGACGTCGCGGTGCAGACATTCGCACATTACTACCGCCAGCTCGAGCACGGTGAGACCGGGATGATCCCGGAGGAGACCATCGAGCCGGTCGACATCCCGTCGATCAGCGACGCCGTGGTCACCGATGAGGAGGCGCACGCCGCCATCTCGACCACCGCGGTGATCAAGCTCAACGGCGGCCTCGGCACCTCGATGGGCATGGACCGCGCCAAGTCGCTGCTGTGCGTGCGCAAGGGTCTGAGCTTCTTGGACGTGATCGCCCGCCAGATCCTGCACATGCGCGAGAAGTACGACGTACGTCTCCCGCTGCTGCTGATGAACTCCTTCCGCACCTCCGAGGACAGCCTGGCCGCGCTCGAGCGCTACCAGGACCTGCCGGTCGAGGGCCTGCCGCTGGAGTTCCTGCAGAACCGCGAGCCGCGCCTGCTCGTCGACGACCTGACCCCGGTCGAGTGGCCCAAGGACCCCGAGCTCGAGTGGTGCCCGCCGGGCCACGGGGACATCTACACCGCCCTGCTCGACACCGGGCTCCTCGACCTGCTCATCGAGCAGGGCTACGAGCGGGTCTTCGTCTCCAACTCCGACAACCTCGGCGCCGTCCCCGACGAGAAGGTCGCCGGCTGGTTCGCCAAGTCCGGTGCCCCCTTCGCCATCGAGGCCGTACGCCGCACCCCGAGCGACCGCAAGGGCGGCCACTTCGCGCGCCGCAAGTCCGATGGCCGCCTCATCCTGCGTGAGACCGCGCAGACGCTGGACGAGGACAAGGTGGCGCTGCAGGACCTCAACCGCCACAAGTACTGCTCGACCAACAACATCTGGTTCGACCTCAAGGCGCTCAAGAAGGTCCTCTCCGAGCGCGACGGCATCCTCGGCCTGCCGCTGATCCGCAACGAGAAGACCGTCGACCCTGCCGACCCGAAGACCCCCAAGGTCGTCCAGATCGAGACCGCCATGGGCGCCGCGATCGAGGTCTTCGAGGGTTCGCAGCTGATCGAGGTCGGCCGCGACCGGTTCGTCCCGGTCAAGACCACAAACGACCTCCTGGTCCTCCGCTCCGACGTCTACGACATCGGGGAGAACTTCGTGCTCGACCAGGTCGCCGACGTGGTGCCGTTCATCGACCTGGACGGCGACTACTACAAGTACGTCGCGAACTTCGACGAGCGCTTCCCCGAGGGCGCGCCGTCGCTGCGCAAGGCTGCCTCGCTCACCGTCAACGGCGACTGGACCTTCGGCAAGGGCGTCCAGGTCATCGGGGCGGTCTCGCTCGACGGTGCCAACGCCGAACGCGTCGCGCCCGCGACAGTTCTCTCCGACTAGTGTTGGCGGGGTGACCCCCGCCGAGTACCGCGAGCGAATCCTGGCCGACCTCGAGCCGATGCCGGCCTACCCGCAGCCCTTGATGGACTGCCTCGGGCTGGCGGTGGCGGAGGACATCCACGCCGAGGTCGCCCTGCCGGGCTTCGACAACTCCTCGATGGACGGCTACGCGGTCCGCTACGCCGATGTCGCGACCGCTTCGGCCGAGGCTCCGGTGCGGTTGCCGGTGCTCGGTGAGATCGGTGCGGGGCAGGCCTCGCTGCTGGCGCTTCCGCCGGGTGCGGCGGCGAAGATCATGACGGGCGCTCCGCTACCGACGGGTGCCGACACGGTCGTGCCGTACGAGTGGACCGACCGCGGCGTCGCCGAGGTCGAGATCCGGCAGACGCCGGAAGAGGCTCAGCATGTCCGCTACGCGGGCGAGGACGTCGCCAAGGGCGACCTGCTCATCCCCGCGGGCACGGTGCTCGGCCCGCGCCATCTGGGCCTGATCGCCTCCGTCGGCCGTGCGCAGGTGGCGGTGCGCCCGCGCCCCCGGGTCGTGGTGCTCTCGACCGGCACCGAACTGCGCGAGCCCGGCGAGACCCTGGGTCACGACTCGATCTACGACGGCAACTCCTTCCTGCTGGCCGCCGCCGCCCGTCGGGCCGGCGCGATCGCGTACCGCGTCGGGATCGTGCCCGACGAGCCGCGGGCGTTCATGACCGCGCTCTCCGACCAGCTCGTCCGGGCCGACCTGGTGGTGACCTCCGGCGGCGTCTCGATGGGCGACTACGACGTGGTCAAAGAGGCGCTGACCCCGGAGGGCGTCTGGTTCGGCCCCGTGAGCATGCAGCCGGGCAAGCCGCAGGGGTTCGGCCGGATCGGCGAGGAGCGGGTGCCGGTCCTCTGCCTCCCCGGCAACCCGGTCTCCTCGTTCGTCTCCTTCGAGCTCTTCGTGCTCCCGGCGCTGCGCCGGCTGATGGGGATGACCCCCGAGGCCAGGCCCGTACGCCGCGCCGCCCTGACCCACGCGGTGCGCTCCCCGAAGGGCAAGGAGCAGTATCTGCGCGGTTGGTACGACGGCTCCCGTGCCGGCGTCTCGCCCATCGGTGGCCCGGGGTCCCACCTGATCGGTGACCTCGCCGGCGCCAACTGCCTGATCGTCGTCCCGCCGGAGACGACGTCGCTGGACAAGGACGCCGAGGTGGACGTGATCGAGCTGGACGTGGAGTTCTGATGGCTGACAGGTTGACCCACGTCGACGAGACCGGCGCGGCTCGGATGGTCGATGTCTCCGAGAAGGCGGTCACGACCCGCACGGCGACCGCGTCCGGGCGGGTGCTGGTCGCACCGGAGGTCATCGAGCTGCTCCGCGGAGAGGGCGTACCCAAGGGCGATGCGCTCGCCGTCGCCCGCATCGCGGGGATCATGGGTGCCAAGAAGACCCCCGACCTGATCCCGCTGTGCCACCCGCTGGCGGTCTCGGGCGTCAAGGTCGAGCTGAGCGTCGCTGACGATGCTGTCGAGATCACCGCGACCGTGAAGACAACCGACCGCACCGGTGTCGAGATGGAGGCACTGACCGCGGTCGCGGTCGCCGGACTCACCGTCGTGGACATGATCAAGGCCGTCGACAAGCGGGCGGTCATCACCGATATCCGGGTCGAGACGAAGACCGGCGGAAAGTCGGGTACCTTCCAGCGATGAGCCTCAAAGCGACCGTCGTCGTGGCCTCCAACCGCGCCTCGGCCGGTGTCTACGAAGACACCACCGGCCCCCTCCTGGTCACCTTTCTGGAAGAGCTCGGTTTCGTGGTCGGCCCTCCCGAGGTCGTACGCGACGGAGACCCGGTCGGCGAGGCGATCGCCCGCGCGACGGAGGAGGGCGCGAGGGTGGTCCTGACCACCGGCGGCACCGGGCTGACTCCCACCGACCGCACCCCCGAGGTCACCCGCCCGCTGCTCGATCGTGAGATCCCCGGCATCGCCGAGGGCATCCGCACGGCCGGAGTGGCCAAGGGGATCCCGACGGCGCTACTGTCCCGCGGTCTGGCCGGTCAGATCGGAGCGTGCGTGGTGGTGAACCTTCCCGGGTCTCGGGGTGGCGTGAAGGATGCGATCGAGGTCCTTCGTCCGGTGCTGCCCCACGCCGTGGAGCAGAGTGTCGGAAGCGACCATCAGTGACCGATCCCGGCTGGCCCGCCGTCCTCTCTCACGGCGCGGTGACTCTACGCCCGCTCGACCGCACCGACGCCAAGGCATGGACCGAGGCACGCCGCCGCTCGGCGGCCTGGCTGCACCAATGGGACGCGACCGTTCCCCCGGGATCGAGCGCGCGACCCACGACGTTCGCGAGCCTCGTACGTCGTCTGCGGCGTCAGGCCAAGCGTGGCGTGACCTATCCGTTCGCGATCGATGTCGACGGTGTTTTCGCTGGTCAGGTGACGGTCAACAACATCGTGCGCGGCTCCGCCCAGTTCGCCTCGATCGGCTACTGGATCGACCAGCGCTTCGCCGGACGCGGCGTGATGCCGCTGGCGGTGGCGCTGGTCATCGACCACTGTTTCACCGCCGCGCGGCTGCACCGGATCGAGATCTGCATCCGCCCGGAGAACTCGAACTCGCTCCGCGTCGTGGAGAAACTGGGCATCAACGAGATCGGATATGCGCCCCGATTTCTGCATATCGACGGGGCCTGGAGAGATCACCGTATCTTCGCGATAACGGTTGAAGAATGTCACCAAGGAATGCTGGCCAGGCTCGGTTTGTCACCTGAATGAGGCATTGACTCGGCGTGTCCTGCTGAAATCACACAAGTCACACGCGACACACCACTGCACGTCCGCCTACGGGCTGGTAATGGCTCCTACGCTTCTTAACGTGGACCCGAGCGCACTCATCTTCGTCGCCCTCGCCGTGGCGTGGGCGGTGTATTTGGTGCCCAAAGCGCTTGAACAGACAGCGACGGCCGAGGATGGGACCAAGAGCCGGGCCAGCGCCGCCATCTCCAAGTCCCGCCGGATCCTCGCACGGCGAGAAGCCACCAGCAAAGACTCCACCGATCTGGTGACCGAGAAGTCGCCGAAGAAGCCGGAGGTGGAGGCCGAGGCGATCCCGGAGCCCGATCAAGGGCGTGCTCCGCGACCCGTCCCGATGGCCGTACGCCGCCGCGCTGCTCGCGCCGCGGCCAAGCGCCGCAGCATCGTGCTCGGTGTGCTCCTCCTCGGTCTCGCCGTGGTCGGCGCGCTCGCTGGCTTCGGTGTCTTCGGGCCGGTGTGGATCGCGATCCCGGGCGTGCTGGTCGTCGCCTGGCTCGTCACCTGCCGGCTCAGCGTGCGCCACCAGCGTGAGGTCTGGGCACGGATCCCGTTCCCCGAGGACATCCCTGAGCCCGAGCCGGTCGCCCCGCCCCGGGTCACCTTCGACATCGACCAGGACACCGGCGACCTGGTGGCCGTCGTCGAGCACGACGACACCGGCGAGCACCTCCCCGCGGGATCCTGGAAGCCGGTGGAGACACCGCTGCCGACGTACGTCTCCAAGGAGGCCGCGCCGCGCCGCACCGTCCGCACCATCGACCTGGACGCCACTGGTGTGTGGAGCTCGGGTCGCAACGCCGCCGACTCCGAGCTCGTCCGCCAGGCCGAAGAGGCCGAGCGTGCAGCGGCCGAGGCCGCCGAGGCTGCCCGCGGCCGCGCCACGGGCTCCTGAGGCCATACTGATTGGGTAACACCCGCGACGAGATGCTAACGTTTCTCATCGCTTGGGGCTGTGGCGCAGTTGGTAGCGCGTCTCGTTCGCAATGAGAAGGCCAGGGGTTCGAATCCCCTCAGCTCCACCAAGAAATACCAGGTCAGAGCGGGCATCCGTCATCCAGAACCAAGGATGAACAGATGCCCGCTCCGCGTTTACTCCGCGAATTCAGCGAAACCACCGCTCCGCCCACGACAGCATGGTCGAGTTTCCTCGGGCCGTCTCGGCCACTCGCGGCAGGCTCGGTGCCTTGGGGTGCATGGACACCCACGAGAACACTCCCAGCACTGCAGCCAACTCCGATAGCCACGCGAACCCCGCACGCCCAGATACGTCAGTGCCACTCGGTCAGGTGGTCACCCTCTCCGAGCTCTGCGCCCATCTCCACGTCCCCATACAGACCCTCTACGACCTGCGCTCCCAGGGCCGCGGGCCGCGGGGATTCCGAGTCGGCCGCGAGCTTCGGTTCCGGGCGGGCGAGATCGAGGCTTGGCTGGCCAACCTGGAGGCGGAGGACGCCCAACGTCATCGTCCCGACGCGGAGGCCGGCTGACGGGGGTGAGCGGTGATGACTCGACCGCGTATCGACATCGGCACCTACGGCACGATCACCACTCGCCGTAAGGGTGAGAAGACGATCGCTGAGACCCGAGTGCGCGATGCCGACGGTAGGGTCCGGCAGGTTCGGGTCAGCCGAGAGACAGCACCGCAGGCACGGCGCGAACTCAAGAAGCGCCTGCTACGGCGCCCCGGCTTCGGTCACGCCGGCGACCTGCGCCCCGACGCCCCGTTCACCACCCTGGTCGAACGCTGGGACGCTGACCTGGAGACCAAGGAGCTGGCCGACGGCACCAAGGATCACTACCGCGACCAGGTCCGCCTGTACATCCTGCCCGCGTTCGAGCACTTCACCCTCGCCGAGCTCACCACCGGCCGAGTGGAGGCGCTGCTCAATGCCCAGGAGGTCGACTCGCCCTCCCGCGCCCGTAAGACCCGGACCGTGCTCAACCTTCTCTTCGGCTACGCGCTGCGTCACGACGCGATCAACCGCAACCCGGTCCAGGGCACCTCACGGCTGCGCGCGGTGAAGAACAAGCCAAAGGCGCTCACCCTCGACCAGGTCAGCAAGATCCGCGAGGCCGCCGCCAACTGGCGCACCCAGCCCGGGCTGCCGGGCCCGAAACCCGACGGCCAGGTCCGCGACATCATCGAGATCCTGCTCGGCACCGCGATGCGCCCCGGCGAGGTGCTGGCCCTGCGCCCCTGCGACATCACCGACGGCCCCGCAGGCATGGTCGCCGCGGTCACCGGCACCGTGGTGCAGCGCAAGAAGAAGGGCACCTTCCGCCAGGAACGCCCGAAGACCGACTCCTCGAACCGGGTCGTCCCGGTCCCGGAGTTCGCGGCTGCGGTGATCCGCCGTCGGATGCGCGGTGTCCCCACTGAGCGCACCATCTTTGCCGGCCGCACCGGCGGTCCGCTCGTCCCGCCCAACGTACGCCGCACCTTCCGCGAGTTCCTCGTCGATGCCGGCCTCGCCGATTCCGGGATCAGCCTGCGCTGGTACCGCCGCACCGGAGCAACTGTCATCGCCCGCGGCATGGACAGTGATGCGGCAGCCACCTTCCTGGGCCACACCTCATCGGCCATCACCGAGGGCTTCTACATCGAGGTCGACACCACCATCGACCGGACCCCGGCGGCCCACATGGAGCGCACCTTCCGCCGGGAGAACCCCGACGGCACCCTGCTCACCCTCCCGCCCGCACCAGGGGAGGACGGGGTCATCGCGCGGGTCGAGCAGGAGGTTGATGACGGTGACACCGCCGCGTGATGCTGCCCGGGCGTGCCGACGCCGGTGGTGATGGCCGGGCCCGTCACCAGTGCCGCATCAGTGCTCGGATCTGATCGGGGTCCAACCCGTATTCGGCCAGCCGCCGAAACACCCGCAACCTCTTCGCGCGGGTCGCGGTTCGGCGTCGGTAGTCCTGCCCCCATGCCTGAGCGTCGGCGAGGATCAGCTCCTCGATGGCTTGATCCTTGGTCCAGCCGATCAACGGCCACCACGCCTCGCGAATCTCCGGAGGCAGGCCGTCAACCAGATCGGGCCATACGTCGACCAGAAGTGCAGCGTCGAGGTGCTCGAAGAGCTGCGTTTCGTCGCCGTAGCGCAACAGCCAGGCATAACCAGCAGCCCGCTTGTCGCGATCACCCAGGGAGAGCACCTTGTGATCGCGACCGTGCCATACCCATAGCGGCGCGAAGCACCGCTCGGGCGACAACCGCCACAGCCGGTTCGGCACCAGGGCCGTGGATCGCCCGGGCCCGGCGACCTCGATCTGGTGGAAGACGATCCGCTCGTTGAGGGCGAGCTCGAAGTCGAGGCAGCGCAAGATCCGCTCGAGGACCGCCAGCGTGGGCGACTTCGTGCCACGTTCGTAAGCCGACAGCGACGGCTGTGACGTTCCGCATCGGCGCGCGAGCGCCTCTTGGGTCAACCCGCGAGCAACGCGAGCGGCCTCCAGCAACGAGCCCTCGTGGCCGATGGGCATACCAAAACATAACTCTTCGGATCTGGCACGCTCAAGAGGCGTCTTCGTGCTGCGCACCTACCTGGTGACCCCAGGCAGGAGGCACCGATGAGCGTTGCAGATGAGTACGGATTCGATGATCCAGGATCACCGCTGCTGGCCGAAGCGCGGACCGGATGGGAGCGATGGTGCGCGACCGATCCATGTCTCGCGGTCGTCGACGACCTGACCGACCTGCGGAGCTGGACCCAACAGGCGAGCCTCGAGGACAAGTTGACAGTGCTGCGCGAGCTGGCGAAGCTGACCGCGTCGGACCGGTCGGCCGTCGCCGCCCTGGTGTGGCTCTTGATCCCCGGCGCCTGTCGCGTCGCCGAGGCACTGAGCGATCTGTCCCCGGACGTCGACGCCCTGGTCGCCTCGGAGCTGTGGGTGCAGGCATCCCAGGCTCATCGGCTTCGGACGCCCTGGATCGCGCGGGCACTGCTCAACGCGACCAGACGCCAAGTTGCCGGCCAGCTCGGTGTCGGGCATCGCTGCGACCGGACCTGGCGCCAAGTGCACCTCGCTGCCGATCTCACGGCCCTCGCCCAGTCCATTCCCGGCGTCGATCCGGGCGGGGAAGCCAGCCTCGATGCGGCTGCGGAGTTCGATGCCTTCGTCGGTCTGGCCATCGCCGACGGAGCCGTCGACGAGGATCAGGTCACGCTCCTGCATGACCTCGCGATCGCGGCCGACGCCGTCGACGCGCCATCGCATCGCGGCCGACTTGGCCTCACCACGCCCGCGGCCGTGGAACTTGTCGCCCGGGATCGACCTCAGGCGGCTCGCACCCTTCGTCGCCGAGCCAGCCAGGCGCTGGATCAGCTGCGGGCGTACGCGGCCTCGGGCACGGCGCACGTCGAGCAGGTGCATGCCGATGACCCTGGCGCGGCCTGAAATCTGCCGGGCATACGCAACTGGCGGTCACAGACCCATGGAGGGTGGTGCCTCCGTGTTCGCTTGCTGACCCATCTGCGGCAAGGGCTCGTTGAGGGCGCGGCGTCGACCGTCGCGAGCCCTAGGTACAGAAGGTGTCGGGGAAAGCTTGCGCACCCGGTAGGTCAACGCAGCAGCCGCGTGCTCGGCAGGAAGCGGCCCCCGCGCCAACGCCCGTCGGAGCAGGCGGCTCGCATCGTAGCCGTGACGCTGGAGGGCATCGAGCCGTCTTGCGAGCTCTAGGGCCTCGCCTCGACCTTGGGTGTCCTCGTCCGGTGTCCGGGTGCAGTTCAGCACGATGTCTTGCCAAGCCCGCACGCCCTCGCTGCACCGGTCACGAACCTGGCGCAGGAGATCACGCTGGTAGCGCGCTGCGACCGGATCCGTGACCGGTGGACCAGTCGGACGCCGATCGTCCTCGGGGACCCCGTGCGCTGCCCGCCACAACGCCACCGGCTCTCGCAGGTCGCCGAGTACCGCACGGGCGCGATCCACCCAGCCGTGCGGTCCAGCCTCCGATACCGCGACTCCGGCATTGTCCAGATCAGCGTGGAAGCGCCGAGCAGACTCCGTGACATGGCGCGCGCAGGCGGCCAGATACGGACCCCACTTCTCGTGACGCGCAACGTCGAACGGGACCGCGGCCAACCACGGGAGCGGACCTGGCCCCGCTGCCTCCAGAGCGTCCTCCCAGGCGTTGCCGAGCACGTGATGTGAACCGGTCGCAACCGCATCCGCGTAGCGCGTCGCGGCGAACTGGAGCCGGGTGGCATTGCTGCGGCCGCGTCGAAGCACCGTGGTGGCCGATGCCGCGGCGCCGTCACGGGCGAGGATGTTCTCGAGGGTCTGGGTGGCGGTGAGTTGTTCGTCGAGGCCGGGCAGAGGGTGCTGGTCGCACTCGGCCGTAGCGTCGGGCTCGGTGATGATGTGGGCGTGGTTCTCGTGGCGGCCACGGGTGAGCATGGTGTAGAGGATCTGGCGGTCCTCGCGCCCGGTGACGATCCCGTGCATGACGTCTGCGGTGATGCCTTGGGCGGTGTGGACGGTGGAGGCGTAGCCGAGTTCGACGTGGTCGGCGACGTACTCGGCGGGGAGCACCGCCTTCAGGCCGGTGGTGGTGTGCTGGACAGTGAGCGCGCCGCGGCGCACATGGGTGATGGTCCAGCGGTCACCGTTCTTGACCCAGTCGGTCGCCGCAACTCGTAGGCGTCGGTCGTTGAGGCGCGTGATGACGGTGTCCCCGACCGAGGCCCTGTTTCCATCGGCGAGGTCGACCTCCACCTTCGGGGTCATGCCCGCGAGCCGGTCGGCTCGTGCGCGGCGGTTGAGGTGCGCGACGAGGTCGCGGGTGGAGGCGAGCATGAGGGAGTCGAGCCCGGCGGTCCGGTCGCGGTGCCAGGCGTCGAGGACGTCGCTGATGGTGCCGTCCTGGTCGGCGGTGTGGAGGCGATCTTGGTCGAGATAGAACCCGAGCGCTGCGAGGTCACCTTCACGAAGATCAAGGGATGCGGCGGCCTCAGTGGGGTCGGCGAACCGTACGACCTCGTTGAGCCGGGCGGCACCAAACCGGTCGGCGATGTCGCGCAGGATGCCGCCAGCGCCGACGGCGGCAAGCTGTTGGTCATCACCGAGCAGTCGCACGATGGCGCCTTGGGCGAGGCAATGGTCGATGACGCGGTCGAGGGTCAAGGTGTCGGCGAGCCCGGCCTCGTCGATGACGACCAGGGTGCCGGATGTGATCCGCTGGCTGATCCCCGCGGTGCTGGTGCGGCCGGGTTTGAGGAGTTCCCAGTCGAGTTTGGCCAGCGTGTCGGTGGTGATGCCGGTGGCCTCGCCGAGGACGGCCGCGGCGGCCGCGGAAGGTGCGAGACCGACGGCGGCGTAGCCGTTGCCGGACCAGATCCGCGTCAGCACGCGGACCGCGGTGGTCTTCCCGGTGCCTGCCGGGGCAAGCGCGAGACGTACCCGGTTGGAGCTGCCTGCCATGTCGCGGAGGAGGTCATGTTGACCGCGATTCAGCTCGATGCCGTTGACGGCACTCTCCAGAATCGCGATCTCGACCTCATCGTTGGTGAAGGCGAAGTCGCTGGTACGCCCAGCGGCCTGGACGATTCGGTCTTCGGCGTTGAGGATTCGCTGGCTGGTGTACCGGTCGGCTCCGGTGTGCCGGTAGACACTGGTGCCGTCCGAGCGCCGCATACCCGGAGGCTCTGCCGTGCTCTGGGTGATCGGGTCGAGTTCGGGAGTGAGGTGGACCGAGAGCCGCTTGGCGGCCTCGACGACGTCGCAGACGAGGTGGGGGAGTGCGTCGGCGGTGGCGAGACCGAGGGTTCGGATCTGGCGTTCGGCTTCTGCCTTGAGGTGCCAGATCTGCCAGGTCGCACGATGGATCTCGAGCTCGGTGATCGTCGCGATCGCGATTGCCCGGATCGTCGCAGGATCCACGGTAGCCGCGACGTTGCACGACCCGGCCGCCGGGCGGATTGCCTTGCGGACCATCGCCCCGATCGCAGCATCCCCACCGAGCACCTCGGCGGCGTCACCGCGCCACGCGGCGCGCTGTTCGGACTCGGCGCGTGGCTCGTGCTTGGGTGTTCGGGTTTCCAGATTCGCTCGTTGGACCAGGGCGAGACGTTCCTTCTCGGTTGGCTGGCGTCCGTGGTCGCGAACGAACCCGTTGGTGAGCTCGTGCTCGAGGTCGTTGATGTCGCTCCCACGACGAGACCAGCGCGAACACAAGTCGGCATCGACCCCGACAATTTCGCGTACGCTGCGGCGACCCGTCGAGGCAGGGCGTTCGGCGAACCGGACACCGAGGACGTCATGAAGCCGGGCCTCGAGGGCGGTGTTGTAGGTCTCCGAGATCGCCACAGCGTGCTGGAACAGCACCACCCCGTAGACCGAGAGCCACTTGCCCGACGCGCGGGCCTGGACCTTGTTCGCGACCGCGACATGGGTGTGCAGGTCGGGATCCCCGGCCCGGGAGTCGCGATGCACGAACGCGGCCGCGATCAACCCACGGGTCTCGACCTGCCGAGCTCCATCGGCCCCCTCCCGGGTGAAGAGCACCTCGTGTTCCAGGTAGGCGAGCGCATCGGCCACCGCAGCGTTGTGGGCGTACTCGATCGCCCTTGCAACATTGGGCGAGGCAACGGCCCACAAAGTGGAGACCGACTTGACCGGACTGAACGTCAGATCGAAACCGGCCACCCCGTCCGACCGCTGCCGACGCCCCAACGGCCGGCCCGTGACAGGGTGTTCACCTGTACCGAACAGGTGCCCCATCTGCTCGGCGGTGACGAGATCGCCCTCCGCGAGAGCACCCGTGTCTGAGCAGCCGAGACCGGTCAGCCCGGACCCGACCCAGCGACCTGGTGCCTCGCCCCTGGCGGCGTAGTAGTCGGCCAGCGCCATGTCGCCGAGCTCGGTCGAGTCCTGCGCGGCGACCTGCCGGGTCAAGTACTCATACCCCGATCCAGCCGCCAGCTTGTGGATCGTCATCGTCACGTCCCACAAGGGGGTACGACGGCGCGCGAGTGGCCACCGGGTAGGGCGGGTACGTCTGAATGAAAGAGGTCTGTCTGCCTTCGAGGTGGGAACAGCCGAGAGGCGATAGGGACCTGCTACCTGATCCCCTAGCAGCCCCGCCTAGCGAGGATCGAGTCGGTATCCGTGTTGTTGACGGGTTTGGATATGGAGCGGCGTGCTGCACCGCTCGTTCTCCTCGCTCCGTCATGACGTTCGGAGCTGTCGAGTTCACCGTTCCACCCCTGCATGAGTCAGCCGGGCAACACGACCGCGTTGCCCGGCTGACTCATGCAGGGTCCTTCCCGACCCCGGCTATCGCGGCGTCTTGCTCGTCGGCTCGAAGGCAGGCCCATGGCCTGGGACGATGAGAGCCGGTTGCAAGCCCAGGACCCGTTCACGGCTGAGGTGGAAAGCCTCGTTGTTGGTCCCGACGGGGTCATCGTTGGTCGGGGTGTCGGGACGCCACCAGAGGTGGGTGAAGGCGACCAGGCCGTCCTTGGTGTTCACGAGCATGGTGATGTCCTGGTCGGTGTGCCCCGGCGTCTGGATGAGCCGCACCCCCGGTGCGACGTCGACGCCTTCAGCCATCCGGACGTGCCACTTGTCGTTCTTGTAGATGCCCCAGACGTCATGGGTCTGAGCGTTCTCGAAGAGCGCGATGTTGAGGGTGTGGTCCGGGTGATGATGGCTGATGACCACATCTGTGACGTCGGTCGGGGCGACCCCCCGGTCGCGCAGCGGGTCCAGAATCACCTTGCGGTCCGGGACAAACCCGGGATCGTGGATGATCGTCTTGTCGCCGGAGCGGAAGAAGGAGACGCTGGAGGCGGCATCGATGGTCACGCCCATCTCGGATGGGAATGGCCATGGCGCGTAGCCGGCGAACAGCACCCCCCACTCGTCTACGGTGCCACTCGGAATCTCAGAATCGGACATGGGTCCGCCTTTCTCGTTGACTAGCGTTTGGCTCATGGGTCTCTCTGCACGAACGACCGACGTTCATACGCGCGTGTCTCGATTACATAGGCACTCCTGAGGCATCGGTAGTCCAGAATTCGTACTCGCGAACTCGCGACTGGTACGTGACACGCCCCTCTAAGAGTCGGCCGGCGCTGATCCCGCCTTGGCCATCGCGACCTTGTTCGGCGTATCGCTGCGCTGTCCATGGCGAAGTGACAGGCCGATCACCAGAGCGGCGGCGATGACCAGGCCGTAGCCCAGCACGTAGAAGCTGGATCCGCCACCGGCTGCGCCACCGAGGACACCGAGGAGAACGGGGGCGACGATGCCTCCGAGATTGCCGAACACGTTGATGAGCCCGACGCTGCCGGCCACCTGGTTCTGGGGGAACAGCGAAACCATCCATGACCACCAAGGGCCGGTTCCTGCGAAGAGGCCGAGGCCGGCGAAGCTCAGGAGGACCATGTCTCCTACGAGTCCCAGGTCCATGTAGTGCTGGAGCATGAGGGCGATCGCGCCGATGGTCAACGGGGTTGCGATGAACCAGCTGCGCGACAGCTTCGACCGGTCCGACAACCAGGAGTTGATGAAGAGGCCCAGACCGCCCGCCGCGAACGGGATGGCGGAGAGGAGGCCAACTGCGCCGATGCCACTCTGGGAGAGCGATTTGATCAGGCTGGGCATCCAGAGGTTGAAGCCGTAGATTCCGCTGACCCAGAGAAAGAACGTGAAGCCGACGATCCAGACCAAGGGCTTGCCGATCACTTCACTGAAGCGACCTTCGGCCTGGGTGTCCGCCGCGCGGGAGGCCAGGATCAGGTCACGCTCCGTCGCACTGATGCGGTGATCGCTGGCCGGGTCGTCGGAGGCCGTACGAGCGAAGATGATGGCGACGATGATGGCCGGTAGGCCCTGCAGGATGAACATCGTCTGGTAGTTCCACTGATCGATCATCCAGCCGCCGAGCGGGGCTGCAACCACTGTCGAGAGCGGAACGGCGAAGGTCGTCGCGGCCACGGCGCGCCCTCGCTCGTGGCTGGGGAACCACTTCAGGAACAGCACGGCAAAGGCCGGGAAGATCACGCCTTCTGCAAGACCAAGGGCAACGCGTACCACGAGAAGGAGCGTGAAGTTCTCGACGATGCCCGTCAGTGCGGCGGTGACGCCGACGACGGCGAGGGCCCAGGAGATGACGCGTACAGGACTGGTGCGATCAGCCAGTACGCCTCCCGGAACCATGGTGATGACGTAGCCCCAGAAGAACGCGGACAGCAAGACACCCGTCGCGGCGCTGGTGAGCTCGAGTCTGGTGATGATGTCCGATGCGGCGATGCTGATGTTCGTCCGGTCCACCATCGTCAGCAGATAGATGATGAGGAGGGGGATTCCTACCCGCGTCCATCGGGCATAGGTGCGCGGAGAGTGCTCGGCGACGGTCATGGCGACCTCCATCGGTCGTTGGAAGGATTGTACGAGAGGCGATTCATTGCGGTCGGTGCCCAACCGCTGCGGGGATGCAGCGGGGGCATGTCGGAGGGCGGGGTGCCCGAGGCCTCGCCCGGTCAGAGGGGACGAACGCTCACCCGGTATGTCCGAAGAGCTCGCAGACCTTGCCATAGGAGGCCATGTCCAGTCCGAGCTCACGGCCAAGGCGATAGGGGTCGTGGAACATGGTTTTGGACTCGACCGTCTTCCCGGCGAGGAAGTCGTACATCAGCGACGTCTTGTAGTTCGGGTCGATCGTGCGGGCGATCGTTAGCAGGTCGTCGACTGCGTCGAACTCCTCGGGGAAGGGACAGCCGGCGGCGTCGGCGATGGCGATCAGCTCCTTGCAGAGCGAGACCATGAAGTCGCACTTCTCACGGTCAGCGACGATCGCACCCAGCGGGGCGTTGAAATAGACCATGGCGCCGGACGTCGCCGACACCCGACAGAACTTCATGAGCGCGGCCTGGAGCATGTTCTCCGAGATCTCCGCCGTGCAGCCACAGTCGATGAGGTCCTGACGGATCTGAGGCGCGAGGTCGATGGCCGGCTGTCCGAGGCGAGGGCCGAAGACGATCCGGAAGAAGTCGAGCTTGTGCTTGCACTGACCAGGCTCAACCAGTTCGCACGCGACGTAGGCCTCGCCCTGGGCGACGATGGCGGAGGTGGACATGCCTTCGTCGATCTCCCGGCCGATGTCCAGCGCGTTGATCAGGGGAAGGATCACGGTGTCGGTGCGACATACGCGGTCGAGCAACCCATAGATCGACGGGAGCGAGTAGGCCTTGACGGCGACGATGACCACGTCGGGCTTTTCGTCGTACTCCTCCTCGTTTGCGACCTTGACCGGCACCAGGTGGTCCACCCTGTCCGGCGCGTAGTGAAGTTTCAGGCCGTCGTTGGCTCGGATGGCATCGAAGTGCGCGCCCCGGGTCAGGAGGGTGACGTCCTTGTCCGCCTGCGTCATGTACGCGGCGAGAACCGACCCGATCGCACCGCCGCCGACGATGAGGTACTTCATGGTGACTCCTTGGATGGGATTGTGATGGTGGAATGAGGTGCTCTGACGGCGTGAGGTCAGTTCACGACGATCGTGTCCGCGCTCGCGTAGGCCGCCTCGGTCAGGTCTTGACCGATTCCGGGAAGATCGGGAATCTCGAACCAGCCGTCCTTGGGCTGGTAGTCGTTGACGCAGAGGTCGATGTTCGCCGGCACCAGGCTCGTGTTGTTGTGCTCGTGGATGACGAAGTTGGGTAGGACCGCCTCCATCTGGAGTGCGGCCGCTGTCGAGATCGGGCTGCCGATGAGGTGCAGCTGCACGCCGATGTCATAGGTCGATGCCATGTCGCAGATCGTGCGGCACTCGGTGAAACCGCCGCAGGTGCCGAGGTCCGGCTGGACGATGTTGACCGCCTGGTGCTCGATATAGGGCCGGAAACCGAACCGACTGTAGAGGCGTTCGCCGGTGGCGATCGGGATGTTGATGCGCTGCCCGATCTCCTTCATGGTCTTCCAGTTCAGCGGCGCCGTGGCCTCTTCGTAATAGAGGATCCGGAACTGCTCCAGCTCTCTGCCGAGCTGGATGGCTGTGTTGGCGTCGGTATGGCAGTGCAGCTCGATGATGATGTCGAGATCCTCGCCACCCGCCTCCCGAACGGCGGCGACCCGTTCGACCGCGGTCCGGACCTGCTGATGAGTGAGGGCGCCGTGCATGTTCCACGTCATCCAACGGCCGTCGAGGTCGAAGCCGATCGGGTTGACCTTCACGCAGTCGAAACCGTCGGCCAGCGCCTTGCGGGTCGCCTCGGCGTAGTCGTCGGGCGTCACCATGGTGCCCAGCGATGGGGCCCAGTCGAACTGGATCTGAGAGGCGTAGGCGCGCAGTCGATCGTTGGTCTTCCCGCCAAGCAGCTGGTAGACGGGCACTCCCAGGGCCTTCCCCTTCAGGTCCCAGAGCGCGTTGTCGATCGCGCTGATGACCCCGAAGATGAGCATGCCTCCACCCATCGCCCAGAACGTCTGCCGATAGAGCTTCTCCCAGATCGCACTCGTCTGAAACGGGTCCATGCCAATGATCAGCGGCGCATAGTCACGAGCGAGTCCCACCTGCCCGTGAGCCGCATGGCCCATGGGCAGGCCGATCTCACCGATGCCGTAGATGCCTTCGTCGGTCTCGATCCGCAGCACGGTGGGGTTCCACGGAATGCCGAAGTCATTGAGTCCTGGTGTCTTGGGTTGGATGATCCGCACGCTGGTGATTCGCATTCGATGCCCCGATCTGTAGGTTGTCAGACAACTGACAGCGACGGTATGACTCGCGTCACACCGATGTCAAGGGGTAGGCGCCCGAACGACGCGCAGCCTCGCTGCGACCGGTATCCTTCTGCTGTCAGACAACCGACATGGCGGGCCCGGGCCCGCCCGGGTTGCCCGGAAGGTCCACGGCTTCGGAGGAGCAGGCACGGTGGTACGGCCGATCGAAAAGATCAACCGCGATGGTGTCGCGAACCAGGTGTTCAACGACCTCAAGGCGCGGGTCCTGGCCGGGGAGTTTCAGGCAGGACAGAAGCTTCCCGCTGAGCACACGCTCTCGGAGAACTACGGAGTCAGTCGTGCGTCCGTGCGGGCGGCATTGCAGAAGCTCGGAACCCTCGGACTCGTCGAGAGCCGCGTCGGCGAGGGAACCTTCGTTCGAGACGGCTCCTTCGAGAGCCTCATGAGGGAGGTGAGTGCGCTCGTAGCACAGGAGTCGATGACTCCCTACGTCGCAGAGTTTCGAGAACTGATCGAGAATGCGTCGATCACGCTGGCCGTAGAGCGGGCGACAGATGCCGAGCTTGACGAGTTCGGTGAACTGGCCAAGGAACTGGTCGAGGTCGCCGCAACAGGTGACGTGAACAAGTACCTCGGTTACGACTACGAGTTCCACCTTGCTCTCTGCAAGCTCAGCCACAACCCTCTGTTCGAGATGGTCTACAGCAGCATTCGCGACCTATTCCGCCTTGGAATCCGGGCGAACCTGGATACAACAGCCGAGACGTTCCCCGACGCACTGCCCGTGAGTGCTCGGGTTCACCTTGACTTGTCGCAGGCATTGCGGAACCGCGACGAACAAGGCGCTCGGGCGATCATCGATGCAATCGTCAACCTGTCTCGGCCAGGGGCGGACGCCGCGGCGGTCGCGAGCGAGTCGAGCTCAACCGCTTCTCGCACACCCACTGCACCACGCTGACCAACAGCCAATACGCCCGCTGCGGCGGGCGGTGATTGTTGCGGACCAGCCCTGTCCCGACCGGGAGTTCGGACGAGTGTGCGGCGGCGAGAACTGTGGGCGCCGGACGGACCTGCCCTGTCAAGGAAGCACCAGCTAGTGGGACGCAGTGGCACTGGATTGCTTATTGACGCATCACGGCTCGGCTCACTAGTGTCACTGGCGAGTCGTAGGTTGTCCGACAACCTACAGCCTACTAATGGAGGTTGCACCATGACGTTCACCTACACGCTGGTTGGCGGAGCAACGGCCGTCGCTGAGCTCGCCGGCCTACGGATCCTGATCGATCCCACGTTCGATCCCCCACAGACGTACGACGTGGACGGGATCGACTTGGTGAAGACTCGTGGACCGGCCGTGGCCGCCGAAGACATCGGGCCGATCGACGCGGTCCTCGTCACTCACGATCACCACCATGACCACCTCGACACACTGGGCAGGCAGGTCGCCCTGGCCGCGGGGAAGGTCATCACCACGGCTGACGGGGCGAAGAGGCTTGGCCCCGAGGTGATCGGCTTGGCTGACTTCGAGTCCACCACCCTGCCATTGCCCGGCGGCGGGGTCATGACGATCACTGGCCTGCCGGCGCAGCACGGACCGGCACCGCTCTGCGAGGAGCTCGCCCCTGTTCTGGGATTCCTGCTCGAGGCGCCGAACGCTCCCAAGGTCTACCTCACCGGCGACAACTACTCGCTCGAGGTGGCCGAGAAGATCGCCGCTCACATCGCTCCGGTGGACATCGTGGTGATGTTCGGTGGTGGCGCTCGGTTTGCCGAGATCCTGGACAGCACGATGATCACGATGTCGAACGAGGGCATGGTCAAGGTCGCGCGACTTGTCGATGCGAAGCACGTGGTGCCGTGCCACACCGAAGGCTGGCGGCACTTCACCGAAGGGGCCGATTCGATGCAGGCGGCATTCGAGGCGGACGGTCTCGGCGGTCTCTTCGTCCCCGTGGCACCAGGCGAAACCATCACCATCCCGGCATAGCCGCGAGCCCGGGGGTCCTGCTCGCGGCCTCCGGCTGGGCGGCCCAGCGGGTGCACATCTTCAACGAGATGGGGCGACGGGCCACTCGGGATCACGGGTCTGACCGGTGATCCCGAGTGGCCCGTTCACTTTTCGTGGCCGCCGACGCCGTCGCTGAAAAGTGCGTGAGGAAGGCCGCCGCCACCTCGGACTCGACGTACTGGTCAAGTCCCCAACTACCGACCAAGGCCACCAACTTGACCAGCGCCCGAACAGGTCAGCGAGTCTCGATCGTGCCAGGGCATGCTGAACTGGGGAGACAGCGGCACTCCGATCCGTGCCCGGATCGCGATCGGCGTGGCAACACCGCCGCTCAACGCGCGCGTCGATGTCGAAAGGACAGCCCAGGCTTGGGTCCCGATAACTCACATCCGGACAGCTCCCTGGATCCTGCTCTCCTCGAGTGTTGTCAGGGCTCATGCGTCGAGACGACAAGAGTCCCGACGTACGCCCCTGATGAGCCTCACGGTTGGTGGCGCGCGATCCCACGCCAAGCCGACCCAGGGCGTACGCCGCTCGGGTCAGGATCCTGCGAGCAGCGCGATTCCACCTGCTGTGTAGGCGACCATCACGGCCATCAACGGGTACTGCCCACGAACGGTCGCTGTCGGGTTGAAGAGGCGAACTGATCGGTCGTGGGCGGAAATGACCGCCACCACGTGGCCAAGGACGATCGCCGATATCTGAACGATCGAGATCTGCGTCCCCGATAGCAGCGTGTAGTTGACTGTCGCGTCGCTCAGCCCGAACAGGTCCCAGCCGATCGAGAGCGGGTCATTGGCGAGCAGGATGCCCTGCTGCCCTTGGAAGAGGACGAAGGAGAAGTAGTGGGCGACGGTGTAGCCGATGGCAATCGGGATGAGGGTCGGCGCGAAGTCTGGCCCGGGGTTCTCATCCAGCTTCAGGTGTCGTCGGGTCAGCCGCATGGCGGTCGAGAAGGTCAGGGCGATGAATCCTATGGTCACGAGCAACCCGATGGTGCCGAACAGCAGGTATTCCGCACGGCCTGTGCCTGCGACGAGGCTCGACCACCACGAGGTGCGACTGAGGCCGTCGAAGGCAGTCGAACCGAGGACCACGACGACGACCGGGGTCAGATCGGGCTTGATCGGCGTTCCGGCGAGCCCGTCCAGGGGGTTGCGTAGCACCAGCCTGCCGTCAGTACGCCGACCGATCGGCGCGGCGCGTGCGATCAGCGAGGAATAGACCTCGAATCCGTCGGCACGAGAGAACCAGGCACCGCCGAAGAAGGTGCCT
Organism: Nocardioides sp. NPDC006303; assembly: GCF_040613175.1. Taxonomy (NCBI): domain Bacteria; kingdom Bacillati; phylum Actinomycetota; class Actinomycetes; order Propionibacteriales; family Nocardioidaceae; genus Nocardioides; species Nocardioides sp. NPDC006303. The sequence continues at coordinate 52,109 of NZ_JBEXRR010000012.1, forward strand.
GCGGCCGTGTGGATCAAGCAGTAGATCGAGACGAACTGCGCTACCGCCCGCGGCGAGGCCGCCATGTCGTACACGAGCTCGATCCATAGAAAGACGAGCAGACCCGCAGTCGCGGGCCAGTAGGACAGCCAGGTCGGCAGGCGATGGTGCTTCACCCGCAACGTCACGCGTAGGGCATCCGTGACGGTCCGCAACGGGTTGAAGAGCTTCCACACCGGCCCGAACAGCAGCGACGTCGGCACCAACCCCACCCAGAACCAGGCGTAGAACCAGGTCGGAGCGGGGTTGGTGCGTCCGAGGTCGTCCGGTCCCAACCACGCGACCGTGAGAAACACGCCCAGCAGAAGCACGCCGGCCAGGCGCAGGAGGATCCGGGTCAGCCGTGCGTCTGCCACGCGTTGCAGCAAAGGCACGGCCACGCCGGCATCTGTTCCGCGCAGCCTGGGCGTCGCCCAGAGCGAAGCCAGGGCGAAGAAGGTGAACGCGACGACGGCCGCCCCCGCATAGGTCGCGAGCCACGGCGCAACCGGTAGGTCGGATCTGCCTCCGATTCCATGGGCGAGCACGGCCGTGTCGGGTGACGACCAGCCGCTCATCTGACCTCGAACTCCAGGATCTTCTGATGGCGTTGCTCGAGCTCCGCATCGAACTGCCCGGGAACGTCGGCGACGAATGAGATGGTGGCCGGGGTTCCTGGGTCGACGTCCTCCGCGATGTCGTAGCCGTGGAGGTGCACCTCATCGGAGACGTCGGAGGTCACCTTCAGCTCCACACGATCGCCCACTGCGACGGTGATTCGGTCGGAGTCGACGACGACCTCACCGTTCTCCACCGTGATGTTGATCGTGTGGTGCTCGCCCTCGGGGTGCGAGGAGTGCTCGGGCTGCGTGGACTCTGCTTGGTGCGACGTGTGCTCGTGGTGTCCGGCGTGCTCTGCCGCCGCCGTGCCGCACCCCGCGAGCCCGAGCAGGCTGAGCGCGACGGCGGACCCGGCGAACACGCGCCTGACGTTGCTGATCCTGTTCACTTTGTGACCTCCAGTTCGGCTAGATGTGTGTCAACGCCCTTGCCCTTCATCGTCACGTCATAGGAGCCTGACGCGTCGGCGCTGATGACCAGGGTGCTGACCTCCTTCGCGCGCACGTCGCGCTCGACGTTGTGTCCCTCCACCGAGACGATCCCCGGGACATCGCTGATGACGGCGATGACGACCATTTGCCCTTGAGCGACCTCGACACGTTTCGGCTTCGTGGCTGCGGTGCGGGAGTCGTAGGACAGAGCTACGTCCTTGAACAGCTCCTTTGGTTTGGTGATCGATGGGGTCTGCGCCTCGTCGGATCCTCCGCAGCCGGCTACGCCGAATGCGATCACCAGTGCAGCAACGGCCGACCCGACGCGGAGTCGCGTGTCCTTAACAGTCATGTTGGTTCCTTCCTTCGAGCGCGGGACAGCGCGTACGCGCCGAGCACAGCGATGGTCAGGCCCCCGGCGACGAGGTACGACGCCGTGCCGCCTGCTGCCCAGAAGCCGGTGCTGCCTTCCTCGCTCGGCAGGGGCGGCGGCGTGGCCGGCTTCCACCTCGACACGCCGCTGATCTCGGAGCGCTCGCCGTTGACGAGCACAGGGATGCTCCACTTGTCGACCGACGCAGCCTGGGCCTGCCCGGCATCGTCAGGCATGTTGGCCTGGTAGTCGAGGCGCAGATCGGCCCAGGTGGCTTTGCCGGGGCCACCACCGGCGATCGGCTGCCAGGCCCCGCTTTCGGGTGTCGACAGACCTGTCGCCCGGAGGTGCGCCTGGTACGAGGCGCTTGCGACTCGGCCGTAGGCGCCTCTTGGCGAGATCTGGATGAAGCTGGCGCCGTCGGCATCCAGGACTTCGACGTTAGTTCCCTTGCTTACCTGGATCCTGATCTGGGGCGGCCTGCTTTCGATCACCGAGGCAGAGATCCCGTCTGGTGCGTGCTCGATCTTCGTCGTCACTTCGCCGACCTGCCGCCGTTCGACAACTCCCTTGGCCGTGTACCTGGTGTCGTCGTAGCGAAGATCGAAGTCCCAATGGGCGAGCGGCTCGTCGGAGGGCATGCCGCCGAGGCCGCGGTCATCGTTGGTCGTCGGCGTGCGCAGCGGGGGATCGAGGCGAGGATCGGGCCAGACCCACGCCGGTTTGGTGCTCAGTCGGGCCCATCTGCCGTCGGGGCAGCAGTCGAGCTTCACCGTCGAGTCCTGCGTGATCTGCCCGGGGGCCGACTGGAGATACGGTGAATCGAGGTCGCCGTACACGCCGTCGGCCGACACCTGGAGGAACGGCTTGCGCTCCCGATCGAGGGCGTACACGGGCTCTTCTGCATCGTTCCTCAGGGCTGCGTAGGTCATCTCGCTGTCGAGGAGTTCGAGGACCACCCCTTCGGGCAGCTTCGGCGTCACGCCCGTGAGGACGACGGCGATCGTCGGATCGCGATGGGCGAAGGCAGCTGGCGGAGCCAGCAACGACAGGATGCTGAGCACCCCTGCCGTCGCCGGCCCCACCACCATTGCTGCGCGGCCCAGCCTCGACATGCGGGGCTGAATCATGCGCATCGGATCATCCCGTGTAGCAACCCGGTCCGGTGAGCGGCGTGAACGTGCCGACCTTGTCCCCGGCCCATGTGGATGCCTTGGTCGACCAGAGCGTGGCGTAGTTGTCCTCGGTCAGGTAGCACATCTCCGGGAACTTCGTGCCGTACTCCTTCCGGCCAGCAGCCCAGGTCTCCTGCATTGCCGGCCAGTAGGTCGCAGCCGGCTGCGTGAGCCATTGAGGGAACCAGTTGTAGTGGTGCGTCGGGAAGTACTTCTTCGCCCCGATCGCGCGGGCGTACTCCTTCTGCTCGGGGTGGGACTCACCGCCGTAGAGGTAGAAGACCTGCTCGGCGAGCCCGCCGATCTCGAGGTCGACACGGTCGTCCTGCGACAGGGTCTCCAAGGCGCGCTTGACGTCGGTGGCGCCAGGCTCGATCGCGTTGGTCGGGCCGGTCGAGCCGTGGTGGACCAGCGAGAAGTCGCGGTACTTCACGCGCCAGGCGATGTTCGATCCTTCGAGGTCGAACGGAGCGTAGATCCCCCAGATGTTGTTGGCGATCTCCTCCGGGCTGGCGTCCTTGTAGTCCTCGAGCATGTCTTGGGCCGACGCCAGGGGGTCGACACTCGGCCCGCTGTCGAGGTGCTCGGGGTACGGGCGGTTGGTGAAGGTCGGGCTGTGCTTGATCTGCGTCGCCATGGCATCGATTCCGCCCGGAAGCGGGTCTTCGGGCCAACCCTTGTCGCCGTACGCGGTGAACGTGAAGAAGTCACCAAGCGTGGCGTCCTCGCCCACGGCGCCGCTCAGGTCTGGGTTGAGATTGAGGCCGTCGAGAAGGTCGTCGATCCCGAGGTCGAGCCCCTGACCGACCGGCAGGAAGTAGGAGTCATTTGTGAAGAAGGGCTTTCCTGAGGCGTCCCGGATCAGGTTGCAGTTCACGTCCGCAGGGTCGAGGCCGAGCTTGATGGCGTCGGTCTTCGTCCACACGCAGCCACCCAGGTCGGTGACGATCGGCGTGCCCGCTCGGGCGGCGACCTGCGCGGCGTGGTGCTGCTGGTCGAAGTGGGTGTGGTCCTGGAGGATCGCGACGGGCTTGGCGGCGACGATGTCGTCGAGGCTGACGTAGCCGTTGGTCTCGGCATTCTCTCCGGTGTCGGTCAGCTGGTCCTCGATCGTGGAGTCGTGAAGGATGACAGTCCCGCCGTACGAGACCAGCCACGTGGTGTTGCCGATCGAGCGACCCCGGATCTCGTTGGGATCGTCCCAACCGGCGCCGAGCAGACGAGTCCGGACCTCGTTGACGGTCTCTGGGTCAGCGCCTGTCGCCGGCTGGATCGGATTGGCCACCAGTGCGGTGGCCATCGCAAGGGCGAGGAGCCAGCCTCGCCGTAGCCTGCGTGATTTCATGATGTGATCACCTTCCAGATTCTGTATTCGTTGTTGTGGAGCCTCGATGAGCGCTGCTTGGCCGGTTCAGGCCTGTGCTGCTCCTTCGGGTTCGGTGGTCTCTAGGGCGTCGAAGTCGATCGCCTTGGTCTCAAGGCGCAGCACGAGTAGTGAGCCGACCGTGATCAGCCCGTAGCAGACGAGGTAGTAGCCGACGGCCTGCGTGCCGAAGCGGGGGATCAACGCTTCAGCGATGAGAGGCGGGAGTGCGCCGCCGACGACTCCGGAGAGGCTGTAGGCGATGCCGGCGCCGGTGTAGCGGTAGCGGGTCGGGAACAGCTCGGGGAGCTGGGCGCCGACAGGGCCGTACGCATATCCGGAGATTCCGAGCGTCACGATCACCGCGACGGCGAAGGCCAGCGGAGCGCCTGTGCCAACGATGGGCAGCAGAACCAGCGACCATGGGATCGAGACCAGAGCAGCGCTCATGATGACGAACCGGCGGCCGCGACGATCGGACAGTGCTCCGCCCACCAGGACCATCGCGGCGAACGCCAGCGCTCCGAGAACCCCGAGGGACAGGACGGTGCTGCGGCTGAGGCCCAGTGCCGTCGGACCGTATCCGATCAGCCAGGTCGCACCGGTGTGGAACATGGCGAATGCCATCGCGAGGGACCCTGCGCCGGCGAGAAGCTGCACGGGCTTGTTCCGGATGACCTCCCAGACCGGGGCCTTGGCCACATGGTTCGCGGACTTCAGCTTCTCGAAGTTGGGAGTCTCTGCGATCTTCAGTCGGACGAAAAGACCGATCGCGACCATCACCACGCTGGCCAGGAACGGTATCCGCCAGCCCCATGACACGAACGCCTCGTTGGACATGGTCAGGCCGGTGGCCAAGAACGTCCCGAGGGCGAGTGCGAGCCCGATCCCTGGGCCGAGCTGGGGGAACATGGTGTAGAAGCCCCGCTTCTCCGACGGCGCGTGCTCACCGGCCAGCAGCACCGCGCCGGCCCACTCGCCGCCCAGTGCGATGCCCTGCAGGATCCGGAGGAGCACCAGCAGGATCGGGGCGGCGGCACCGATCGTGGCCGCTGTGGGCAGCAGACCGATCGCGACTGTGGAACCGCCCATCAACATGAGCGTGGAGATCAGGGTCACCTTGCGTCCGAGGCGGTCGCCGAAGTGTCCGAAGAATGCCGAGCCGAACGGGCGGGCGACGAACGCGACGCCGAACGTGGCGAGCGAGGCCAAAGTCCCACCTGCGGGGCCCAGGGCGGGGAAGAAGGTGGCGCCGAACACAAGGGCGGCGGCGGTGCCGAAGATGAAGAAGTCGTAGAACTCGACGGTGGTGCCGATGAGGCTTGCGAAAGCGATCCGGCCCATGGGCCTCGGGCGACTTTTCGGGTGAGTCATGTTGCGCTCCTCGGGTCAGCCTCCGGACGCCGCGTCACTGCAGGAAGTCGGCGTGGAGGTCCAGATTTCGGTACAGTCAAGGGCGCTTCGCGGGGAACCTCTAGTACGAGATCCGGACCTACCGTTCGTGATCAGGCGGCGTAGGTCCCGGTTCCGATCGATCCCGGACCCAAGAGAGTGCAACTCGCTATAGGTGCGGCCACCACCCGGCTCGCCCTGCAGATTGCCTCGCGAGGACGCCCCGCCTCGCCGACCGGAAGCCCCTGGTTGGCAAATTCGGGCTGAACCGAGCGTTACCCCTTGCACTCTCAGGTTTGAACAAATACCGTATACGAATCACTTCTTCCGCGCGTAGCGCTGCAGGTCCGAAGCTGTGGTCGTTCGGGATGGCATCGGTTCGACCGGCGGCCTCACGAGAGGGAGTTCAGATGACATCGATCGGGTCCGATGAGCGGAATCTGGTGGAGATTCATCCGTTGACCGGGGCGGTTCCCCCGGTTGAGTACTGTCCGGTGTCGATCGGCGCCAACCTGATAGGCGATCGATGGACCCTGCTTGTCGTCCGTGAGTTGATGGTCGGATCGAGCGGGTTCAACGACATCCACCGCGGCCTGCCTGGCTTGAATCGGAGTGTGCTGTCCGACCGGCTGCGTCATCTGGAGCACCTTGGTCTGCTCGAGCGGTTGCCGATCGATTCGCCGTCCAGGCGGCATGAGTATGCGCTCACCGATGCTGGCCGCGCCCTGTACCCGGTGATCAAGGCGATTGGCGCGTGGACTGTCGACTGGCGCTTCCCGCGCCCGACGGATCGACAGTCGGATCCTGCCCTGCTGCTGTGGCGGATGCACCAAGGGATGGATCGGAATGCCATCCCTGGTGGCGGGATCTGCATCGAGTTCCGGTTCCCGGATACCGATCCCTCGCGCGGGTGGATACGCGCTGACTCCAAGGGGTCGGGGGCGTGTCTTGGATCTCCGGACTACGACGTCGACCTCATCGTGACAGCGACACCACGCGTCCTGAATGAAGTGTGGTATGGCCACCGCGCACTTCCAGCTGCTCTGGGGGCTGGGCTCGTCGAGATCGAAGGGCCACAGTTCCTCGTTGGTGAGTTTCCGCGATGGTTCGGTCGGAGCCCGTTCGCAGACTTGGTTCAGGAGAAGTCCTCAGGTCAACGGATGGGGGAGCGGTGACTGCAGATGTCGCACCGGCCGGCGTCCAGCAACGTGCGCAAGGGCATTGACGGGCAAGCACGTTCCGTATACCGTGTACGAAAGTTCAGAATGGCGTCGTCGCCGGTCCCATCGGAGTTCACTCGCGGGGGCGCCACCGAACCCCTCAGCACGAGCGCATGCGACGCGCATGGCTAAGAGATCTGTAGGAGGATTCATGGCAGCCGAGTTCGACGGCCCGGGGCTCAAGGGCCTCGGTCACGAGGAAGCGCTTCGACACATCGAAGCGGAGGCGGCCTCTGGTCGCCTGAAGGAGATCGAGATCCTCTGGTCAGACCATCAGGGTCACCCGCGGGGTAAGCGCATCCCGGTCAAGCACTTCATCGACAAAGTGACGGGTCCGGGCGTCGCCTTCTGTGATGTCGCCCTGTCGTGGGACGTGCTTGGTGATGTGGTCGACGGCATGGTGGGTTCCAGTTGGGACACCGGCATGCCGGATCTGATCGCCCGCCCCGACCTGTCCACCTTCCGCTACCTGCCCTGGCGTTCGGACGCCGGGCTCGTGCACTGCGACGTGTACAACCATCACGGCGACCTCGTCCCGACCGCTCCACGTAGCGTTCTTCACCGCGCTGTCGACCGTCTCGCCGAGCTCGGATACACGACGTCGGTCGGAGTCGAGATCGAGTTCTACTTGATCGACAAGGACGGTCAGCCGTTCGCCGACGGACTCCAGGCATACTCGCTCGAGCGTGCCAACGTGATGGAGCCCGTCTTCGGCTCGCTCACGCAGGGCCTCATGGGCTTCGTGGACGTCGAGGCCGGCAACGTCGAGTACGGCCCTGCGCAGTGCGAGTTCAACATCCGCCACGACGAAGCGCTGCGAGTCGCCGGCGAGGCCACCTTCTTCCGGTACGCCACGCGCGAGCTCGCCCGTCGCGCCGGCGCCGAGGTGACCTTCATGGCCAAGCCGTTCAACGTCTACTCGGGAAGCTCGATGCACCTGCACGTGTCGCTGTGGCGCGACGGTAACCCCGCCATGGGTCTCGAGGACGGGCGAGAGAACAAGGTCATGCGGCACGCGGCCGCGGGGATCCTCAACAACCTGCCCGGCCTCGCTGTCTACCAGGCCCCTACGGTCAATGCTTACCGGCGTTTCGAACCAGGTTCCTTCGCGCCGACCACAAGTGGCTGGAGCGTCGACAACCGCACTACCGCACTGCGCTCGCTGCGCGAAGGCCCTACCAGCACGCGCCTCGAACTGCGCACCCCGGGTGCCGACGCCGAGCCGCATTGGGCCATCGCGAGCATGCTCGCTGCGGTCGCGTGCGGTCTCGAGGACGGCAAGGAGCCTCCCGAGCAGGGCGTCGGCAATCTCTACGGTGTGGGTGCGCCCCTCCCGACGACGCTCCAGGACGCCATCGTGTCCGCGGAGGCAAACGCGCGCATCGTTGACATTCTGGGCAAGGACGCCGTAGCGGACTACCTGACCCTCGCTCGCGCGGAGTGGCAGAGCTTCATCTCGACGGTCAGCGACTGGGACACCAAGCGCTACTTGATGATCTGACCTACTTGATGTCCCCGTCGAGGCCGGGGCGACCGCTGGCGGCGGTCGCCCCGGCCTCGACGCACCTTTTCGTGCCCATGGGCCCGCTGGTTGGTGCGAAAAAGCGCTGGAAACAGTGCCAGGGGGCCTTGACAGCTAGTTCGTACTCCGTATACGGTACACGTAATGACTGAGTCCCGGAAAAGTGCCGGCTCGAAGAGAAGGAAGGCTGCTCCGATGCCCGAAGTTCCCCAGGTAGCGCTCGGCATGATTGAGACCCGTGGCATGGTCCCGGCTCTCGAGGCCGCCGATGCGATGGTCAAGGCTGCAAACGTCGAGCTCATTGCTCGAGAGGCGTCTGGTGGCGGCCTGGTGGCCGTGATCGTCCGCGGCGACGTGGGTGCCGTCAAGGCCGCAACAGACGCCGGCGGCGTGGCCGCCACCAAGGTGGGAGAGGTGCTCTCGATCCACGTGATCGCGCGCCCGCACACGGATCTGGCGCGCGCGCTGCCGCAGATCGAAGCCTGACCTACCCAACCAGGACCCGCTTGAGGCCGAGCCGGCCGGTGATACACCGGTGCCGGCCCGGCCGCGGTAGTCCGATCGCGATCGGAGGAATTCATGTTCGAGCAGATGCTCGCGCAGTTGGAGCAATCACCGATGACACCTCATGCCGACACGGTCTCCTCGGTCGCGGTCATCGGCGCCGGCCCGGTGGGTCAGTCGATCGCGTGCGCTGCTCTCGCGGGTGGTACCGAGGTCACGCTGCACTCGGCGTTCGGTGAGGAGACGCGCAAACTGACTGACGCCGGCGCTATCGAGGTGGATGGTGGGTCTCTGGCAGGCTCTTACGCATTCGTCGCCGGCGACGCTCGACGTCGTTCACAGGGGATTCGCGTGGTTCCGGAGCTCGATATCGCAATCCGTGGAGCGGATGTGGTCGTGCTTGCGGTCCCTGCCAGCGCCCACGCGACCTATGCCGCACTCCTTGCTCCCGTGCTCCGATCCGGCCAGATGATCGTATTGGCGCCCGGTCGGAGTATGGGGGCGCTGGAGGTCGCCAGGGGACTGCGTCGACAGCGGCCGAGCGAGGACGTCACCGTCGTCGAGCTGTGCTCGGCTCCGTATCTGGTGACTTCGCGCCACCCGGGACAGCTGACCATCGAGGCTGAGCACCAGCGCGTGCTGGGCGCTGCACTGTCGAACGCAGCGACCCAAGGCGCGGTGTCGGTGCTCCGCACCCTGTTCCCGGCAGTCGAGCCTGCCGCAGGCGTCCTGCATACAAGTTTCGCCAACATGGCAGGCCTGCTGGTTGCCGTCCCAGCTCTTCTCTCAGCGTCGGCGCCCGGGCCCGCGACGGTCCGCGAGCGGCTGCCCGCGGCACTCGTCGAGAGTGTCATCTCGCGTGTCGATGCCGAACGCCGTCGTACCGCGTTCGCGTTCGGGGTCCGCGAGCTCGCCAGCTTCCACCAGTGGCTGGAGGTCGCTCTAGGCACGACGGAGAAAGACACCGTCACCGCACTGGATGAGGTGACTGCATTCAGTCGGCTCCGTGCGCCTGTCGTCGGCGAAGCGGAGGTCCGCGACGCGGTGTCCACCTGCCTGGTGCCGATCGCCAGCGCCGCGGCCATCGCCAACGTTCCGACACCAGCGACGGCATCGCTCATCGCCCTGGCGTCGGCAATCGATGGCTTCGATCACGCTCGTCACGGCCGCACCATGGCCGCACTCGGACTTGACCGCATGCGCCCCGATGAGATCCGTCGCGCTCTCGACGGCGCTGACAACGCACTCGCCCAGGAGGTGCTCGCATGAGTTTGACCTATTCAGACCTGGACGCCATTCAAGAGGCTCGACAGGCTGCTCAGACGGCACATGACGCGTGGCAGAAGTTCCGCCAGTGGTCGCCGGACGAGGTCGACCATCTGGTGGAGGTCCTGGCTCGCGCGGTGGCACCGGAAGCGAGGCGACTCGGTGCGCTCGCGGTGGAGGAGACCGGCTACGGCAACGTCGATGACAAGGAGCTGAAGAACCTCTTCAACACCTTGGCGGTCGCCGACTGGCTCAGAGGTGTCCGCACTCTCGGTGTCTTGTGGCGGGACGAGGTGACTCGCGTAGCCGGCATCGGAGAGCCGATGGGGGTGGTCGCGGCGATCGTTCCGGTCACCAATCCGACCGCGACCGTCATCTTCAAGACACTCTCAGCGATCAAGTCCGGCAATGCCGTCGTCCATGCTCCGCACCCGCGTGCAGCAAAGTGCTGCGCAGAGACGGCGCGTGTCATGGCGGATGCGGCCGAGGCACACGGCGCGCCGCGAGGTCTGATCCAGTGCCTCGTCAGTGGTGACCTGGCAGGCACGGCCGAGCTGATGAAGCACAAGCGCACGGCGATCGTGATGGCGACCGGCGGTCCCGCGATGGTCCGAGCGGCGTACTCCTCGGGCAAGCCAACGCTGGCGGTGGGTGCCGGCAACGTTCCGGTCTACGTCGACCGCAGCCGCGCCGACGACCTCGACGAGGTGGCAGACATGCTGCTCAGCTCGAAGTCGTTCGACTACGGCACGGCGTGTGTCGCCGAGCAGGCGATCATCGTGGACCGGCCTGTCGCTGACAGATTGAAGCACGCGATTCGTTCGGCCGGCGGCTACTTCTGCACCTGGCGTGAAGCCGAAGCTCTCGGGAAGGTGCTGTTCCGACCCAATGGTGCCCTGGTCGTCGACAGCGTCGGCCAGTCGCCACACAAGTTGGGTGAGCTCGCCGGGTTTGAGACTCCGCCGGACACGCGAGTCATTCTGGCCGAGCTCGACTCGGTCGGTCGGTCCACCCCGTTGTCGGCGGAGAAGCTCGCCCCAGTACTTGCTTTCTATGTCGTCGATGGCGCAGACGAAGGCATTCGTCGCGCACACGACATCCTCGAGTTCGGTGGCCTGGGGCACACGGCTGCCGTGCACGCCACCGACCCCGATGTCGTCACGCGTTTCTCGCGGGTGCCGGCCGCCCGGGTGCTCGTCGACACGCCCTGTCTGCACGGAGGCATCGGATGGTCGTGTGACATCGACCCCAGCTTCATGCTCGGCACCGGGTCGGTGTCCGGGTCGATCGTCTCCGACAACGTCACTGCACTTCATCTCATCAACATCAAGCGCGTGGCCTACGAGTCGCGGCCTTGGCGCTCGATCACCGACCTGCTCGACGAGAGGACCTCCTGATGGCCAGCAGCAACGCGTTCGACCTGCGCGCACTCCTTCAGATCGACCGCCTTCAGCCCCAGTTCGCTGCCTACACGGGCGCAGTGGTGCAGGGGGCAGTGCCCCTTGCCGGTGACACCCTGCTGATCGGGGAGATGGGGCCAGGCAACGAGGTGTTCCGCGTCGTCGACGTGGCCCTCAAGGCGGCCGACGTCCAGGCCGCGTCCCAGGTTGTCGAGCGGGAGTTCGGTTTCTTCGTGCTGCGATCGCCGGTGAACTCCGAGATCACTGCTGCGCGTGAGGCCCTTCTGTCCTACTTGGGCCTTCCGCTCGAGAGCCGCCGCGCGCCGACGGTCGAGTCACGTCAGGTCATCACGTCCGTCGAGCCGTACCAGGCGCAGCTGCTCAACAAGCGCAAGGCCGGTTCGCTGCTGGTGCCTGGCAACACGCTCGGCATCGTGGAGTGCGCCCCGGCGGCGTACATCATGGCTGCGGCCAATGAAGCGGAGAAGTCTGCGTCCATCAGCTTCCTCGACGTCAACTCGGTCGGTCGGTTCGGCAGGCTCTTCATGACTGGGTCCGAGGCTGACGTCCGGGCGGCGGTGGACACCGCGGTCGAGGCCCTCTCAGCCTTTGAAGGCCGGTCGTGAACGTCGTCGGCGAGGAGGTCGTACGCGCGGCTTACCGGCGTGGGCAGCGCAAGGTCGTCGCCGAACCAACCGACATCGTCACGCCTCAGGCGCTCGACGCGGTCGACCGGCTCGGTATGCGCCTGCTCCGGGCGCCGACGACGAAGGCGCCTCCGCTCAGCACCGAGCCCGGCAGGGCGCTGAGTCGGACGCTCTACCGTCGGCATCCGGGCTTCGTGCCGGCAGGTCGCCGAACCAACGTACGCGCCGTGCGGTTCGACAAGATCGCGATCATCGGAGCGGGCGGTATGGGGAGCGCACTCGCCGGCCTGCTCGCCTCCGAGGGTGCTTGTGACCGTGTCAAGATCGTCGATCTCATCCCTGGCTTGGCCGCCAGCGTGGCTGAGGACCTTCGGCAGGCCGCCCCGCTCATCGGCAAGAGCACCGACGTCGTGAGCGGGACCGACCGCGCCGACATCGCCGGCGCCGACGTGGTCGTGGTCGCCCCTGAGGCCGCCTGCTTGCCCGGAATGACCGAGGTGCTCCTCGGAGAGGTGCAGCTCGCGGCGGAGTCCATCGCCTCACACGCTCCCGACGCTGTGGTGATCTTCGGCGGTTGGCCGTCGGAGGTGTTCACAGAACAGCTGAGGCGTTCGGGGAACCTCGCGCCGGAGAAGGTCATCGGGACCGGTGCGACGCTGGCCTCGGTGCGGTTGGTGAATGCTCTCGCCGCCCATGCCGGCGTCGCCCGTGAGGAGGTCGAAGCGGTTGCTCTCGGCGCCGACGGTGCCTATGTGCCGCTCTTGTCGTCGGCCCGCGTGCGTGGCCGGGCGGTCGGGGACGTGTTGCGCCCGTCCGAGCTCGAGGCCGCTCTTGCTGACGCCCGGGTGGCGGCAGACCACGTGCAGAGTCTCCGGTCGACGCGGCCGCCGGCGATCGCTCCCGCTCACGCGGCGCTCGAGATCGTCAACGCGCTGCGCGGTGCACGGCCAGGACCGGTTCCGGCCTCGGTGTGGCTGGACGACCAGTACGGCGTCGAGGACACCGTTCTCGGGGTGAACGCGACGCTCAATCAGCACGGGCTCAAGTCGGTGGTCGAGGTGCCACTCTCGGCCGACGAGCGGACGGCGGTTCAGGCGGCCGCGAACGGCGTGCGCCGCGGGCTCCAGGCCCTGGCCGAGCTGCAGGTCTAGATCGCCGCGGTCAGGACTGGCACAACATCGCGCGGTGACGAGGATCGATCGAAATGAGGAATCGAGATGAGTGCTGAGGGTCTGAACGGAATGCGCGGCCCCATGCCGTCGAAGGTGGATGTGATCGTGGTGGGCGCCGGGTTGTACGGCGCCTCCGTGGCATACCAGCTCACCAAGGGCGGGGCGGGGAAGGTGTTGCTCCTGGACCAGGCGATGCCAGGATCCGGTGACTCCGGCCGAACCGTCGGGATGGTCAGGCACCACTATTCCAACGACGTGACCGCCAAGCTCGCCATCCGCGGCGCGCAGACGATCCGGGACTGGTCCGAGAGCGTCGGTGTCGCGGACGCGGGTTTCGTGCGCTCGGGCTACCTCCTGGCCGTTCCCGAGGAGCGCCTCGAGGCGTGCACTACGAACGTACGTCGACTGCAGCGGCTCGGGCTGAACACGCGGTTCGTGACGGCGGAAGAGATCGCCGAGATCGAGCCGCTCATCAACCTCGAGGGGGTGGCGGGCGGCGCCTACGAGCCCGACAGTGGGTTCGCGAACTCGTACCTCATGATCCTCGGCTGGATCACGGCGGCCGCGTCGATGGGTATGGAGGCCAGGTTTGGCGCGGGTGTCGAATCGTTGATCGTCCGACACGGCCGCGTCGTCGGTGTCCGCACATCGTGCGGAGTGATCGAGGCCGACACGGTGGTCGTAGCTGCCGGCGCGTGGGCACGTCCGTTGCTTGCCGACGTCGGGTGGGAGCCGCCGATCCGGCTACGCCGCATCGAGGTCTCGGTGTGGCGAGTCCCGGCCGGTGGCTTGATTCCCCAGGTGGTCTGCTCCGACGGTGTCTCTGGCCTTGTCGTCCGCCCTGACCGAGCCAACGAGTTCCTGGCCGTCGCGTACTCGCCTGAGCGTCCGGCCGACGCTCTCGGCGACTTCGACTATTCCGTCTCGGCCAAGCACGACCAACAGCTTGCCGAACGGTTCCGTCGACGGTTCCCGGCACTCGCTCACGCTCGGCCCGTACGTGGTTGGGCCGGTCCGTACGACTTCACCCCCGACTGGCACCCGATCGTTGGCGCAGTCCCTGGCGTGGAGGGCGCCTACATGTCGGTGGGCACCAGCGGCCACGGGTTCAAGCTTGCGCCCTCGATCGGGGAGTGCCTCGCGGCCGAGATCCTGGGCACTGAATCGCCCGTCGACATCAGCCAGCTCGGAGCGGACCGCCTCATCAACGGCGAAAGCTCCTTCGCGCTCGCCTATGGGCCGGGAGCGCGCGCATGAACGCGCGCTGATCCGCCCAGCACAGACGACCTACGGGCGACGTCGACCATTTGTAAGTCGGAGCCCCTTGTATCAGATTTGCATTTCGTATACGGTACTCGAAACCGTATGAGTGATGTGGGACCAGCGGAGACCTCGGCTCCGTATCCGGACGACCCGGCCGCTTGAGGCCGGACGAGGAGGAATCTCCGATGGCTACATTCGAGGAAGGGACTGCCCGGCACCGCTCTGCCGGGATGCTGAAGAGGAACGCTCTCGGTTTGTGGGATGTGGTGTTCATGGCGGTCGCAACCTCCGCGCCCATCACCGCGATGGGCGGGAACCTGCCGGTCGGCGTGGGTTTCGGCGTCGGCACCGGTGCGCCAGCCACCTACATCTGGGCAACAATGATCCTGTCGGTCTTCGCTGTGGGCTATGTTGCGATGGCGAGGCATGTCACATCGACCGGCGCGTTCTACGGCTTCATATCGCGTGGCATCGGGCGGGTTCCGGGCCTTGGCGCGGGCTACATGGTCACCTTCAGCTATTCGGTGTTTGAGGGCGCCATCATCGGCATCTTTGCCTACTTCGCCCGCAACACGCTCGCCAACCAGGTCGGCATCGAGGTGCCCTGGCTGGTGTGCGCCCTGGTGGGTCTCGTCGCCATCGCCGTGCTGTCCTACTTCGAGATCAACGTCGCGGCCAAGGTGTTGACCGTGCTGCTGCTCACCGAGATCGCCATCCTCGGGGTGATGGCGCTCGCGGTCCTGGTGCAGGGTGGGGGACCTGACGGTCTGATGCCGGAAGTGCTTGATCCGGCAGGGGCCTTTAGGCCCAACGGGATCGCCGTGGCCTCGATCGGCCTCGCGATGTTCATCGCCTTCTGGTCCTGGACCGGTTTCGAGTCAACGGTCATGTACGGCGAGGAGTCTCGAAACCCTAAGAAGATCATCCCCATCGCCACCATGATCGCCGTCACCGGAGTCGGGGTCTTCTACATCTTCGTGTCCTGGATGACCATCGCCGGCAACGGCGCGACGGAGTCGATCCGGCTGAGCACCAGCGCCGACCCGCTCCAGCTCTTCTTCGCGCCCACGGAGACGTACGTAGGTCATTGGGCCGTCGTGGTCATGGAGTGGCTGATGATCACAGGATCCTTTGCCTGCGCCATGGCGTTCCACAATGCGGCGTCACGCTACGGATACGCGCTGGGCCGCGAGGGTCTGCTTCCCAGGATTCTGGGCCGGACCCACCGGCGCCATCACTCGCCCTACGTCGCCTCCGGTCTCCAGACGCTCGTCGCCGTGATGTGGCTCTGTGGTTTCGCGGCGTTCGACAAGGACCCGTACCTGGACGTCTTCGTCCTCCTCGCCGTGCTCGGCACGTTCTCGTTGTTGATCGTGCAGACGATCACGATGGCCGCCGTCTTCCGCTACTTCACCCAGCACCATCCAGAGGAGAACATCTGGCGGACCAAGGTCGCCCCCGTCGTCGGCGGACTGGCGATGGCAGCCGTGGTGGCCCTGATGATCGACAACCTCGACACGGCAGCGGGACCTGCGGCCTCGTCGCTCCTGTTCAAGATGGTGCCCTACATCTCGGCCGCGCTCTTTGTGTGGGGAGCTGCGCAGGCACTCTACCTGCGCCGCTCTGACCCGTTGAAGTACGAGACGATCGGCCACGTCGTCCTGGCCGATGACGCGCATGGCGCGGTGGTGCTCGACGAAGACAAGGACGCGGGCCCAGACCTCGATCAGACCACCGATCGCGTGCGCCGTTGAGTTGATTCGTGATGTCGCGGCCCCGGACCGTTATGTCCGGGGCCGCGTCTTTTTCGTCGTGCGTGGATCGGTCTGTGTGTTGACTCGACTGTTGAATTCGTATACGGTGTACGAATGCAACTAGGAGATGTGCTCGGTTCTGTGACCGCACCTGAACAGGTGTCGAGCTTGAGGTCACACCGCCTGCTTGTGGTGCAGCGTGTCGGCATCGATCGACCCACTGACACCCTGTGCGAGGTCGCAGTTGACCTCGTGGGAGCCGGCCCGGGAGACCGGGTCCTACTCGCTAGGGGATCGGCCGCGCGGCTCGCTCCAGAGACGCGAACTGTTGCGACCGACCTAGCCATCGTGGCCATCGTCGACTCTGTCGACGTGACCGAAGGCCTCACTGCCCGGGTCAGCATGACGACCCGATCGGCTGACTGAACCATTCGATCGCCAATCGTCGACACCCGAGTGTCGGCCGAGGCCAAGCAAGACCTCGCAGGGTGTGAACCCTGACCTAACCACTGAGAGGACTGACACCACATGTGCGGAATCGTCGGGTTGCATCTGCGCAACCCTGAGCTGCATCCCCGACTCGGCGAACTGCTGACAGGGATGCTGGTCGAGATGACCGACCGCGGCGATGAGTCTGCGGGCGTCGCCGTCTATGGCGACCCGCGGTGGTCGCCCGAGGGGCGGATGACCGTGTCGTTCGTGCCGGACTCGACCTCGCGTGCGCTGTCGACCGGCCTCGCAGAGCAGGACGCGGCCACCGCGCTGACCGACGCCCTGGGAAGTCCGGTCGAGGTCATCGATGCCGGTCCGACCTTCGTCGCGCACGTGCCTCGCGACCTGGGTGCCGATCAGCTCCGCGCGGCGATCCTCGCGGCGTACCCCAAGGCGCTGATCGCAGGCTTCGGTGAGCACCTCGCCGTACTCAAGGGCGTCGGTCTACCGCGCGACCTCGCGGACGCGTACGGCCTTCCCCAGGCGCAGGGCTGGCAGGGCGTCGGTCACACTCGGATGGCCACGGAGTCAGCGGTCACGGCCGGTGGGTGCCACCCCTACAACGTCGGACTGGACCAGTGCTTGGTCCACAACGGGTCGTTCCACAACTACGCATCCGTGCGCCGCCACCTCCGCGAGAAGGGCATCACCTTCAGCTCGGAGAACGACACCGAGGTCGGCGCATGGTTCGTCGCCGATCGTCTGGCGCAGGGGTACGACGTCGAGACGGCGTTGAAGGAGCTGCTCGCAACCTTCGACGGCGGTTACACACTCCTGGTCAGCAACACCGAGTCGTTCGCCGTGGTTCGCGACGCCATCGCCCTCAAGCCGGCAGTCATCGCGGAGCACCCCGACTGGGTCGCGATGGCCTCGGAGTACCGCGCCCTCGTCCAACTCCCGGGCATCGACGACGCCCGCATCTACGAGCCCGAGCCCGAGAGGATCTACGCATGGACACGATGACCGTCACCCAGGCCCGCGAAGTCGACCTGGCCGACACGACCCTGCGGGTCGTCAACGACCTGCTCCAGGGGCGCCCCGCTCAGGGGCTGAAGCCCTTGGAGGAGGGCGAGCCGGTGGTCGTTCGCAACGCCCGCGGGGCTCACGCTGTCGCGGTCGGAATGGACCACACTCGCCAGGTCACCATCGAGGGGTCCGTCGGCTATTACGCCGCCGCGATGAACAAGCAGGCAGAGGTCACGATCCAGGGGAGCGCCGGCGTCGGGGTCGCAGAGAACATCATCAGCGGTGTGGTGCGAGTGGTGGGCAACGCGTCCCAGTCGGCGGCCGCCACCGGCAACGGTGGGCTGCTCGTCATCGAGGGCGACGCCGGAGCCCGATGTGGCATCTCGATGAAGGGTGTGGACATCGTTGTGGGCGGTTCGATCGGCCACATGAGCGCGTTCATGGCCCAGGCCGGCCGCCTGGTCGTTCGTGGCGATGCCGGCGATGCGCTCGGAGACTCGATCTACGAAACGCGCATCTACGTTCGCGGGAGCGTGGCCTCTCTTGGTGCGGACTGCACCGCGAAGGAGATGCGCCCCGAGCACATCGAAGAGCTCCGCCAGCTGCTCGAGCGCGCCGGCTACGACGACGACCCGAGCGAGTACACCCGCTACGGGTCCGCCCGCAAGCTCTACAACTTCCACATCGACAACCACTCCGCGTACTGAGACCCCAGGAGATGATCATGGACGACATCGAGCTGGCCCGGCGCGGACTTCGACAGTCCGCCACCTTCGACCCGGCCACCATCCACGCCATCCAGTCCGCGGCGGACAAGGGCATCTACGACATTCGCGGCGGCGGGGCCAAGCGGAAGGTTCCGCACTTCGACGACCTGCTGTTCCTCGGCGCCACCCTCAGCCGCTACCCCCTGGAGGGCTACCGCGAGCGGTGCGGCACCGATGTGGTGCTGGGCGGGCGCAACGCCGCCTTCCCACTCCATCTCGACATCCCGGTCACCATCGCTGGGATGAGCTTCGGCGCCCTGTCCGGACCGGCCAAGGAGGCCATCGGTCGTGGGGCGAGCGAGGCGGGAACCTCGACGACCACGGGCGACGGCGGTATGACCCCGGAGGAGCGTGGGCAGTCCAAGCACCTCGTCTACCAGTACCTTCCGTCGCGGTACGGCATGAATCCCGATGACCTCCGCAAGGCCGACGCCATCGAGATCGGCGTCGGACAGGGCGCGAAGCCTGGCGGGGGAGGCATGCTGCTCGGTCAGAAGATCTCCGAGCGGGTGGCCGGGATGCGGACCCTGCCGATGGGGATCGACCAGCGCAGCGCCAGCCGACACCCGGACTGGTGCGGGCCCGACGACCTCGCGATCAAGATCGGCGAGATCCGTGAGCTGACCGGTTGGGAAAAGCCGGTCTACGTCAAGATGGGCGCGACGCGTACCTACTACGACGTGAAACTGGCAGTGAACGCCGGGGCGGACGTGGTCGTCGTTGACGGCATGCAGGGTGGCACCGCAGCCGCGCAGGACTGCTTCATCGAACACGTCGGTATTCCCACGCTGGCCGCGATCCCGCAGGCCGTCCAGGCCCTTCAGGAGCTCGGCGTCCATCGCAAACCCGACGGAGTCCAGCTGATCGTGTCGGGGGGCATCCGCACCGGAGCGGACGTCGCCAAGGCGCTGGCGCTCGGCGCGGACGCAGTGGCGATCGGGACGGCCGCCATGATCGCGCTCGGCGACAACGATCCGCATCTCGACAATGAGTACCGCAAGATCGGCTCCGCAGCGGGGTACTACGACGACTACCAGGACGGACGGGACCCGGCTGGCATCTCTACCCAGGATCCCGAGCTCTCACGGCACTTCGATCCGGTCGAGGGCGGCCGTCGGCTGGCCAACTACCTCCGAGTCCTCACCATGGAGGCCCAGGTCATCGCCCGCGCCTGCGGCAAGGCCCACGTGACGCATCTCGAGCCGGAGGACCTCGTGGCACTCACCGTCGAAGCAGCGGCCATGGCCCGGGTGCCGCTCGCGGGCACCAACTGGATCCCGGGTGCACCGGGCGCCTAATGAGACCCAGCGGACGCCCTGGCCATGCCGCCGGGCGCCGGGGCGTCCGCTGTTCCAGCGATTACCGTTCAGGAAGGCAGACTCGTGCGAGAACGTCATGTCGATCAAGTACGACCGGCGAGTCCTGGGACCAAGTGGCTCGTGACCACGAAGCACTTGGACCCAGCGCACCCCCAAGGCCGTCACCCCTGGGGTGCCTGGCACATCCGGCGCGATGCCACCATGTCCACAGCCTGCGGAATGAGCACCATCGGGTGGCGTACGTTTTGGCATCTGTCCTTTGAGAACGGACCCCTCTGCGGCGCGTGCTCCGCAGCCGCCGGGGTTCATGCCCGCAAAGACGCCGGCCGGTCTTGAGACGATCTCAACCAGAAGTCCGGAGAGATCAGCCCATTGCGTCGACCGAGCCGGCGTCTGAGGTGGTCTGTTCAAGACCGTGTGCGATGTGTTCGGTCATCAGGGTCCGCGCCTGTTCGGGATCAGCCTGCTCGAGCGCGTCGATCAGCTTGGCGTGATCGGGCACGAATCCAGCGTAGGGATGAGCCGCCGCGAAAGAACGGAAGGTCAGAGCGGTGCGGCTGCGGTTCCAGATGGTGTCGAACATGTCCTCGAGATAGGTGTTGCCCGTCGCGGCGACGATCGCTCGGTGGAACGTACGGTTCGCGTCGAAGGACTCCTTGACCGACAGCGGCGCCTTCGCCGCGAGCCTGTTGAGCAGCTCGCGCAGCTCTCCCCATGCGTCGATGTCGAGTGCGACCAGTTGCTCGGCGGCGAATGCCTCCACCGCGGTGCGAGCCGCGTAGAAGTTGTGGATGTCCATGTCGGACCCCTCGCGCACCAGATAGCCGCGCCGTCCTCCGGGCTCGACCACGCCTTCCCTGTGGAGACGGAGCAGCGCGTCGCGTACCGGAGACCGGCTAACGCCCAGGTCCTCGGCGAGCCGGTCCATCACGAGGCGGTCGCCGGCCGCCAATCGGCCGCTCATGAGGGCGTCGAGCAGGTTCTCGTACACCTCGTTCGCCAGGGCGTTTCGCGGGCTGGCCACCGGGGCGATGCTCCTCGGGCTTGGACCTGGCTCAGACATGCTTACTCCTCGTGGATGAGTTGCCGCCAATATCGCGGGCGAGTGGGGACTGCCCGAAGGGTGGTCGTGCGCTACCGCGGCACCCTGACTCCATATTAGGCTACCGTATTCCGTATATGCGTTATGCCGTGGGTTCGCGTGAGGACGGGGAGTGAGGGACACCCTCGTGCTCGCGAAGAATTCTGGCGAAGCCGGTCGCGAGTTCGTGCGCGGAGACTGCGACCTGGCGCGAGTTCAGGGCGAACTCGGCCGTTCCGTGCTGCATCCGCCTGCTGGTCTCGGCGTCATCGCTGAGGTGATCGGCCCACCGTCGGAATCGGCTGAGCGAGACCTCTGGGTGGAACTGGAGGCCCCACGCGCACTGGCCCAGACGGAACGCTTGGTGTGGGTACATTCCCGACTCTGCGAGCCAGACCGCATCGGTCGGCAGGCTGACGATGGCGTCCCGGTGCATCGTCGCGTACGTCGCCGGCCACGTGATCTGGCCAACCAGGGAGTCGTCCGACGCTTCGGGGCGAGGATCGATGGGGACGGCGCCCACCTCGACTCCGGCTTCCCCGCGCGCGACGGTGCCACCGCACGCGGCAGCCAGGAGCTGGCCGCCCAGGCAGATTCCCAGGGTGGGCACCTGTTCGTCGACTGCCACTCGTAGCAAGTGGCGGACATCGGCGAGCCATGGATACTCATGGTCGTCGTTCGCGCCCATGTCTCCGCCCAGGACAACGAGTCCGTCGGCTTCGACCTGGCGGGGGACCGGTTCGCCGTCGAACGGTCTCACGATCGTCGCTGCGACGCCGCTCGACCGGAAGACCGAGTCGAAGAGCTCAAGCGGATCCTCGTGGTCGGGCTGGACGACCAGCACGGTTCGGCGACCGGGTGACAGTGACATGGAACGCTCCTGGATCGACGGGCTCGCGATTGCGGAACGCCGACCAGGGGAGTCGCGTGTTGTGACACTCTTGTGGGCCGACGCCGTTGCGTATACCGTACACGCATAAGCGCCATGTCATCTAGGAGGCTTCACACATGAACAGTCCTCACCTACGGCTCGCCATGCAGCTCGCGGGACGCGGTCGTCTGGAAGGTCACCCGCCGGGGGACGTCGACGGCGCGCGCTTCGAGGGCCGCTTCGTTGTCTTCGGGCTGTTCGATCATGACGCGCCCGTCTTCGGTGAGGACGTCTCGCTCTTCGCCGCAGACGCGGTTGCGGAGTTCGGGCGCGGCCCGCAGAGTGCGCACCTGGTCGCGATCCGGAGCGGCATCACTCTCGAAGGCTTCGTGACCGATCACGACAGCGACTTCCAGGGCCACACCTTTGGGCGGTCGTCATCGGAGACCCGATTCCGGGTCTACTTCGACGCGTCGCCCGACGGTTCGCGGAGCTTTGACGATCGCGCTTCGTTCCAGCGTGGTGAGCTCGTGGCGACCTATAAGGCCGAGGAGTTCTTCCAGATCGATCCACGTGCAGGAGTGTTCGACACCCGCGTCAACTACAGCCTGCTCGAAAGCACGCCGTTCACGTTCAACGGTCGCACGATCGACTTCGCCGATCTCTACCCGGCCATGGTCGAGATGTCGCACGGCCACAATCCGGAACCCGACCCCAGCCCGGAGATCATCCCCGACGAGCCGCCCTTCTCGAGCAGGGGGCCGGGCGTCTTCGCCAACCGGTTCCCGGTCGGCGGAACCCTGTTCGCCCTCACCTGAGCCGGTCCCGGCGACGAGGTCGGGGCCAAGCGCGCTGAGCTGATCGACGAAGACGAGACCACGCCCACCGGCCAGGGGCCGCCGGTGGGCGTGACTTTTGTCGACCCCTCTCTTCCGACCTCGAGGGCGTCATGCTCTGGGCCGCGGCGGGCTTCGGGGTGCCTTGGTTCGCGAGATACCATACGGGGGTATAGTATCTACGAGAAGAAGCCAGCCGGCCATATCGACTTGGTCCCCGAATCAGGAGCCTCCCGTGAAGACATCGCTCAAGCTGGGCGGATTCATCGCCGCCCTTGTTGCAGTCCTCGCCGTCGCGTTCGGCGTCGGCAATGCCACCGGGCCGATCGGCCGGACCGCGGAAGTCACCGGCCACTCAGGAGGCCACGGAGAGGCCGGCCACGGTGCAGCGCCTGCCAAGCAGCCCGGCGGGCTGATGATCTCCGAGAACGGATACACGTTGGACCTGGACTCGACGATCCTGACCGCAGGACGTACTCCGGTGAAGTTCCGGGTGATCGGACCTGACGGGCAGCCCGTCACCGACTACGAGCCCACCCATGACGAGGAGCTCCACTTCATCGCGGTCCGGCGAGACATGAGTGGGTTCCAGCACCTGCACCCCACCTTGGCCAGGTCGGGTGATGAGGCGGGTACCTGGACGATCGAGGTAGACCTCACGCCCGGGGCGTGGCGGGTCTTTGCCGACTTCCGGGCCGCGGCCCACGGCGAGACCATGCCGTTGGGCGGCGACATCTTGGTCCCAGGCACCTACCAGCCGACGCCGCTGCCGCCGGTCAGCCAGACTGCGGAGGTCGACGGTTACACCGTCTCGCTGATGGGGCAGCTCGTTCCCGGTGAGTCCTCGGAGCTGACGCTGACGGTGAGCCGTGATGGGAAGGCGGTGACCGACCTGCAGCCCTACCTCGCCGCGTACGGACACCTGGTGGCGCTGCGCTCGGGAGACCTTGCCTACCTGCACGTCCACCCGGAGGGTGAGCCGGGCGATGGCATCACCAAGCCCGGCCCGGATGTCACCTTCTTCGCCACCGCGCCTACTGCCGGTCCGTACCGCCTGTACCTGGACTTCAAGCACGACGGTGTGGTCCGAACCGCCGAGTTCACCGTCCAGGCCGGCAGGTCCGCGCCCGCGTCCGGCGAACCCAGCGCAGCTGAGTCCACCGCACAGCCCAGCGGATCCGGCTCGGGCGGTCACGGCGAGCACAGCCACTGACCCGCATGACCAGAACCGACCAGCACGCACGAGAACGAGAAGCATTCGGTATGGAAGGAAGAGACGATGAGCGCGCTCGATGACGTCACGCCCGAGAGCGGTGCCCGTGGCAATCAGGTCGAGCTGGCTATCGGTGGCATGACCTGTGCCTCGTGCGCGAACCGTATCGAGCGGAGGCTGAACAAGCTCGAGGGTGTGACCGCAACGGTCAACTACGCCACCGAGAAGGCCAAGGTCACCTACGCCGACGGCATCGAGCCGACCGCATTGGTCGAGGCGGTCTCGCAGGCCGGCTACACCGCGCGCCTCCCTGAGCCAAAGGGCACGTCGAGCCAGGGATCGACTGCGGAGACTGGCACCGAGGACGACTCTGTGCGCGCCCTGCGCAACCGGGTGGTTGTCTCTGCGGTATTGACAGTCCCGGTGATCGCGATGGCGATGATCCCGGCGCTGCAGTTCGACTACTGGCAATGGCTCTCGTTGACGCTCGCCGCCCCGGTGGTGGTCTGGGGCGCTCTGCCCTTCCACAAGGCGGCCTGGACCAACCTCAAGCACGCCACCTCGACCATGGACACGCTGATCTCCGTGGGCACCCTGGCAGCGCTCGGCTGGTCCCTGTACGCGTTGTTCTTCGGCACCGCCGGAGCCCCGGGTATGACCCACCCGTTCGAGCTCACCATCGCCCGCACCGACGGATCCGGCAACATCTATCTCGAGGCCGCCGCAGGAGTGACCACGTTCATCTTGGCGGGTCGCTACTTCGAGGCGCGCTCCAAGCGCAGCGCCGGCGCTGCGCTGCGTGCCCTGCTCGAACTGGGCGCGAAGGAGGTCGCGGTCCTCCGCGAGCGCCCCGGCGGCCCCATCGAGGAACGGATCGGCATCGACCAGCTGGCAGCTGGTGACCGGTTCGTGGTCCGGCCCGGGGAGAAGATCGCCACCGACGGTCTGATCCTCGAAGGCTCGTCGGCCGTGGACGCCTCCATGGTGACCGGCGAGTCCGTGCCGGTCGAGGTCGGCCCCGGAGACCTCGTGGTCGGCGCGACCGTCAATGCTGGCGGCAGACTCGTGATCGAGGCCACCCGGGTCGGTGCCGACACCCAGCTGGCCCAGATGGCCAAGCTGGTCGAGGACGCCCAGAACGGCAAGGCTCAGGCACAGCGCCTGGCGGATCGGGTCTCGGGGATCTTCGTGCCGATCGTGATCGGCCTGGCTGTGGCGACCTTCGGGTTCTGGGCAGGCACGGGCGGTGGCGTCGGCGCGGCATTCACTGCCGCCGTGGCGGTGTTGATCATCGCCTGCCCGTGCGCGCTCGGGTTGGCGACGCCGACGGCTCTCATGGTGGGCACGGGGCGTGGCGCCCAGCTCGGCATCCTGATCAAGGGGCCCGAGGTGCTGGAGTCCACGCGCAAGGTCGACACCATCGTCCTGGACAAGACCGGCACCGTCACCACCGGTCAGATGACCCTGGTCCGTACGGTCGTAGCCGATGGCGAGGACGTCGATGAGCTGCTGCGGTTCGCCGGCGCCCTCGAGGACGCCTCCGAGCACCCGATCGCCCAGGCCATCGCCAAGGGCGCGGCTGCGCAGGTCGGTGACCTCCCTGCGGTCGAAGACTTCGCCAACATCGAAGGCTTGGGTGTGCAGGGGATCATCGTCGACGGGGAGGTCTCGCACGCCGTCCTGGTCGGACGACCGCAACTGCTTGCCGAGTGGTCCCAGGACCTGACGCCGCCCTTGAAGGCGGCGATGGCTGAAGCCGCCGAGAAGGGCCAGACCGCGGTCGCGGTCGGTTGGGACGGTCGAGCTCGTGGGGTTCTCGTCGTGGCCGACGCGATCAAGCCGACCTCCGCCGAGGCCATCGGCCAGCTGCGCGGCCTCGGGCTGACGCCGGTGCTGCTCACCGGCGACAACGCCGCCGTCGCCACGGCGGTTGCGACGGCGGTGGGCATCGAGGCAGGCCCCGACACGGTCATCGCCGAGGTGATGCCGTCGGAGAAGGTCGATGTGATCAAGCGACTTCAGCAGCAGGGCAGGACCGTCGCCATGGTCGGTGACGGAGTCAACGACGCCGCGGCACTCGCCCAGGCCGACCTCGGCCTGGCCATGGGCACCGGCACTGACGTCGCGATCGAGGCCTCCGACCTGACCTTGGTCCGCGGAGACCTCCGCGCGGCCGCCGACGCGATCCGGCTCTCCCGACGCACCCTCGCCACCATCAAGGGGAACCTGTTCTGGGCGTTTGCCTACAACGTCGCGGCCCTCCCGTTGGCAGCCGCTGGACTGCTCAACCCGATGCTCGCTGGAGCCGCGATGGCGTTCTCCTCGGTGTTCGTGGTCTCCAACAGCCTCCGGCTGCGCGGCTTCCGAGCGACCAACAGCGGTCCCCGAACTGGCTCCGACACCGACGCGGAGGTGTCCCGGCCCGAGCCGGCAATCGCCTGACCTCGCACTTCTGGGCTCCCTGAGACGAATCGGGGCCCCAGGGGTCCTGCCTCGTAGGCAGGACCCCACAACAACCGGCCCGACCCGGGCACGGAATCCACCAGAAAGGTTCACCCATGGCAACCAACGCCACCTACACCATCTCCGGCATGACCTGCGGCGGCTGCGCCGGCAAGGTCACCGACCAGGTCAAGCAGATCCCCGGCATCCTCGACGTCGACGTCGACGTCGACCTCGCCGCTGGCGCGATCACTCTCACCAGCGAGAACGACATCAGCGACGCATCCGTGCAGCAGGCCGTCGAAAAGGCCGGTTACAAGATGGCCTCCGCCTGAGACCACACAAACGCCGAGCGCCGATACCTCGAGGTATCGGCGCTCGGCGTTTGTGTGACGTGCCGGTGTACCGCGTCTGGCGTTCTTGTTAATCTGTGCCTAACCATTGACATATTGACAGATTCCGCCTTGACTGTGGCTGGGGACACACACCGTGGCCCGCTCGAAGGGAGGAACGCATGCCGATGGATCAGCCGGATGCTGCCGCGCTCGCCCGCATCGCGGAGGGCTATGGCTTCGGGATCGCGGAGGGCGACATGGCCATCTACGAAGCCGCCGCCAGTGGGCTGCTGCAGTCGTGGAACAAGGTGGAAGATCTCTACGGCGAGATCGCCCCGACCCCGCCGGACCGACGCTGGGGACAGCCCGACCCTGCAGACAATCCCGACAACGCTTGGTACGTCACCACGGAGATCCAGGAGAGCACTTCCGGCCTCCTGGCCGGGCGCCGAGTTGCGATCAAGGACAACACGGCCGTGGCGGGGATCCCCATGATGAACGGCTCGCGCACGCTCGAGGGATTCGTTCCCGCCGAAGACGCCACGGTCGTGCGCCGCCTCCTCGACGCCGGCGCGGTGATCGCTGGCAAGTCGACCTGCGAGGACCTGTGCTTCTCCGGAGGTTCACACACGAGCAAGCCTCATGCTGTCCGCAATCCGTGGAACACGACCCGGTCAGCCGGCGGATCCTCGAGCGGCAGTGCAGTCCTGGTGGCGCAGGGCGAGGTGGACTTGGCGGTGGGTGGCGACCAGGGTGGCTCGGTGCGGATGCCTGCCGCCTGGTGCGGTGTCGTGGGGCACAAGCCCACCCACGGACTGGTTCCCTACACCGGGGCATTTCCCATCGAGCAGTCCATCGACCACCTTGGCCCGATCGCCAGAACCGTCGCCGACGCCGCGCTGATGTTGTCGGTCATGGCAGGAGCCGACGGCAAGGATCCTCGCCAGCCCACCACCCTCGATCCCGTCGACTACGTCGCAGCTCTCGACGAGCCTGCCCGAGGGTTGCGTATCGGGGTGGTCGTCGAGGGCTTCGGGCGCGTCAACTCCGACGCGGGGGCAGACGCGGTGGTCCGCGAAGCCGTCGAGACCCTGCGTGCGGCCCGTCTGCCGGCTGAGGACGTCTCCATCCCCTGGCACCTCGACGGGACCGCCCTTTGGGACGTGATCGCCACAGAGGGCGCCACCTGGCAGATGGTGGACGGCAACGGCTATGGAATGAACTGGAAGGGGCGTTACGACCCCGAGCTGATGGCTCACTACGGGTCGCGGTGGCGTCAGGACGCCAGCCAGTTCTCGGAGACGGTCAAGATGGTCGCTCTGGCCGGTCGGTATGCCCTGGAGACCAACCACGGCCGCCACTACGCGATGGCGCGCAACCTCGAGCAGGAGTTGAGCGCTGCCTACGACGCTGCGCTGCAGGAGTACGACGTCCTGGTGATGCCGACCATGCCCATGCTCCCAACCCCCCTTCCCGGAGCCGACGCCCCTGTCGACGCGGTCATCGGACGTGCTCTCGAGATGATCGGGAACACCTGCCCTTTCGACGTTACAGGCCATCCCGCCTGCACCGTCCCAGCTGGCATGAGCGATGGCCTTCCGGTCGGACTGATGATCATCGGCCGCCACTTCGACGACGCCACCGTGCTTCGCGTGGCCCACGCTTTCGAAACCGCAATCGGCGGATTCCCGACCCCCAACATGATGAGGAGCAACGCATGAATGGATTGTTCGACCTCGGAGGAGCCGACGGCCTCGGCCCCGTCAACCCGCCAGCCGAAGAGCCGGTCTTCCGGGCCGACTGGGAGAAGGCCATCCTGACCATGTTCCCGGCACTCTTCCGGGCCGGCTGGTTCGGTCTCGACTCGTTCCGGCACGGCATTGAGGTCATGGACCCCGTCGTCTACCTGAAGTCTCCGTACTACGAGCACTGGCTGCACACGTTCGAGGTTCACGGCGAGCGACTCGGCGAGCTCGACATGGACGAGCTGGACCGGCGTACGACGTACTACCTCGACAACCCCGAGGCACCGCTGCCCGAGCACGAGCCGAACCAGGAGCTTGTCGACTTTGCGACCGCCGCAGCAGTCGGAGGGGTGCCGCCTCGGCGGCCGACGGACAACCCGGTCCGCTTCGCTGTCGGCGACCGAGTGACGCTTTCCACCAACGCGCCCTTGGGTCACACCCGCCTCGCCCGCTACGTGCGCGGGAAGACCGGCACGGTCATCGCTCACCGCGGTTCGTTCGTCTACCCGGATGCGGCGGGCAACCTCCAGGGGGAGGACCCACAGCACGTCTACACCGTCCAGTTCGACGCCACCGAGCTCTGGGGTGAGCACGCCGAGCCGAACACCACCACCACCTTCGATGTCTGGGACCCCTACATCGAGCTCGCCAAGCAGCTGGAAGGAGCAACCGCATGAGCAGCATCATTCGGACGCCCGAGGAGATCACCGCGCGCGTCAAGGCCTTGGAGTCGATGCTCATCGACAAGGGCCTCATCACCACCCAGATGGTCGACCGCATGGTCGAGATCTACGAGAACGAGGTCGGGCCGCAGCTCGGCGCCAAGGTCATCGCCAAGGCCTGGAGCGACCCCGACTTCAAGGCACGACTCCTCGAGGACACCACGGAGGCGTGCAAGGAGCTGGGCATCAGCGGCCTTCAGGGGGAGGACATGGTCGCCCTCGAGGACACCGACGACGTCCACCACGCTGTCGTGTGCACGCTGTGCTCCTGCTATCCGTGGCCCGTGCTCGGCCTCCCGCCGAACTGGTACAAGGAGCCGCAGTACCGCTCGCGAATGGTGCGTGAGCCTCGCAAGGTCCTCGCCGAGGAGTTCGGGTACGTCGTCCCCGAGTCCACCGAGATCCGCGTGTGGGACTCCAGTTCCGAGATGCGCTACTGGGTCCTGCCCCAGCGGCCCACCGGCACCGAAGGATGGTCAGAGGAGCAGCTCGCCGAGCTCGTCACCCGCGACTCCATGATCGGCGTCGGCGCGGTCAAGGCGGCATCGTGAGCGCGGCGGCGACAAAGGAGTCGGTCGACGTACAGCGCGCCGAGATCGAGGCCCTGGTGTGCGGAGTTCCGGCCGGTCGCGAGGGGGATCGGGCGTTCGACGAGCCGTGGCAGATCAGGGCCTTCGCCCTGGCGGTGGGCGCACACAAGGTCGGCGAGTTCGAGTGGTCCGCATTCCAGGGAGCACTGATCGAGTCGATCCAGGCGTGGGAGAAGGAGACCAACGATCTCGCCGATCCGGGCTGGTCCTACTACGAGCACTGGGTCAACGCACTCGAGTCGGTCCTCGACCAGATCGGAAGCATCGAGCCCGGCGCCCTGGAGGCCAAGACCCAGGAGGTCCTGGCCGTCCCACCCAACCGTGGTCACCACAAGGCCCACCTCGACCCGATCGCCGTCGACCCGGCGACCCCGAACTGAACGAAGGGATTCACCATGATCAACAACACTGCACTCGCGAGCGGGGCAACGAAGGTTCAGGTGCCCGTCTGGGCCTGGGCAATTGCGGCCATCGCGCTCTTCGCCGTCTACGTGCTGCTTCAGGAGAACGGAACCCTGCTCTCCGCGGGCGCAGCGACCTGGCTGCACGAGGTCACCCACGACGGACGGCACGCGCTCGGCGTGCCGTGCCACTAGTCCGATGAGGGAGCTGTCCTGGGGGCGACGCCTCGGCACCGGCGCACTGGCGGGCCTCGGAGGAGGTGTGGTCTCGGCCGCGCTCTTCTGGATCCTGGTCGAGCCGTCGATCAACCGTGCCATCGCGATCGAGAACGCAGGCGCGGCCGACGAGCACTCGCACCATCACGGCGCCGAGGGCGTCGCGGCCCACGACCACGGTGAGCTCGTCACGCGGTTTCAGCAACAGCTCGGTGGCACACTCACTGTCGTGCTGGTCGGGATCTTGTTCGGATTGGCATTCGCCGTCGCCTACGCGAAGTCTCACCACCGGATGGCAGGTGGCACCGCCATGGGCCGCTCGCTCCATCTGTCGGCCCTCGCGTTCGGAGCGATCGTCTTGATGCCAGCGCTGACCGTGCCCGCCAACCCGCCCGCGGTGGGGGACCCGGACACCGTGACACAGCGGACGCTCGCCTATCTGCTGACGATCCTGCTCAGCATCCTGGCGATCGGCGCTGTGTTCGCGCTCAAGCGCAAGCTGGAGCGTCGGTCCGTTCCGGTTGAGTGGGCATGGATGACAACGGTGCTGGGCGCCGTGACCGCGACTGCGGTCTTGTTGCTCGCTTCTTCTGGTATCGCCCCAGAGATCCCGGCGGTTGTCCCTGCGGACCTGATCTGGGAGTTCCGGGTCGGTTCGCTGGCGCAGCTGGCAGGCATGTGGGCGGCGATCGGTGTTGTCCACGGCATCCGAACACATCGCATGACCAGAGCAGGCTCGGACCTTGCGCGCCGGCAGCGGAGCCTGGTGTGAAAGACCGACGCTGATGGGGCAGAACGCCACGGCAGACCGTGACCGCTGTGTGGTCACGGTCTGCCGTGCTTGTTGCTGCGGAGATCCGCTCCAGTATCCCGGCATCGATCACGATGCCTTGGTCACCGACCTCCGCTTACGCGTGGCGGGACGCGCCCGGATGCGAATCTCCGACTGCCTCTTGAAATGCGAGCAGGCCAACGTCGTTGTCGTCTCTCCCTCTCGCGCTGGTCGAATCAGGGGAGGGTCGCCAGTCTGGTTGGGCAGGATCCTCGACCACGGGCAGAACAACGTCATCGCGGCCTGGATCGCCGACGGCGGCCCAGGTTGTGCACCCCTTCCTGCGGATCTGGCCTCACACCTCACCCAGCCGTTCAGTCGACCATCGATGGCGGCTCTGGCCACGACAAGGGTCGATGATCAGCCCAGCAGGGTGGAACGCTGATCGACGGCCTCGAGCTGCCCGCTGCTGGAATGCGCCACATAGATGGGTTGGCGGATCCCGCTTGCGGTTGCTTCGACTCGCCCGCGCGGTCCGGTGAACGCCACACCGTCACGCAGCTGCCGCCCGAGTGCGGACGGTGACGTCTCGCCAGCCGCCATCGCTGCTCTGGCAACGAGGTGCACTGCCTCGTAGACGCATTCGGTCAGGCTCGAGACCGGCGGAGCATCCGCACCGAAACGCGCGCGATAGTGGGCGAGAAAGGCGATGTTCTCCGCTGAGTCGAGTGCCTGGAAGTAGGAGAACACCGTCCACAGTCCGGCACTTGCGGCTGGGCCGATGTATTCATGGGTCGACTCGTCCAGGGTGAAGGAGACAGTCCTGACGCGCTCGCCCACGCCAGCCATGTGCATCTGCTGTTCGAAAGCGACCTCGTCGGCGCCGACGAACGTGGACACCACCAGCTCGGTGCCGTGACGATCGATCGACTCGATCAAGCTCGTGAAGTCATTGCTTCCCAGGGGCAAGTAGTGCTCGCCGCTGACAGAGCCGCCAGCTCGTTCGATCACAGCCCGGGCCGACCTCATCATCACCCGAGGCCAGCAGTAGTCGCTGCCTGCCAGGTAGAAGCGGTCGCCGCCCGTCGCTCGCATGAGGGCCGGAATGGCAGCGGACGCCTGCGCCATCGGGCGTTCGCCGAGCTGAAAGCTCTCCTCGCCGGTGGCGTCGCCTTCGTTCATCAGAGTATGAACGAGGAGGATGTTGTGTCGGCGCGCGACGGGCAGGAGCTTACGGAATGTGGCAGACATGACGTTCGCGAGCACCACATCGCAGCCCGATGCCTTGAGACGCACGAGTTCCGCTGCGCCGAGGCCGGGATGCGAGGCGTCGTCGCCGTGAGTCAGCTCGATGTTCCGCCCGAGCACTCCGCCGTCCTGATTCAGCTCCTCCACAGCCAGCGTCGCCATGTTTTTGGTGGCCATCGAGAAGACGCCCGCTGGTCCGCTGCCGCTCGAGAGCAGACCGATCCGCCAGGTTTCGGCGCTGTCCTTCTGGACGCTTGGCGGCATGAACAGTCGAGTCGCCCAGGTGACGAGGTCTTCGTCCACGCTGCTCACCAGACGGAGCCGGCAGCTGTCACCGCCGACCGGTCGAACCTTAACGGTGATCGTTCCGCGCCAAGGCAGCTCGTGCGCGATCACGAGGAGATGGGGCCGCTCGACGCGAACGACCCGACCCAAGACGTCGGCGTGCTGCCCACCGAGGCTGGCGGGCAAGGTGATCGGCACGCTGATCGGTACGCCTACCCGCAGGTCAGTGCCAAGAGGCAATCGCCACGGCGGCAGACCGTGCATCGCGATCAGGTCGAAAGCGTCGCGAGACGAGCACGGAAGCTCGAGCTGGTCGGAGATGATGATCTCGCCCATCGCAGCTTTGTCCTCACGCCGAGATGACGCTGGACTCCTCGCCGCCCGACTCGTGGGCCGAAGCGGCAATCTGTCCGAGATCGGTCACTGCAGAGCGGTAGATCGAGGCGACGAAGTCGACGACCTGGGACGCGGGTGTCGGATCGATGCTGTAGTAGCGGAAACGGCCCTCGCGGCGCTCCGAGACCACGCCGGCCAGTCGCAATACGCGCAGGTGGCTGGACACGGCCGTACGCCCGACATGCTGAACGCGATCCGCGATCTGGTTCACCGACATCTCGCCCTCGCCGAGCACGAGGAGGATCTCCCTCCTGGTGGCGTCGCCAAGGGCGTCGAGGACGGCGGACACATCGTTGCTCGCCATGCGTGCTGGCCTTCCTGTCGCTTGTTCGAGTCATCGACTACTGACATGAGAACTATACACGGGCGAAATGCGTCATTGTGTATTGACATGTCGGCTCGCCTCGGCGAGGCTTGTGAGCCTGCGCATATCGCCCACAACCTTCCGAGGAGACCGTCTTGCTCGTCCCGTTCAGTGTCAATGACTTCCTCGACCGTGCGGTCGCTGTCTACGGCGATCGGGTCGGGGTGGTCGACGAGCCCGATCAGCCTGCGCCCGGCCTGGGGTCGCTGACCTACGCCGAGATCGGCGATCTGGCCTGTCGACAGGCCGCGCGGCTCGACGAACTCGGCATCGGTGTGGGGGAACGGGTCGCGGTCGTGAGCCACAACTCGAGCCGGCTGATGACCGCATTCTTCGGCGTGTGTGGCTGGGGCCGGGTCATCGTGCCGATCAACTTCCGCCTCGGGCCCGACGAGGTGCGTTACATCGTCAAGCACAGCGGGGCCCGGGCCCTGTATGTGGACCCGGAGCTCGAGGAGGCGCTCGAGGACGTTGAGTGCGAGCACAAGTTCGTGCTCGGCTCCGACTCCGACATCTACGCCGCGCCCGGCGCGGAGCCGACGCCATGGGTTCACGATGAGTCGGCTACGGCGGCCATCAACTACACGTCCGGCACCACGTCGCGGCCCAAGGGTGTTCAGGTCAACCACCGCAGCATCTGGGTCAACGCGGTCACGTTCGGTCTGCACGCCACGGTCAGCGACCGCGACGTTTACCTCCACACGCTGCCCCAGTTCCACTGCAACGGTTGGGGCATGCCGTTCGCCATGACAGGCGTCGGCGCGCAACACATCATCCTGCGCAAGGTCGACGGTTCCGAGATCCTGCGCCGGGTACGTGACCACGGGGTGACGCTGATGTGCGGGGCGCCGGCGGTCACCGCCGCAGTGCTCGAGGCGGCGCAGACATGGGACGGTGAGATCCCGGGTCGCGGTCGGGTGCGGATCATCAACGGAGGGGCGCCGCCGCCGACGAGGACAGTCGCGCGGGTGGAAGAGGAGCTCGGGTGGGAATTCATGCAGATCTACGGCCTCACCGAGACCTCGCCCCTCCTGACCATCAACCGCTCGCGTGCCGAGTGGAACCACCTCGATGTGGAGGACCGTGCCGCCAAGCTGATCAGGGCAGGTGCGCCTGCCCTTGGTGTCAGCCTCAGGACCGAGGACTCCGAAGGGGGTGCCGGTGAGATACTTGCCCGGTCAAACGTCGTGATGGAGGGCTACTGGGAGCAGCCGGAGGAGACCTCCGACGCGCTGGCGGGCGGGTGGTTCCACACAGGTGACGGTGGCGTGATCGGCGACGACGGCTACCTCACCATCGCGGACCGCAAGAAGGACGTGATCATCACCGGCGGCGAGAACGTCTCTTCGATCGAGGTCGAGGACTGCTTGTTCTCCCATCCCGCGGTCGCCGAGGTCTGCGTCATCGGTGTACCGAGTGAGGAGTGGGGCGAGACGATCAAGGCGCTCGTCGTGCTGGCCCCGGGCGTCCTGGTGACCGAGCCAGAGCTGATCGCGTGGTGCAAGGCGCGACTGGCTGGCTACAAGGCGCCAACCACGGTGGAGTTCCGCGAGGTCCTGGACCGCACAGCGACCGGCAAGCTCCAGAAGTACAAGCTGCGCGCCCCCTACTGGGAGAGCCGTGAGCGTGCGGTCAACTGAGCCCGGACTCGGAGAAGGAACCAGCATGAGCGAGAAGTACGTCGACTACACCTTCGATGACGGGGCTGCGAGGATTACGCTCGTCAACGGCGACCGCGGCAACCCGGTGCACATCGAGTCCTGCAACCAGCTGCGGGACGCGGTGCTGCGGGCGAAGGCCGACGCCGCACGCGTGATTGTGCTGGCCGCCGAAGGCCGATTCTTCTCGGTCGGAGGCGCGCTCGACGGCTTCGCCACGGCCAACGATCCAGAGGCACTGCTTCTCGAGCTCGCCGAGGGCGCGAACCGGGTCGTGACGGAACTGGTCCGGGGCGATGCGCTCGTGGTGAGTGTTGTCCATGGCACCGCAGCAGGCATCGGGTTCCCGATCGCGGCGGCCGCGGACATCGTCCTTGCCGCTGACTCTGCGAAGTTCAGCCTCGCTTACGCGAAGGTCGGTCTCAGCCCCGACGGCGGGGGAAGCATGCTGACACACACTCTGGGATTGCATCGCGTCCTCCGGCTCGCCCTGCTGGGCGACCTGTTGACCGCGCAGGAGGCGTACGACGCCGGCCTGGTCGCGCGTCTGGTTCCCGCCGAAGAGCTGGCGGCGACCGCCGACGAGATCGTGGCCGGGCTGGTCACCGGATCAAGGGAGGCACTCGCTGCGACCAAGCGCCTGGTGCGAAATGTGGCCGAACCGACGCCCGAGTCGCGGATGCGCCAGGAAGCCGAGTCGATCAGCCGACTCGTCGGCTCTTCCAACGGTCAGGAGGGCATCCGCGCGTTCCTCGAAAAACGCGCTCCGAGGTTCAAGTGATGCGAACGAGCGACGGCTCGCGACGTAGCCCTGCGCGAAGAGATCGGGTTCCGCTGTGACAGTCGAGGCTTCGCTGCAGGTCCGGTACGTTCCCGCTCTCTCGTGCTTCGGTTGCGGCCCGTCGAACGCCGACGGACTGCAGCTGAAGAGCTTCGACGCCGGTGGCGGTCTCACGACAGGTGAGTCCACCCCATGGCCTCAACACGACAACGGCCTCGGGTATCTGAACGGCGGCATCATCGCACGCTTCCCGACTGCCATTAGCAGCTGCAGTGGCACACGAAGCGCACCTGCTGGGTTGGCCACCGCTGCCAGGAGCATCGCTCGCCTATGTGACCGCGGCCTCGACGTCCGTTACCTCCGCCCAGCCCCACTCAACCGGACGATCTCGCTTGGCGCTCGAATCAGCGGGGCGTCCGAGGCGGACATGAAGGTCAGGGTCTGGCTGGAGTGGAAAGGAAAGGAGCGCAGCAGCGCCAAGGCCCACTGGAAGCGGTGGCGGCCTCGCTAGGCCTTCAGCGCCGGCCGCGTCGGGACCACCGGCTTCCGGGTCGGCTTCGGCGCCCTGATGCTTGGAATCCGTCGGGTTGCTGGTCGGAGCCGTGCGGCGCCCCTCTCACACAGTTGCGCCCGGGTTCTTCGCGGGCGCCGTCGGAGCAACTCGTAGCGCGCGAAGCGTCCACCGAAAAGAAAGTGATCAA
This sequence comes from Nocardioides sp. NPDC006303, assembly GCF_040613175.1. NCBI lineage: Bacteria > Bacillati > Actinomycetota > Actinomycetes > Propionibacteriales > Nocardioidaceae > Nocardioides > Nocardioides sp. NPDC006303. The sequence goes on from NZ_JBEXRR010000012.1 coordinate 88,431, forward strand.
CATGGAGAGCATTGGACGAATCGGCGTGGTCGGCGGCGGCCTGATGGGGTCGGGCATCGCGGAGGTGTGCGCCCGCGCCGGCAAGGACGCGATCGTGGTCGAGTCGTCCGCGGCCGCCGTCGACGCTGCCCGCCACCGACTGAAGGCCTCGCTGAAGAAGGCCGAGAACCGCGGCAAGATCGAGTCGGCGGACGCCGTGCTCGACCGGATCCGGGTCGTCGAGGACCTCGAGGCACTGGCTGATCGCGACTTCGTCGTCGAGGCCATCGTTGAAGACGAGGCAGCCAAGACCGACCTCTTCCGCCGCCTCGACGCCATCGTCAGCAGCCGCGAGGCGATCCTGGCCTCCAACACCTCCTCGATTCCGATCATGAAGCTCGCCGTCGCGACGCAGCGCCCCAGCCACGTCCTCGGGGTGCACTTCTTCAACCCGGTGCCGGTGCTCTCGCTCGTCGAGCTCGTCCCTTCGCTGATGACCGATACCGCGACCACCGAACGCGCCCGCGTGTTCGTCCAAGACGAACTCGGCAAACACGCCATCGACTGCCAAGACCGAGCCGGCTTCGTCGTCAACGCCCTGCTGATCCCGTTCATCCTCTCCGCGATCCGGATGCTCGAGTCCGGCTTCGCCACCGCCGAGGACATCGACCAAGGCCTCGTCCGCGGCGCTGCGCACCCCCAGGGTCCATTAGCCCTAGCCGACCTGATCGGCCTCGATACCACCAAGGCCGTCGCCAAGTCGCTCTACGAGGAGTTCAAGGAGCCGCTCTACGCCGCCCCGCCGCTCCTCGCCCGCATGGTCGAGGCCGGCCTCCTGGGCCGCAAGACCGGACGCGGCTTCTACACCTACGACTGACGCTCCCGCCGAGGGCCGCATACGACCGAAGTTGCGGGATGTTACTGCTCCTGTCCAGGGCCCTCAGAACCGGGCCAGCGCTCATGCAAGCATCAAACCATCCACACTGGCTTCGAGCGTGGGTCTTCATCTCCACGTGCGATCGAGGAAGTCGGCGATGAGCGGGGCGATCGACGGCGAGTGGGACTCGAGGGCGAAGTGACCGGTGTCGAGCAGATGGAGCTCGGCGTCGGGCAGGTCGCGAAGGTAGGCGTGGGCGCCCGGCTCGATGAAGTAGGGGTCGTTGCGTCCCCAGGTGATGAGCGTGGGAGGGGTGTGCTGGCGCAGCCAGGCCTGCCATTGGTCGTAGCGTTCGATGTTGGTGTGATAGTCGAAGAACAACGCCAACTGGGCTTCTTTGCGGCCCGGCAGGTCCAGGAAGTGCTGGTCGAGGGTCCACCCGTCGGGAGCGATCAGTTCTGGATCGGTGACGCCGGTCTCGTACTGGGCCCGGGTTCCGGCGAGTGTGAAGAACTCGCGCAACGTGTCCTCGGCACCGGGGTCCCGAGGGCTCAGCGTGAGTACATACCGGGCTGCCTCCGACAGGCCATCCTCGTAGGCGTTGCCGTTCTGGATGATCAGCCCCGCAATCCACTCGGGGTGTCGCTCAGCGATCCGGAAGCCGACCGGGGCACCGAAGTCGAAGATGAACATCGTGAAGCGGTCAAGACCGAGGCCCTGGATGAATCCCTCGGTGATATCGGCGAGCCGGTCGAACGAGTACTCGAAGTCGTCCGGCACCTGGGTGTGACCGAAACCCGGATAGTCGGGGGCGATCACCCGATACTGCGTGCCGAGCAGGTCGATGAGCCGGCGGAACTGGTGAGACCCGGAGGGAAAGCCGTGCAGGAGCAGCAACACCGGCGCATCCTGCCCTTCGGGCTTCGTCTCGCGGTAGAAGACCCGCACTCCATCGACGTCAACGAAGCGGTGCGCGATCTGGGCGAGCGTGGAGAATGTCATGTCATGCCTGCAATTCTGTCGAGGAGCTAGGAACGGGTGAGAGCTGCGCGGCGAGCTTGAGCGACTCGGCCATCGTGAAGGCGGGCGCCCAGGTGGTCGCCAATTGCTGGACGGTCAGGCCCGCGGACATGGCGTAGGTGGCGGCGCCGACGATGTCGCCGGCGTCCTCGCCGACCATGTGGACGCCGAGCAGGCGCTGGGTGGTGGGATCGGAGACCAGCTTGAGGACGCCGTGGAACCGGCGGTCCAGGATCGCACGAGGCACTGAGCTGAGGGGTAGCTCGCGCTGCTCGTACTCCTGCCCCCTGGCCTCCGCGTCCGCTGGGGCGAGCCCGACGGCGGCCACCGACGGAGAGGTGAACGTGACTCGCGGCATGGCCGTGTAGTCGAGTGTCCGATTCTCGTCGCCAAGGGCATTCGCAGCCGCAGCCGTGCCCTGGGCGTGTGCCACGTACACGAACTGCGCCACGCCGGTCACGTCGCCCGCGGCCCAGATGCGCGGGTTGGCAGTGCGGAGCTGCTCGTCGACGAGTACCTCCCCGCGCGGGCCGGTCTCGACCCCGACGGTGGCCAGATTGAGACCGTCGGTTGCCGGCCGACGGCCGGTCGCGATCAGAATCTTCTCCGCCGCGATGGTGAGGGTCTCTCCGTCATGGGTCAGAGTGGCTTCGATCCCGGTCGGGGTTGATTCGACATGGGTCAGGGTCGCTTCAGTCATGATCGTGAGGCCCTCCGCGGTGAGCGCCTCGCGTAGCGCGGAGGAGACGGTCGGGTCTTCGTGCGGCGCGATCCTGGACGCGACCTCGATGACGGTGGTCTCGGCACCGAGACGCGCGAAGAGCTGCGCCTGCTCGAGGCCGACCGCATTGCCGCCGACCACCAACAACGATTCCGGCACGCGGTCCAGCGACATCGCCGTGGCGTAGGTGAGGTAGTCGACCTCCTGGAGACCGGGAACCTCTGGAATGGACGGACCGGCACCACTGGCGACGATCACCTGATCCGCCACCACCTGCGTCTCGGCGCCATCGCGCCCCGCGACGAGGAGGACTGGACGATCCTCCTGCGAGGGCGCGAAGGCTGCCGACCCGACGAGGACGTCAACGCCTTCGCGGTCCAGACGCTCAACGTGGTCACGCTGACGCAGCACGGTCAGCATCTGGTCCTTGTCCTCCACCAGTCCCGCGAGGTCGACCGGCCCCGCGCTCGTGGCAATCCCCGGAAAGCGTCCGCTCATGGCCGTAGCGCGGACTGCCGCTGCCGCCAGCAGCGACTTCGACGGAACGCAGCCCACGCTCGGGCACGTCCCCCCGATGACGCCACGCTCCACGAGCGCGACCGACTTTCCGCGGCGGCGCGCTTCCGCTGCTGCCGCCTCTGCGGCGGAACCGGCGCCGATCACTGCCAGGTCGTAATGCCTGACTTCCTGGTTCGTGCCACCCATCGAGGGCACCTTCCTCAAATTCGTCCGAACAGACAGGTCTGTCTGTTCACTTGAACGGTAGACAGATCTGTCTGTTAACGTCAACTCCATGAATCAGCTGGCAAGCGGAAGTACGGCGCGGGACCGCATCCTGAGCACGGCTTCTCATCTGTTCTATGCCCACGGGGTGAGAGCGGTAGGGGTGGACAAGGTGATCGAAGACGCCGGCGTCGCCAAGGCGACGCTGTACTCGCACTTCCGATCCAAGAACGACCTCATCGCGGCGTACCTGCGCACCCGAGCCGAGATGGCGCGAGCGGACCTCGAGCGGATCGAGGCGGACAACGACCCGGGCCTTCGCCGGATCGCCGCCTTGTTCGACCATGTCGCCGCCACGGCGGACGAGCCTGATTACAACGGGTGTTGCTTCATCAACGCGGCGGCCGAGCACCTGGATCCCAGCAGTGGGGTCGCCGAGATCATCGCCGACCACAGGAAGACAGTGTTCGACTTCTTCTCACGCAACCTCCCGAACCTCGATGAGTCCCGGCGAACACAGACGACCCAAGTCCTTATGGCGCTGCTGGATGGGGCGAAGATCGCCTCGGTTTCCGAAGGCAGGACCACGGTCGAGCAGATACGACGAGCCGCCGAGGCGTGGGCAGCCGATGCGGCGACGGTGACTAGCGCCGGCGGATAGGCACGTAGACAGATCACCAGTCTCGTCGTGATGTGCACGACAGCCTGTCGGTTGGCATCAATTTCGAGATTCCTCGATCCCGCAAGTCGATCCCCGTGCAACAGTTCGAATTGGTCTCAGCGAATGCCGAGAGCCGCCAGAAGCACGATGCGCCAATCTAGATGCCGGCACCAGCGACGGCGATTGACCGTTGGACCTGCATAGCCTCTACTTGCACGGTCGCTGACCGGGGTCTCTCCTTCATGCTGGTCGGACCGTTCAAGCGCTGTCCCCGAGACGTGGTCTCCCGGGGGCAGCGGTCGCGACCGGCTGGTGACAGTAAAGCTGCGGCACGTGCCTTGTGAGACGGCGCTACTCGTCTTCGGCGATGCTCTTCATCGCCTTCCAGCCGTGGGTGACGCCGCCGCCGGCGCGGAGGGCGGCGGCGACCATGACGGCTTCGGCGACGTCGGCCTTGGATGCACCGGCCTTGACGGCGCGCTTGGCGTGGTCCTCAATGCAGAACGGGCACTGCGTGGTCACTGCGACTCCGACGGCGATCAGCTCTCGGGTGGCCAGGTCGAGGTTGCCGGTGTTCTTGTTGAACACGGCTTTGTCGAACCCGAAGAATGCCGAGACCATCTCCGGGGCGGCGTGCTTGATGTCGACCATGACTTCGCTTCGTCGTTGTGAGAGTGCATTGCTGCTCCTTCTTGGTTGTTCGATTCCGATGTGTCGGTTGGTCGGGTGTTCAGGCGGAGATGGTTCGAGGCTCCTTGATCGCCTGTTCCGCATCGCTGACTCCGCCGCGAAGCGTGAGCAGCGCAAGCACTGCCGACGCGAGCAGGATCCCCGCGCCGACGACCAGTGCGGTGCTGTATCCGTCGACGAGCGACGAGGGCGTCGTGGTGCCGTTCCCTGCCGTCACGGTGGCCGCGACTCCGGCGAGGATGGCCAAGCCGAGGGCGACGCCGATCTGCTGGGCGGAGTTCAGCAGCGCCGAGGCGATGCCGGCTCGATCCGCCGCGACGCCGTAGACAGCCGCTTGCGTCAGGGTGATCGTCCCCAGCCCGAAACCGAGCGCGATGAGCACCATCGCGGGAGCCATCAGCGTCCAGTAGCTGGGCTCGACGGTGATGGTGGAGAACCAGAACGCCCCGCCGGCGCCCAGCAGCGCGCCGAATGCGGCGACGTACCGAGGAGCGATCTTCATCAGCAGCTGCGGGGCGATCCCGGCGCCGAGGACGATGCCGAGGGCGAACGGCAGCCAGGTGAGCCCGGTCTGCAGCGGGCTGAAGTCCACGACCTCCTGCATGTAGAGGGTGATCACGTAGAACGTGCCCATCGGTCCGATCGCCAGCCCCAGCATGGTCAGGTAGGCGCCGGTGCGGTTGCGGTCGCGGAACAGGCTCGGTGGCATCAGCGGGTTGGGGCTCGAGCGCTGCGTACGGACGAACGTGGCCAGGAGTACCAGCGCTGCACCGACGACCGTGTAGGCGGTCGGGTCGGCGAAACCGTTCTCGCCGAAGCGGGTGATCGCGTAGACGAGGGCGACCATGCCGGCGGTGCCGAGGACGGCTCCGAGCGCGCCGAGGCGTCCGGTGCCCCGGTCGGCGGCGATCAGCGTGCGTGTCCCGAGGAGGACGAGGATGCCGATCGGGACGTTGATGAAGAACACCCATCGCCAGCCCAGCTGGTCGGTGAGCACACCGCCGAGGAGCAGGCCGATGACGATACCGAGGCCTGACATCGCCCCGTAGAGGGAGAGCGCCTGATCGCGCACCTTCCGTTCGGAGAACGTCGTCGCGATCAGAGCGAGCGCGTTGGGCGCGGCCAACGCCGCGCCGAGGCCCTGCACCGCGCGCGCCGCGACGAGCATCTCCACGTTCAGGCCGAGACCGCCGACCAGGGAGGCGACGACGAAGACCGCGATGCCGACCTGGAGAGTCCGCTTGCGTCCCCAGAGGTCTCCGATCCGGCCGCCGAGGAGCAGGAGCGCTCCGAAAGCGAGGATGTAGGCGTTGACAACCCACGGCAGCAACGTCGGCGCCACCTCGAGCTCCCGTTGGATGCTCGGCAGCGCGATGTTCACGATCGAATCGTCGAGCACCACCATCAGCTGTGCTGAGGCGATCACCAGCAGCGGAACCAAACCACCGCGGGTCGACTTCGTGGTCGTCATCTGGATTCTCCTCCTTCGCGCAGACGTTGCCGCGCGGAACGAACTCACCCCCGGCGTCGTGGCGACGACGGGGTCAGATACCCAATAGGGGTATGAATGTATACCCGTGGAGGGTATCAGTACGAATTGGCCGATACGCAGGGCTGTCCGCGGAGGCGTCCCGGGATCGAGGTCGCCGCAGGTTGCACGGCCGTCGATCTAGAGTTGATCTTGGTGAGCATCCCCGTGACCCTCGAGGAAGTCGTGGAGATGGTGGTCCGGTTTCCGGCCCAGCGCTGAGTGCAGACGCCCCCAGCGCTGCACGGTGGCGGGTAGGGCCCCGGACATCGTCCTGAACTCCGCGAATACTCGCACTTTTTCGCGCCAGTGCCCGCTCGGGCCGGCTGTATGCGCGGGCAGGTCGCGCTCCGGTGGTGCAGGTGTAGAACCCGGCGATGACCTCCACCCTGCCTGTACGCGTCGACGCCATGACGTATCCGCTGCTCACCGAGGACGACACCGCCCGGATCGCTGCCGCGATCAGCGCCTCCCACGCCGAGACCACCCGCACCGCGTATGCCTGCGCCTGGCGCGCCTGGGAACGATGGTGCGCCGGGCGAGGCCTCGATTCGCTCGGCGGCACCGGAGCCGAACCAAATGTAGTGTGCGCCTATCTCGCTGAGCGGGCCGCCGACGGGGCCTCGGCCGCGACGATCGACGTGGCCTGCTCCGCGATCCGGTACCACCACCATCGCTATGGCCTGGCCGACCCGACCCAGACAGCGGCGGTCCGCCAGGTACGCCGCGGACTGCACCGGATCCTCGGCACCGCACCACATCGACCCGCCCGCCCGGTCGGCCCCGAGGAGATCCGACGGCTGCTCGCCGCCATCGATCGCGACACATCGGCCGGGTACCGTGACGCCGCGATCATCCTGCTCGGCTTCGCCGGCGCACTGCGCCGCTCCGAACTCGCGAACCTCACGCTCGCCGACCTCGAACCCAAGCCCGGCGGACTACTGCTCCGCCTGCGCCGCTCGAAGACCGACCCCGATGCTCGCGGGCAGGTCGTCGGGATCGCACCGGGCCGCCACCGCGACACCGACCCGATCACGGCCCTCGACGCCTGGCTCAGTCATCGCGGACCAGGGCAGGGCCCGGTCTTCACCAGCTTCCGCAACGGCGCTCCGCCGCTCCAACCGATCTCCGGCAACGTTGTCACGAGTGTCGTCAAGCGCTATGCCGAGGCCGCCGGGCTGACCGGCCGCATCACGGCTCACTCGCTGCGCGCAGGACATGCCACCACCGCCGCCATGGCCGGCGTCGGCATCGACCGGATCGCCGCCCAGGCCCGGCACCGACGCATCGACATCCTCATCGACCGCTACATCCGACCCGCCCGAGCGTTGCGCGCCACTTCTAGCCGCCGCCTGGCGGTGTCTGCATGAGCCTGCAACCATGGATAAAAACCACTCACGCTCCCGGTGAGAGTGTATGGTTTTTATCCATGGTGGGATTGGAGTCACTTCCGGTGACGTTCACGACACGAGCGGCCCTGCAGGCAGGAGTGCATCCGCGGGACCTATATCGCTGGCGGGACGAAGGTGACGCCATCGAGCTCTCGCGCGGCGTGTTCCGTCACGCGGATGCGCCCGAACCTTCGTTTCCCGATCTCTTGGCGGTTGGGATGCGGGCCCCGGAGGCAATCGTGTGCTGTGTGAGCGCAGCGGTGGCCCACGGGCTCAGCGATGAGATGGAGCCCGCGGTCCAGATCGCGATCGCCTCCGGGCGAAACCTGGCCCGCATTGCCTATCCGCCGACCACCGTGTTCCGGTTCGACGCTGAGACGTTCGAGGTCGGACTCTCGCGAGTGGAGGCCGCGCCGAATGAGTTCACGAGAATCTATGACCCTGCGCGAACGGTGGTGGACCTGATGCGTCTGCGGCACCGACTTGGTGAGCCGCTGGCGCACACGGTCCTGAACAGATACCTGGAATCGCCAGGAGCGAAGCCGGGGCGGGTGCTGGAGTACGCCAACATCCTCGGTGCCGTTGGGCCGGTGCGCTTGGCGCTGGACATCGCAGGGGCACGATGAGTCGGCTGACGCGGGAAACAGCTGCTGGGCGGGCGTATCTGGATCTGCAGAACCGAGCTCGGCGGGAGCGCAGGCGTACCCAGGACCTGTTGACGATGTATGTCGTGGAGCGGTGGCTGGCGCGGATGAGTACATCGCCGTACGCCGGTGACTTCGTCCTCAAGGGCGGGATGCTTCTGGCGAGCTTCGGGAGCCGGCGTCCGACCACCGATGCGGACGCACTGGCTCGGAACATGCCTGCCGAGGAGAGCGCTGTCGCGGCCCGGGTCGTCGAGATCGCAGGTCTGGCCGACCCGGATGACGGAGTTGTCTACCTGACCGAGACCGTCAAGGCGGCGATGATCCGAGACGATGCGCTCTACTCCGGCGTCCGCGTGACCATGGACGCGACGCTGGGCACGGCGCAGCTGAAGCTCAAGCTGGACATCAACTTCGGCGATCCAGTGACACCGGAGCCGTCAGTCGTCGAACTGCCTGCGCTGCGACCAGGTGCGGCGCCGGTGCGGATATTGGGGTATCCGATCGCGACCGTGCTGGCGGAGAAGATCTCGACCGCGATCGATCTCGGGCCGGCGAGCACAAGAGTGCGGGACTGGGCCGACATCTACACCCTGGTCACGACCCATGACCTCGACGGTGCCGAGGTGAGCGCGGCGGTGGCGGCCACCATGAACTTTCGAGGCGTCGTCGTCAGATCGATGTCTGAGGCGATCGGTGACCTCGTGAAGGTCCGGGCCTCAGCGTACGTCGCGTATCGCCGCGGGCTCGGTGCCGATGGCGAGCATCTCCCCGCGACATTCGAGGAAGTAGTGGAGATGGCGGTCAGGTTCGCCGACCCGTTGCTGAGTGCCGATATCCCCGGCGCTGCGCAGTGGCGGGCAGAGGCCCGGACGTGGTCCTGAACTCCGCGAATACTCCGCGAAAACCCCTTCGAGAGTCCCCGAGATCAGGCGAGGCGACGAGGTAATGTGGACCTCGTCATCGACATTGATGACGGATGTTCGCCCAGGTCAAACGGAGGTTTCTCCGAAGCTGGCCGAAGAGTCTCGAGAGATTCGGCACCCGACGAAGGCCGCCCGGCACCAAGAGAAGGCCAGGGGTTCGAATCCCCTCAGCTCCACCAAGCGAAACCCGGTCTCAGTAGGCAATTCATTGCTGAACAGGCCGGGTTTCTGCGTTCCACTCGCCTCGTGCCCCCGGAGGTCCTGAACACCAGACCGGGGCCCTGTGCCGGGCGTAGCATGGGCTTGCGCCGTGTGCGTCAACCGGGGGCGGCGCAGTCGTCGGCGAAGACACCGGAGGGTCCTGTGAACAAGGCTTTGCTGAATTCCCTGACCGAGAAGGAAGCAGCTCTCGTCCGTGAGGCGGACCCTGCTGTCCTGCGCGAGCTCGACGAGGACCAGCTCCTCGAGCTTCATGAGCGGGTGAGACGCGAGCGCAGCAAGCACCTGAAGGTCTACCGCCGTGGTGCCAGCGCCGCGGTGGAGAGCGTCGGCGGTCGCGGTAAGGCCTACGACCAGAACCAGCGCGCCAGGGCCAAGGTGGAGGTCTTCGAGTCCGTGTTGGCGCAGGTCAGTCGACAGGTCAGCACGGCGGCGAGGAAGGCCTCGCAGGAGCTGCGGGCCGAACGGATCGCCGCGGCGCGAGCCGCCACCAGCGCAGGGCCACCTCGTGAAACTCCCGTGAACGACGGGGGCACCCCTGTGCCCAGTGCGCGGCGGGACGCGACCCGGACGACCGGAGGCCTCAAGCGGGACGCGTCCTCGCGTGCACAGGGCGCCCGTCGACAAGGTGCGCGCGACGCGCGCTGAGTACGTCCCTGGTCCCGTCGCGGGCGGTGAGCCGTCCGGACGGGGCGGACCCTAGGCTGTGGCCATGTCGGCACGTCAGTGGATGCTCGGGTTGGAGCGAGCGTGGGATGCGGCGAGATTCCGTCGGGCAGGATCGCGGGTGCCGGCGGACTTCCGGATCGAGTGCTACGGCGGGCACGGGAGTGCCGAGGGAGTCGTGGTACGCGGTCGGGTCGTCGACGATCCACCGCCCTCGGAGGCCGTGGAGGGCGAGGGCGCACGGGCCGCCGTACGCCGCATGATCCGCCACTTCGTGACCGACGAGCTGCCGGGTGTCCCGCTGCGGGTCACCGTGGGTGATGCCGCGGTGGACGCGGTCACCGATGACGAGGGCTACTTCGTGGCACGGCTGCGGCCCGACCCGGAAACGCTGGAGGCTCCCTTGACGCTCGGCGCCGTCGAGCTGGCCGGCGAGTATCGCGGTCTGGCCGGCGACTACCGGGCCACGGTGGAGGTCCGCGTGCCTGTCGGTGAGGCGCGGTTCGGCGTGATCTCCGACATCGACGACACGATCCTCGAGACCGGGGTGCAGCGCGTCGGGCGGATGGTGCGTCAGACCCTCACCGGGTCGGCGCTCACGCGTACGCCGTTCCCTGGCGCGCCCGAGCTCTATCGCGACCTTGCCGCCCGCGCGAACCCGGTGTTCTACATCTCCTCCAGCCCGTGGAACCTGTATGCGTTCCTGGACGCCTTCGTGCGCCACCGCGACTTCCCACGCGGGCCGCTGCTGCTGCGCGATCTGCTCGGCAGCGCCGACGGCCGGGAACCGAAGAGCGGGCGCATCGACGAGGTCCTCGCGCTCCACCCTGGTCTTCCGTTCGTCCTCTTGGGCGACTCCGGTGAGCACGATCCGGAGATCTACGCCGATGCCGTCCGCCGCCATCCGGGGCGGATCCTCGCGGTCTACATCCGCGAGGTGCGGCTCGATCCTCACGACGGCCGGGTCGAGCGCGTGTGGAGCTCCATGGGCGACGAGGTTCCGCTCGTGCTCGTCGCCGACAGCGAGGCGGTACGTCGCCACGCCACCGGTCTCGGCCTTCTCTGAGAACGGCACGGCCTCGAGGGCTCGCGGGCCCCAACGCTCGCCACGGGTGGTGGAACCGAAGCGCGGCTGGCCGATGTGTACAACTGGTTAACAGAGCCCTGAACGGCTGCGGCGAAAATCCGCCGCGGGCTAAATTGCGTGTTGCTCGCCGGCTCGGGATCGGAGAAGCGTTTCCAGCTGTCCGATTCGTTGCCAGGAGTCTCGTCGAACTTCGACGCGAGACCCGGTGCTGACGGAAGCCGAGAAGCAGTGAGTCGAATGGCTTGAGTCGAGTCATTCGATGGTTGCGGCGTGATTCGCGCAGCAGGCCTAGCGGCCGGAGTGATCCGCGCTGTTGACGCGGCCTGGGCGCTGATGGCAGAGGTCATGAAGAGACAGGTTGAAAGATGAGTTCCGGGATGGGCCTGAGCCGGGCGCTTCGGCGTGGACGGACCACTATCGCCACCCTGGCGGTGGCGAGCACTGTTGCGGTCCTGTGTGGGCCCACATCGTCGGCGGAGGCGGCGGCGCTGCCGGGGCGGTTGGAGTCGGGGCGGCCGAGCGTGTTGATGATCAACGTCGATGACCTGGCGGCGACGGACATCAAGTACATGCCGCACGTGCAGAAGCTGCTGGTGCAGCAGGGGACGACGTTCACCGATGGGGTGGCGCCGACGCCGTTGTGCGTGCCGGCGCGGGCGAGCCTGCTGACCGGGAAATATGCGCACAACCACAAGAACTGGTCGATCTCCGGGACCAACGGCGGTTACACAGGCTTCACGGGGCGTCGGAACACGCTTCCGGTGTGGATGGACAAGGCCGGCTATCGGACGATGTTCCTCGGGAAGTACCTCAACAACTACGGCAAGGGATCCGAGCGCTACTCCAACGGCGAGCCCGGGTGGGACAACTGGCAGGCGACGATCGATCCGTCGACCTATAACCTGCTGAGTCCGAAGTTCAACAACAACGGCACGATCCAGAGCCCTGGTCTCTACAGCTCGGTCGCGTTGCAGAACCGGTCGATCAAGATGATCAAGAACGCCGGGACCAACGTCGGCGGCAAGAAGCCATGGTTCCTGTGGGTCAACTACGTGGCGCCGCACGCGGGCGGCCCGGTCGAGGCCAGCGACCCGAAGAGGCGCTACCCGAACCAGCCGTCACTGTGGCTGGAGAACACCCGGCCGATGGGTGCGGACAAGGGGCGCTTCAGCGGCCTCGGGCTGCCCACGACTCCGGACATGTTCTATGCCGGACCGGGCCAGGTGACTGCCGGGAAGCCCTACACGACAGCCCAGAAGCGGGTCATGCGCTACGTCTACCAGCAGCGCATCGAAGCGGCGCAGTCGGTCGACCGGGCGGTCGCCCGCACGATCGCCCACCTGAAGAACAGCGGGCAGTACCGGCGTACCGTCATCATCTTCTCCGGCGACAACGGCTACACCACCGGGCACCACAACCGTCTGGGCAAGCTGTGGGAGTCGTCGCAGTCCATGCGGATCCCGCTGATCATGGTCGGGCCCGGGATCCCGAAGAACATCAAGGTCGGCTCCGCGGTCGGCAACCCGGACATCGCCACCACGGTCGCCGCGCTCGGGCGGGCGACGCCGGGGCGGGCACAGGACGGTGTCGACATCACCCGCGTGCTCGCGGCGAGCGTGAAGGCGGGCAAGACGCTCTACCGGCCGATCCCGGTGGCCGCCTGGCCGACTCAGGGCGGGACGAACAGCAAGTATCGCGGCATCCGCTACGGGCGCTACACCTACATCACCCTCACCGCGACCGGTGTGCCCGTCCTCTACGACCGCGCCGTCGACCCGTACGAGACGCGCAACCTGGCTGGGGACCGGAGGTACGCCAAGGTCGTCGCCCAGATGAAGGCACTCGATGCGAAGTACCGCGCCTGTTCGGGCAGCACCTGCCCCAAGACGTACGCATCCGCGCTGAGCACCCCGAGCCCGAGCTAGCCGCTTGCTGCAGCTAGCCCTGCGGCAAGCCGACGCTGTTCCTCTGGAAGTCGAGCAGCCGTTCGTTCTCATAGGTGATGCGGTGGGCGGTGCCCTCGAGCTCGCGGAACATCTCCTTGAGGGTGCGAATCCCGTCGGACGACTGTCGCGCGATGAGTCCAGCCAGCTCGAGAGCGACCGCCTCGGCCTCGCCGGCAGGAGCCGTACGCTGAGCCAGGCCCATCGCGACAGCCGCGTCCGCCCCGACGGGGCGCCCGGTGTAGATCAGCTCCTTGGCGCGCGAGAGGCCGACGAGCTGGGTCAGCCGGGCCGGGCCGACCGGAACGCCCAGCCGGGCGCCCGCCCAGGCGAGCTTCAGATTGTCCCCGGCCACGCGCAGATCGCAGCCGGCGATGATCTCGGCGCCGGCGCCCACGCAGTTGCCGACACAGACAGCGATCGTCGGCACGGGCACCTGCTCGACGAGCTGGTAGAGCTCCGCGAATGCTTCCATCCGGGCGACTCCGCCTGCTGCGTCCAGGGGTTCGGTGACGTCCGCGCCTGCGCAGAAGGCGTCGGGAGATGTCGTCGAGAGCACCACCGCGCGAATCTCGCCGTCATCGGACAGCTCTCTCAACGCGTCGTTGAGCAGGCGGAGCGCCGGGGTGTTGAGGGCGTTTCGCTTCTCGGGTCGGTTGAGCCGGAGGATCTCGACGTCTCCGCGCCGCTCCCGCACGAGGCTGGTCATGGCCGGTCCACGAAGATGTCGTACTCCAGATCGCCGGTCCCGCCGTACTTCGAGAAGTCCGTGACTCCGGCATCCCGAAGCACGTCCACATCCAGGAACGAGTTGCCGGTGCACTCGCGCGAGGGGCGCCCCAGGATCTCCACCGCGGCGTCGGCGACGATATCGGGCGTACGCGACCTCTCCACCGCTGCGTCTCCGCCGAGGAGGTTCTGCACAGCGGCCGTGGCGATGAGGGTCTCGGGCCACAGGCAGTTGGCGGCGATGCCGTGCTCGGCGTACTCCGCCGCCCAGCTGAGCGTCAGCAGACTCATTCCGTACTTCGCCAGGGTGTACGCCGGGTGCGCGCCGAGCCACTGCGGCGACAGGTTGATCGGCGGCGACAGCGAGAGGATGTGCGGGTTGGTCGATGCGCGCAGGTGGGGGAGCGACTTGCTCGTGAGCAGGTACGTCCCGCGCAGTTGGATCTGGGTCATCAGGTCGAAGCGCTTCATCGGCAGGTCTTCGGTGCCGTCGAGGGCGATCGCGGAGGCATTGTTGAGCACGATGTCGATGCCGCCGAACCGCTCGACGGTCTGTGCGACGGCGTTCTCCACCGAGGCTTCGTCGCGGACATCGCCGACCACTGCGAGCGCCTGACCGCCCGCTTCCTCGATCTCGGCGGCGGCGGTGTGAACCGTGCCGGGGAGGCGGGGGTCGGGTTTGTCCGTCTTCGCCAGCAGCGTGACGTTGGCTCCCAGCTTGGCCGCGGCGATGCCCACGGCCAGGCCGATGCCGCGACTGCCGCCCGACATGATGATGGTGCGTCCAGTAAGGCTCATGTCTGGGGACGTTACAGATCTCCCGCGGCTGTGGCAATGATGTAAATAACACATCGTCTGCGGATGCGGGATTCATGTAAGATTCGGAGGGATGTCACCGACTCACTCCGATGCGAGCGCTCTTCGACCTGTGTCCGCCCGTTCTGCGCTCCTGGGTCTGCTCATGAGCGCCGAGGTGCCGACGTTGTCCGCCCGCGAGCTCGTCGCCGGCGGCCGTCTGGTCGGCTTCTCGGAGACGACGGTCCGGGTCGCGCTCTCCCGCATGGTCGCCGCCGACGACCTGGTCCGAACCGCGGACGGGAGATACCAGCTCTCCGAGAGGTTGAGCCACCGCCAGCGCCGCCAGGAGGCGGCGATCCACGTGCAGACCGGCGCCTGGGACGGTGACTGGGACATGGTCGTGGTGACCGCCACCGGCCGATCCGCCGCCGACAGGGCGAGCCTCCGGGCGACGCTCACGGAGCTCCGTCTGGCCGAGCTGCGTGAGGGTGTCTGGGTACGCCCCGCGAACCTCGACCTCGAGTGGTCCGATGACCTCACCGGTCTGTGTGAGCGGCTGACGATGCGGCCCACGACCGACCCCGCGGAGCTTGCCGGCAGGCTGTGGGATCTGGCCGGCTGGGCTGACCGGGCGCGCGAGCTGCTGGCGGCCACCGACACCGACGACCCCGTGCTGCGGTTCACCGCCTGCGCCACCTCCGTACGTCACCTGCTCGCGGATCCCGTCCTGCCCGACGAGCTGCTTCCCGCGGACTGGCCGGGTGCCGCGCTGCGCAAGGCGCACCTCGACTACAAGGACTGGCTGATCGACACTCGCCAGCGCGGCGAGCTGTCGGCCACCGGGTCAGGCTCCGAACAGCAGGTAGAGGCCCATATAGGTGTAGAGCACCATCGCGATGAGTAGCGGCAGCTGACCGGCGACCTGGTGACGCCGTGGGAGGATCTCCAGGGCACGGTCGTGAGCTGCGATGACGCCCAAGACGTGCCCGGTCACGATGGAGACGACCTTCGCTGTGGCCAGGAAGGTCCCATGCTGGGAGAACCAGTAGTTGACCTCCCAGCCCCCGGTCCCGAACAGATTCGCCCCGGTTCCGATGGGGTCGCTGATCTGGATCAGAGTCTGTGAGCCGACCTGTACGAAGAAGCTCAGGTAGTGCGCCACCATGTAGCCGACGACGATCGGGACGATGGAGTGAGCGAGCTGACGTGGGATCTGCCAGCGATCGGCGCTCTCATCGACCCCTGTTGCCATCGACGCCGCCACGAAGACGACTCCGACGACGGTGACCGCGATCAGGAGCCCGGCCGTGCCCAGCACGGTGCCATCGATGCCGCTGGACTGCACGAACCGGATCCAGGTCACGCTCTCGCGCCAGCTGTCGTACGCGGTGCTCGCGAGCAGGACGGCGACCGTGGCCACCAGTCCTGCTTCGCCCGGCACCCGGGCAAGGTGGCGTAGCGGACTGATCCAGACGAGGTCGCCTTCGTCGTTGCGTGCCCATGGAGAGAGGTGGGCGAGCAGGGTGGAGTAGACCTCGAAGGGGTCGGCGCGCTCGAGCCAGCGTTCGCCGAAGATCGCGCCGCCGAGGAGCATCGCGGCCAGGTAGCACGCGAACCACGCGCGGACCGAGCCCAGGTAGGTCGCTTGGGGTGAGACGAGCTCGAGCCAGACGAAGGCGAACAGACCGACTGCTGCGGGCCAGTACCCCAGGTGGGCCGGATAGCTGCGGACGCCTTCGCCAGGTGGTCGTCCCGCGACCTTCGCGAGGATCAGGTGGAGGGTGCGGGCCGGGCTGACAGCACGGTAGAAGCGGCCGAGCAGCAGCGAAGCGGGGACGATGCCGACCCAGAGCCAGACGTAGACCACGCCAAAGGTGGGGTTGTTCAGCAGGTCCGGCCCGAACAGCGCGGGCCAGAGCATGAAGCAGAAGAACGTCATCCCGAGCGTGCGGATGCTCATGGTCCAGCCGGGACTGTCCAGGAGTGCGGCGAGCCCGACGGGGACGGCTCGTTCGCCGCCGGCGGTCGAGAACCGAGGCGTACGCCACGCCAGGAGCAGCACGACGAACGACAAGGCGAGGGCGGCGGTGCCGCCAGCGATCGCGAAGGAGGCTGGAATGGGCAGGTCGGCGCCCCCGCCCAAGCCGTGCATGGGCAGGATCAGGGGGAACAAGTCAGCGCACCTCGATGAGGGCGACGACGGCGCTGGTGTCGTGGTCCTCGACCTCGACGGTGCCAGGCGTGTTCACGACGATCTCGCCGTTCGTGGTCCCCTCGACGAACTCGATGAACTGCTCAGAGGCGGAGTGGACGTGCAGCTCGCCGGCTCGATCGGAGTCGATCTCCACGCGAAGCTTCTCTCCGGTGCCGAGATCGATCTCCTCCGCATTGGGCGACACCTCGTCTCCGTCGATCGTGACCGTGAGCAGCGGACCGAGATCGGCCGACTCGGTCGTGGGGCTGACCGGAGCTGCTGGCGATGTGGCAACCGAGAGGGTCACGGAGGACGATGCGTCGGTCGGCTCGGCCGGTGGGGCGGTGTCCTCGTCGGCACTTCCGCACGCGGCGAGCGCGAGGACGAGTGTGAACGTCGCAGCGATGGTGGTGGTGAATCGCCCGAGAGGGCGGTGGTGTGTAGGCATGGGCGGGTCCTAACCAGCGAGGCCCGAACCGGGTAGCGCCGCGAGCGCTACGACGGTGGCCGAGGCTGACATCGCGGTCACCGCCTGCAGCCGCCGGCGAGCGGGCTTGTCGCGCTGGCCGGCGCTCTGCTCGGGGTTGGATCTGCGGCGCCGCTCCCGGTACAGGAGTGCCAACCCCGTGCCGAAGATCACCACCGCCAGCGCGCCGTACGCAGCCAGCTGCCGGCCGTCGGTCGTGGTCGCCGCGAGCAGCAGCACCGCACCGCCCACCGGCATGATCCGGGCTAGCAGCCGCGTGGCGGACGCCGCCTGTCCACCGGCTCGACGCAGGACCGTCCACTGCATCACCGCGGCGCCGACGCCGACCGCAGCCGCGAGTAGGAGCGCGGTGTCCGCGGCCACGGTGAGCGGCGCCGGTCCCGCCGGTGCGTGCGGGCGAGCGAAGACCCAGGTGGCAGCCAACGCCGAGGCGGCACCGAGCACCGTCGCCGCGGCCGTCCAGCGCTCGACCGAGGTCCGGGCGGGGGCGCTCCGCAGGAGCTGCCAGAAGCCGAGGGTGAGCGGCAGCAGGATGAGCAGCCTGGCCATGAGCGCCGCCCCGATGTCCGACTTGACCGTCCCGGCGAGGAGCGCCGGGTCGAACGCGTCACCGAGCGAGGTCCGGGCGGCGTAACCGCCGAACGAGAGCAGGGACACCAGCGTCGCCAGCACCATGGTCGCCCACGTGAGCCGGAGCAGACGTCGCGATCCCGGGCGACGGGCGCCCCCAGGCCAGACGACCCCGAGCACGAACACGGTCCCGACACCGAGCACCAGGGCGGCCGTCGCGAGGACTCCCGCCACCGTGTACACCGTGACGACCACCGGGTCGCGGTCGACGACTAGCCCCGGGACCGCGGTGAGCCTCGCCGCGGAGAACACCGAGAAGGTCGACGACCCGACCATCGGTTCGAGGGTGCTGGACGGCACCGACCAGACGACCGAGTAGATCCCCTCGTAGCGGGTCTTCGGCATCGGCACGGCAATCGTGTCGTCGGCCTCCGGCGGGTTGTACGGCCGGGTCGACACGATGCGCTCGCCTGCGGGATCAGTCATCTGGATCGTCGCGAGCTCTGCGGGGACGGGCCGGTCGAATGTGATCCGGACCTCGTCGGGGGACTTGACCGTCTCGCCGTCCGCCGGACTCAACGAGACCAGCACAGGGTCACCGGATGGCGACGGCAGCACCGTGGGCAACACTCCCCAGCAGGCTGCGACCAACACAACCAGTCCGATCACGCGCCGACGGAACCCGGGGCGGGGTGGGGTCGTGACAGCCTGTGGGCGAATCTCCTGCGCCGTCATCGGCCAGCCTCCTGCATGGTTGGGAACTCTTGGGAAGATGTCGGTTCCGGACGGTCCGGGGCTGGGCTGCGCTGCCCAGCCCCGAACCGTCGGTGGTGTCAGCTGGTGATCAGCAGGCCGACTTGTCGATCGGGTTGATCTGCTCGCAGGTCAGGCCCTTTCGCCAAGCCGCCGGGATCTCCTGTGACCAGCCGTTGTAGACCAGCGGGAGGGCCAGGACGCCCTGTCCACCCACACCTGGGTGAGCGACGAGCTCGTCGTCCATCTTGGTGTCCGAGGTCGGCCCCAGCGTCAGCTGGCCGGCGATGGCGGCATCGGAGATGTCACCATCGTTGTTCGGGTCGACGTCGATGACCTGCATGGCGTTGGAGAACTTGTTGGAGACGTAGGCGTAGTAGCCGCCACCCTCCTTGGCGCCGAAGTTGGCGCCGTGGCAACCGGCGTTGCACGGCAGATCCTTGATCAACCTGTGAGTCTTCGGGTCGATCACGTTGACCGTCTGGGACAGGGTGTTCACCGCCAGCAGCGCCTTACCGTCCGGGCTCACCGGGAGCTGGATGGTCAGACCGCCCCACGGCTTGCCCTTCTCAGGACCGGTCTTCGCGTCGTAGTTCTGCCACAGGTCGATCGTGGAGTTCTTGGCCACACCGCCGTCGGGGGTCGCACACGCGTCCTCCTTCAGCGACACGCAAGACACGCTCATGCCCAGGAAGTTGGACAGGTACGCCTTCTTCGAGTCCGGCGTCATCGACGTGGCGATCGGGAACGCCCCGACGGGCTCGTGCCTGACGGTCCCCGAGTCCATGTCGGCGATGACGGCCTCCTCGGTCATCGTGTTCGGCGCGACGACCGTCTTGCCGTCATGGCTGGTCCAGTGCGCGTGCGGGTGCGGCGTCATGCCGCTCTCCGGGTCGGCGTGGATACGCTTGACGATCTTCGTGGCGCCGGGTGACGCCTCGACGATGTCCGTCCCGGCGTTGACGCCGATCGTGAGGTTGTCGTTGCCCGGACGGGTCATCACGTGCGCCGGGTTGGGCCCGACCTCGAGGCTCCGCACGAACTTGCCGGTCTCCCGGTCGAACACATCGGTCTCGTTGTCGAACCACTCGTTCCCGTACACGTACTTGTAGTTCTTGTCCGACCACATGTTGTGGACGTTGTTCATGTTGATCTCGGGGGCTGCGATCTTCCGGTCGATCGTCCAGTCCTCGGCGTTGATCTTCGTGATGGAGCCGTGCTTCTCCTTCCCTGCGAAGTCCTCCATCTGAGTGGCCATCCAGACCTCACCCACGCCAGGGGTGGTCGGCTTCTTCAACGCCGGCAGCTTCCTCGGGTACTCGAACTTCTGGTCGTAGTACGCGTCCAGGTTCGGGATCAGCACCGGCTTGCCGTCTGCGTCGTACTGCAGGATCGGGGCGGGCGGCTGGACCGGGTTCCAGGACACCTCCTTGGTGCTGCTGAACTGCTGCCAGTTGTTCGGGTTGGTGATGGTGAAGAACGCGTTCACCAGCCGCTGGATGATGTCGGCGTTCGACGGAACGGCCTCGGGCTTGCCGTTGACCACCAGCTTCTCGCCGAAGTCGAGACCCAACGTGAGCGGGTCGTCGACCACGACCGCGCCGAGCATGTAGGGCGCGACCGAGTCGGTGAAGGCGTACAGCCCCGGCTCGGTGAGCTGGATCGTCTTCTCGCCGAAGAAGGCGCCCTTGGAATCCATGTACGGGAACTCGTCCGCCCCCTCCGGGGCGATCAGCCCGATCGGGTTGCGGATTCCCTCCGACTTGGCCGGGTCCACGTTGAACTTGACGGTGACCGGAGGACCCTCGACCGCGAACTCCTGGAGGGAGTCCAGGACACCCGCCAGGTCGACGCCGACCGGCAGCGAGCTCAGGTCGACCGGCTCGTCCGCTGGCATGTCGGCGATGGTCGCCTCGAGCTGGCCGATCAGATCCTCGGCCTCGGCGGCCTTGGAAGCCGCCTCCGGCGAGGACTTCGCGATGCCCTGCACGGTGGCCAGGGTCGAGTCGAGGGCCAGCGGGTCGGTCGCGGCACCCGCCCCGCCGGTGGTGCCGAGGCCGCCGAGGAGGTTCTCCACCAACGACGCGTCAGTCGGCAGCAGCGGACCGCCGATAGAGGGCACTCCGCCAGCAGGTACGCCGACCCGGGGGAGTACGCCGACCGCGAGGGACTTGCTGCCGAAGAGGTTCAGACCCGAGTCGAACCATCCTCCGTTCTCGTCGGTCAGGTCGAAGGTGATGGGGAGCGGGCCCACCCCGACCGGCTGCTGGCCTGCCGCCGGCATCGTGGTCAGACCCGCCGCGGTGATCGCCGAGACCGCCGCCACGGCCACTGCGCTGAGCCGTCGTCGTCGCTTCCTGGGCCCCAAGAAGTCTTGGGGAGCTGATTCAGACATAAGAATGCCTCTCCTTTTCGAGCATTGATTTCGAGCTCCAAGGGGAAAGTTTGGGGATTCCGAGGAGTGCAATCCACTTAATCCCGCGCTCATTAAGGGCCCAGAACCCTGGCTGAAATCTAATCGTTAATGGGACCTCACAACCTCACGAGGGCATTAAGAACGGGGCGGCTGATTTTCTCGATAATACCCCGGGTGGTTTCGCTTCGATAATACCCCCGGGTGCTTATTTGAGACCTCTAATGCGTGCCTGGAGAACAGTCACCGAAAAGGCAAAATTCGGTACTGGTGGGCTCTTTTACTGTCGCGTTACGTGACAGCGACGAATCAGACATACCCGGTCGGCCTACTGACTATCGGGGCCCAAATGGCGTTTCTACGAAGCCCTGAAACATCCAAAACAAACCTCTGAAACATCCAAAACCAATTGGGTATAACGAGGGAAACGTAAAGAAGGAGGGGCCATGCCCAGTCTTACCTACGTCGTACCGATGGAGTTGGCATGACCACGATCCCCACCGAACCCTCACAGCCCCGGGCTGGTGTCGGCACGCCCGATCGAAAGCGTTCCAGCGCCCTGCTGTGGTTGCTCGCGCGACGCGTGCACTTCATGGCTGGCCTTCTGGTCGCGCCGTTCCTTGCGGTGTTGGCGTTGACCGGCCTGGCCTACGCCTTCACTCCTCAGATCAACGATGTGCTGTACGGCGACAAGCTGTACGTGGAGGCGCACACAGGAAGCCCGCGACCGCTGTCGGAGCAGGTCGCGGCCGCACTCGCCGTCCATCCGGATGCACACGTCACCTCGGTCATTCCGGCGGAGGACCCCGACAGGACCGCCCGGGTCGTGCTCGCGGGCATAGAAGGCCTGAAACAGACCGGGAGCCACTTCTCCTCGGAGTCGCTGACCGTGTACGTCGATCCGTACACCGGTGGCGTCAACGGCGAACTGGTCACCGTGGACAACCGGCCACCCGCGCAGGTGTGGCTGCGCGAGCTCCACGGCAACCTGCACATGGGCGACCTCGGTCGGCTCTATTCCGAGTTCGTCGCCAGTTGGCTGCCCTTCATCGTGCTCGGTGGCCTGGTGCTGTGGCTCAGCAAGCGCGCCCGCGGCCGCTCCCTGCGGACCGTGCTGGTTCCGTCCTTCACTGCGAAGGGACGTGCACGCACTCGGTCCTGGCACGGGGTCCTGGGTCTCTGGCTGGCGGTCGGTCTGCTCGGCATCAGCATCACCGGCCTGACCTGGTCGAACTATGCCGGTGCCCGCGTCGACGCGGCGATCACCGCCCTGAACGGCAAGACCCCTCTGCTTTCCGCGCCGGAGGTGACGGCCGTGGACAGTGTTGAGCCGATCGGTTTCGACCGCGCTGTCGAGGTGGCCAGGTCGGAAGGCCTGCAGGGTGAACTCACCCTCGTCCCGCCGCACGCCGCCGAAGGGCCCTTCACCGTTGAGGAGTCGTCCGACGGGCTGCCGATCCGCAAGACCTCGGTCGTCATCGATCCCTACACCGAGCAGGTCACTGCCCGCCAGGGCTGGGAGGACTACCCCCTGATGGCCAAGCTCACCAGCATCGGTGTCGACGCCCACAGCGGCACCCTGTTCGGTCTGGCCAACCAGCTCGCGCTGGCCCTGCTGGCCTTGGGATCGCTCGTTCTCCTGGGCCTTGGGTATCGGATGTGGTGGCAGCGCCGGCCCACTCGGTCCGGGCGTACCTCCCCGGCGCCGGTGTGGCGCAACCTGCCGTTGCCGATGCTGGTCGTGGTGCTTATCGCTGCGGGTGCCCTGGGCTGGGCGATGCCGGTCTTCGGTGTCACCCTCGTCGCGTTCGTCGTCCTCGACAGCACCGTGAACACACTGCGGCGGCGCCGTGCCCGCGTGAGCGCTGCCTGAGGCCCATGGGCAGCAGAGGCGCCGCCGAAGGCCGTCAAGGCCTCGGCGGCGCGTCACCCTGCGCTTGGCAAGAGGTCGTCACATATCAGAGGGGACGCCCGAGCGCCGTGGCCAGCGAGACCGCGACCGCCATCACGGCGAGCTCGAGCCCGGCCCACACGATGAGTGGCGTGGGCTGCTGGCGCGCCACGCGGTCGACCACGGCAGTACGGATGTACGCCCCCGAGCAGCCCAGCAGAACCATGCAGACGAGCTTGCCCATGACCAGCCAGCCGGCACCTGTATGCGTCAATGCGTCGACTGCCTCGCCGAGGGACGGCGTCACGTCGCCGGTCAGCCGGGGCGCGGCCAACAACAGGCCGCTGACCGCCACCAGCGCGAAACTCGCCTCGGCGACCCGCGAGAACCGGGGAAGAACGACGGCCAGCGCCTGCCGGTCGGCGCTGATGATCAGAGAGGTGATTGCCAGTCCGCCCACCCAGAGTGACGCTCCGGTCACGTGGAGGGCGCTGGCCGTCATCAGCAGCAACGGCGGCTCAGCCTGCGAGGCGTGCCCGCTCATCGACACGGCCACCAGGCCCGACAGCGCAATCAGCAAGCCCACGTCCGGTGGCAGCGACGGCCGCCGCAAGCGGGCAGCCGAATAGGCGGTCAACGCTCCCGCCGACCCGGCGCTGATCAGCAGTGCGACACCTAGGCTGACGCTTCCGCCGTAGCCGAGCACGCCGCCGACCGGCAGCCGTAGCTGGCGGAGAGAGATCTCCGCCGCGTTGAACCAGAGACCCAGCAGCGCCGCGACCGCCCACACAGCTGCGGCCCACACCGCCGCCGCTGAAGTACGTCGGGCCAGGGCAGGGGCACGGTCGCGACCAGCCTCACCCAGAAGCACCAGCACCAGCACGGAGCCCACGGCTCCGATCGCGCACACGTTGGCGATCCAGCGGAGCAGCGGGATCCCGGTGCGCACCACCACCGACGGCTCCGGAATGCCGACGACTGGCTGGGGCAGCGTGACCAGGATCCCGAAGGCAAGCACGACGAGGCTCGCGCCGACAAGCGCAGAGACCTGCAGGAGCCGGATACGGTCGTTCATGTCGCATCCGTTCGGCGTACGGTCAGGCGACCGACAGCCCCGACACACGCCGCGGCCGCGGCGAGCAGCGCGATCCACACCCACGTGGGCATCGCTGCCAAACCACGCGGCCGATCTACGTCGAATGCCGTCATCGCGGTGGCAGCGGACGCGGTGGACACGGTAGACGCGGTGGACGCCGACCGCCGGATGTCGATCGGCACCGACCCGGTGATCGGGTGACCGTCCGCTCCGAGCACCCGGTAGTGGATCTGGTAGCGGCCCGGAGGCCCCACCGCACTCATCGAGGCGGTCAGGGTGTCCCCGTTGATGCGAGCACGACCACACGCCCAGTGGCTGCTCTGTGGTCCGGTCACCACTATGCCGTTGGCGCCGGGAAACGCTTGGATCGGCTGGTCGAAGGTGAGCACCACCTCCGACGGTCCGGCGGCGAGCACGGCGCCGGCACTCGGAAGGCTCTTGACCAAGTGGGCGTGCGCGGACGCTGGCTCGGCTGTGAACAGTGTGGGGATCAAGAACGAGAGCGCGAAGATCGTCGCTGCGAACTCCGTGGCGAGGCGCTGCGATCCGCGTATTGAAGCATTCGACATTGCTTCCACCTAAGCGAGTTTTCGAGGGTCATCGAACTAGGGGTGGTCCATGGCTCAGCCGGCGCCGGGACCCGCGCAGGAGAGTGCAGCACCGTGTCGCATGCCCTTTATGGCCTCAGTGCCCGTGATCTGGCTCGGGGTTCTTCCCGCCGTCCGTGTCAGTGTCGACGCGGGAGCGGCTGCGGTAACCGTGGTTCCGGTGCGACGAGGAATGGGGTGGGGATAACGGCAATGCTGCGGTCGATAACCTTCTGGATGGCGAATACCCATCCACCCATTCTGTGTTCGCGAAAGCGCACGACGATGTGCATTGGTTGGTTCCGAAAGTTGGCACTAATAGTTGAACTCACACCAGTTGCGGAGCAGTTACGCATGCGCATGTCGCCTGTAACGAAGAAAAGTGCTGAGTGAAGTGCTCTTAACGCTGGTGTTCAGGGAATTGGGGTGGCTGCAACACCCCCGTAACGCCTTGTTGTCGTTCACCCTTTTTCTGCCGTGGGCGTGAATGCGTGGTGAAGTGATAATGCCCATACGGGCTGGGGTATCGACTTATCGAAGGAACACTTTTGCCAATGCGCCTCGGGCGGTGGAGGAGCCTCTGACACCCTCGGCAAGGCGGAAATGGGTAGCCTTTGCGCGTACGTCTTCAGAGTCGGTATCCCAGCCCCTGACGACCGGGCGTCGCTCAGCCCGAGCGCCAGTGAGCGCTCGCGTGCGCGAGTGCGGGTTTCTCCAGGTCTGCGACGAGCTTCTCGAACAGGGCTACCGCGGCGGGCGCGCTCCAGTTCGGGGCGAGGACGTCGTGGGGCAGGCCCGGGTCGCGGAATGGGAGCTTGCGCCACTGGCCGACGACGCCGAGGTAGGCCACGAATGCGTCCTGGCCCGATGGGGTGGAGTCCTCCAGTCGGGCGGCGAGAGCGCTGTGGGCGGTGATGAAGTCGCGGTAGCTCTGGTCGATCGCGTCGAGGTCCCAGCTGCTGTAGAGCAGCTCGGTGAGGTCCTGGGTGCCGTGGTAGCCGCCGACGAAGATCGCGGCATAGGACTCGAGTCCGAGCTCGGTCACCGCTCGTTCGGCTGCGTCGCGCATCCGCGCGGGCGCGATCCACAGCGCGGTGCCGACGTTGCCGAAGCCAAGGTGGGAGAGGTGGGCGCGCAGTTGGTGGCGCTTGGCGCGCATCGACTCGGGTACGCCGAAGTGCACGATGCACCAGCCGTCGGCCAGGTCCGCGGGTTTGCGCGCGTGCCAGATCACCTCGTCGCCGGCGGCGAGCGTGGAGCGGGCGATGGACGTGAGCCCGTATCCGCGGGTGCCGTCGCGGGTCTCCGAGTCGAGCCAGCCGTTCCGCTTGAGACGGTGTACGGCGGTGCGTACGGACGGCGCGTCGAGGCCGACCTGGGCGAGCAGGTCGATCGCGCCGGCGATCGGCATCCAGTCGCCGAGCGGTCGCACGACGGCGCCGAGGAACGTCACCACGGTGGTGCGCGATCGTCGGTTGACCTGTGCTGCCGGTGCAGACCCCGCCTTCGTCATCTGCGGCATTCTGCCGGATCCTCCGTCGGCTTCCCGCGTACCCACCGCACGTGGACCTGGTCGGTCTCGCCGGTCCTGAGCAGCTGCAGCCGAGGCGGGATCTTGTCGCTGCGCGACGTCGGTGGCTTGCGCCGCCCGGCCGCCCACTGGACCGGCCAGCCGGCTGCCTCGCCGTCATAGTCCTGCTCGACAGCGGCGTGCAGCGTCCAGTTCGGGTCGAACAGATGGGTGCGGCCGAGCGCACAGATGTCGGCACGGCCCGCGAGCAGGATCGAGTTGACGTCGTCGTACGAGGAGATGGCGCCCACGGCGATGACCTTCACCCCAGCTGGCTCGGCGACGAGGTGGCGGATCTTGTCGGCGAACGGGGTCTGGTACGAGCGGCCGAAGGCGGGCTTCTCGTCCTTGCTCACCTGGCCGGAGGAGACGTCGATCGCGGCCGCGCCGTGCTCGACGAACGCGCGGGCGATCTCGACGGCGTCGTCGTCGGTGTTGCCGTCGGGCATCCAGTCGGTGGCCGAGATCCGTACGGTCACCGGGATCGGAGCTGGCACCGTGGAACGGACCGCGTCGAAGACCTCCAGGGGGAAGCGGAGCCGGTTGGCCAGCGGTCCGCCGTACGCGTCGTCGCGATGGTTGGCGACGGGGGAGAGGAAGGAGCTGAGCAGGTAGCCGTGCGCGGCGTGGATCTCGACCAGGTCGAAGCCGGCGTCGACGGCGCGCTGAGCCGCCGACACGAAGTCCGCGACCACCTTGTCCAGGTCGGCGCGGCTCGCCTCGCGCGGGACGTGGCAGCCCTCGCCGTAAGGGAGCGCGGAGGGGCCGATGACCTCCCAGTTGCCGGCATCGAGAGGCTCGTCCATGCCGTCCCACATCAGCTTCGTCGATCCCTTGCGGCCGGAGTGGCCGAGCTGCATGCCGATCTTGGCGGTGGAGTGGTCGTGCACGAAGTCGGTCACCCGGCGCCAGCGGTCGCGCTGATCGTCGGTCCAGATGCCCGGGCAGCCGAGCGTGATCCGGCCCTCGGGAGACACGCAGGTCATCTCGGTCATCACCAGCCCGGCGCCACCGAGCGCCTTGGAGCCGAGGTGGACCAGGTGGAACTCGTCGGGGACGCCATCGGACGCCGAGTACATGTCCATCGGGGAGAGCATGATCCGGTTCTTCAGCTCCAGCTCGCCGATCCGGACGGGCTGGAACATCGCCGGCGCCACCTCCTGGCCGCCTTGGTGGTGCGCGAACTCCGCCTCCATCAGGCGCGCGAAGTCGGCGTCGCGTTCCTCGAGGTTCTCGAAGGTGATCCGGCGCGAGCGGGTCAGCAGGTTGAAGACGAACTGCGCGGGGTCCTGGTCGGCGTACATCTCGATGTTCTCGAACCACTCCAGCGACGCCTGGGCCGCCCGCTGGGTCGACTCCACCACCGGCTTCCGTTCGGTCTGGTACGCCTGGAGCGCCGCGTCGAGGGAGGCGTGCTCGTGGAGGCAGGCCGCGAGGGCGAGGGCGTCCTCCATCGCCAGCTTGGTGCCCGAGCCGATCGAGAAGTGAGCGGTGTGGGCGGCGTCGCCGAGGAGCACGACGTTGCCGTCGTACCAGCGCTCGTTGCGGACGGTCTGGAAGCTGATCCACCTGGAGTTGTTGGTCAGGATCGTGTGCCCGCGGAGCTCGTCGGCGAAGATCTCGGCGACCCGAGCGACGGCGTGCTCGTCGGAGGCACCGGGGGCGAGGACCTCGTGCTCGGTGCTGTCCAGGCCGGCGCGGCGCCACACGTCCTCGTGCATCTCCACGATGAACGTGGAGCCGCGGTCGGAGAAGGGATAGCCGTGGATCTGCATGGTGCCGAACTCGGTCTGCTTGACGAAGAACTGGAACGCCTCGAAGACCAGGTCGGTGCCGAACCAGATGTACTTGTTCCGACGGCGATCAAGGCTGGGCCCGAACCGATCGGCGTACTTGGTCCGGACGGCTGAGTTGACGCCGTCCGCGGCCAGCACCAGGTCGTACGAAGCGCGCAGCTCGTCCGGGTCGGGAGCCGCGGTCCGGAAGTGGACGGTCACCCCCAGCTCGGCGACGCGTTCCTGCAGGATCTGCAGCAGGTCCTTGCGGGACATCGCGGCGAAGCCCTGCCCGCCGACGGTGAACGCGTGGCGCTGACCCTGCCGATCGGTCATCGCCACATCGATGTCGGTCCAGCGCGCGAACAGCTCCTCCATCCGGTCGTGCACGACCTGGTCGGCGCCCTCGATGCTGCCGAGGGTCTCGTCGGAGAAGACGACGCCGAAGCCGAAGGTGTCGTCGGGGGCGTTGCGCTCCCAGACCGTGATCTCGTGGCTCGGGTCGAGGGTCTTCATCAGCGTGGCGAAGTAGAGCCCGCCGGGTCCACCTCCGACGATCGCGATCCTCATGTCCCGCTCTCCGACTCGACGATCTGGCGCAGCTTGAAGTGCTGGAGCTTGCCGCTGGTGTTGCGAGGCAGGGACGCGACGAAACGCACGTCGCGCGGGTACTTGTAGGGAGCCAGCCGGCCCTTGACGTACTGCTGGATCTCCTCGGCCTTCGCAGCGTCGCCGTCCACGCCCTCGCGGAGCACGACGAAGGCGCAGACGACGGCACCTCGGTCGGGATCTGGGCCGCCGACCACGCCTGCCTCGACGACATCCGGGTGGGTGCCAAGCGCCTCCTCGACCTCGGGTCCGGCGATGTTGTAGCCCGAGGAGACGATCATGTTGTCGGTGCGCGAGCGGTACCAGTAGTAGCCGTCCTCGTCGCGGACGAAGGTGTCACCGGTGACGTTCCAGCCGTTGACGATGTAGCCGCGCTGGCGCGCGTCGTCCAGGTAGCGACAGCCGACCGGGCCGATCACCGCGAGCCGCCCCTCGACGCCCGGTCCGACCTCGTTGCCCTCGGCGTCCAGGATGGCGGCGCGGTAGCCGGGCACCGGCTTGCCGGTCGACCCGGGGCGGATGTCGTCGCCGGCGGCGGAGATGAAGATGTGCAGCATCTCGGTCGCGCCGATGCCGTCGATGACCCGCAGCTCCAGCTCACGCTCGAGCTCCTCCCAGGTCGCCCGAGGCATGTGCTCGCCCGCGGTGACGGCGACGCGCAACCCCTTGAGCTGCTCGATCGCGCCGGACTTGAGGATCTGTTTGTACGCCGTCGGTGCGGTGGCGAGCGCGGTGACGCCGTGGGTCGCGATCAGGTCGGCGAGCTGGACCGGCGAGGCGGCCTCGGTGAGCAGAGCACAGGCCCCTGCCCGCAGCGTGAAGACGACCAGCATGCCGAGGCCGAAGGTGAACGCGAACGGCGCCGTGCACGCCACGACGTCGCTCGGCTCCAGCCGCAGCGTCGCCCGGCCGAAGGTGTTGTCGATCGAGAGGATGTCGCGGTGGAAGTGGGTGGTGATCTTCGGGACCCCGGTCGTCCCCGAGGTCGGCCCGAACAGCGCGACGTCGTCGGCCGCGGTGTCGACCGCGGTGAAGTCGCTGGGCTTGGCCAGGATCCGGCGGGCCAGGTCGTCCTCGGCGTCTCCGCCGTAGGCGACCACGGTCAGGTCGGGCGCGACGGTGTCCCGGACCGCGTGGACGTCCTCGACGAACCGATGGTCGACGAGGGCTACCGCGGGCCGGGTCTTCGCGACGATCGGCCCGAGCTCGGTCGCCCGGAGCGCAGCCATGGTCGTCACGACGATGCCCCCGGCCTTGAGTACGCCGAGCCAGGCCGCGACCGTCCACGGGTTGTTCGGGGAGCGCAGCAGCACCCGGTTGCCACTGACGAGACCGAGGTCGTCGACCAGCACGTGGGCGATCTGGTTGGCGCGGGTGAGCAGCTCGCTGTAGGTCCACACCGTGCCGTCGGGGGTGCGGAGGGCAGGTCGGTCCGGTCCGTGCAGCGCGGTCGGGACGTCGATGAGCTCGGAACCGGCGTTGAGCCGCTCGGGGTAGTGGAGCTCGTCCGTGGTGAACTCCAGCGTCGGCCACTGATCGGACGGCGGCAGGTGGTCGCGGGCGAACGAGTCGGCGTACCCGGACCGGCTGAGCGCGGTCATGACCCCGCCCCCGCGGCTCGGATCATGCCTTCCTGGACGACGGTCGCGACCAGCACGCCGTCGGTGGTGAAGAAGCGGCCCAGGCCGGTGCCGCGGCCGTCCTCGACGGAGACCGCCTCCTGCGCGTAGAGCAGCCAGTCGTCCATCGCGGCCGGCCGGTGGAACCACATCGCGTGGTCGAGGCTGGCGGTGACGAGACCCTCGTCGGCCCAGGCCAGGCCGAGCACCCGCAGAGCGGGCTCCAGGATCGTGTAGTCGCAGACGTAGGCGAGGGCCGCGGCGTCGCGCTGCCGGTCGGTCAGTCCCTCGACCGGGCGGAGGGTGTCGTACGGCTTCACCCAGATGGCCTGGTGCGGCGACCGCTCACCCTCGACGGTCAGATAGACCGGCCCCGGCACGTGTCGCATGTCGAAGCTGCGCCCGCCGGACCAGTACGCCTTGGAGGTCTCGGTCATGGTGCCGCCGGTGCGCTCGGCGAGGTAGGCCGCGGACGTCGGCAACGTCTCGGGACCGGGGATGCCGGCCGGCATCGTGGCCTGGAAGCTGCCGCTCGGCTCCCCGGCGGCGAAGCTCGCCATGCACACGTAGACGGGCTTGCCGTTCTGGAAGCCGCGCACCTGGCGGGTGCTGTAGCCACGGCCGTCGCGCAGCACCTCGACCTCGTAGCGGACCTCGGCGCCGATGTCGACAGGCCGCATGAAGTAGGAGTGCATGGAATGCATCGACTTCCCGTCGGTCACCGAGCGGGAAGCGGCGACGAGTGCCTGGGCCACCATGTCGCCGCCGTACGCCTTCGGCCACGGGCACGGCTGGGTGGTGGCGGTGAAGGCGAGGTCGAAGACCTCCGGCTCGCACTCCTTGAGGGTGACGGCGTCCGTGAACGTCTGGGAGCCGGCGGTCATGGCCGGTCAGCCCAGTCGCGGAGGTCGACGTCGTCGACCTGGGGGAGGTTGACCACGATGTTGTCCGGGGTGCGGGTGGTCATCCAGGTCAGCGGGTGGTTGCGGTCGAGGTTGCACTCGACGTGCGGCAGGAACGGGGGCACGAAGACCCAGTCGCCCTCGGACATGTCGAGGTAGTCCTCGAACTTCTCGCCGAAGTAGATCCGGGCCCGCCCCGACAGCACGTAGCCGCCGGTCTCGGCCTCGCCGTGGTGATGGGGGACGGAGCGATAGCCGGCGAGGTTGTGCACCTTGCCGAACCAGAGCTTGGTCGCGGGCGTGTGCTGGATGCTGACGCCGCTGATCCGGGTGGCGCCCTCGCTCTGCCCGGTCAGGTCGGGCTCGAAGCCGGCGCGGGTTACGACCGGGACGACGAGACCAGAGGTGTCGGAGATGGGGTCCATGTGAGGTCCTGTCCGTTCGATTCAGGATGTGTTTCATTTTCTGCACGAACGTTGTAGGCATGTCAATAGATGCCCTACGGTCGAATCATGAACACGGACCTCACGCCCGTACCGGTGAACCCCGCGGCACTGCCCGCGCCGCGCGGCTACTCGCACGGCACGCTCAGCGGCAACACCCTCCATCTCGGCGGCCAGACCGCGCTGGACGAGAACATGCAGATCGTCCCCGGAGGCATCGTCGAGCAGTTCCGGCAGGCGTTCGGCAACGCACTGACCACGCTGCGGGATGCGGGCGGCGTCGCCGAGGATCTGGTGTCGATCACGATCTACCTGACCGACATCCCCGACTACCAGGCGCACGGCAAGGAGATCGGAGCGGTCTGGCGCGAGCTGGCCGGCCCGGTCTACCCGGCGATGGCCGGGATCGGGACCACCGAGCTGTGGCAGCCGGAGGCGATGATCGAGATCCTCGGTGTCGCCGTCATCCCCGACGATCGGCTGGTGCGGCCTCCGGCTGCGAAGTGACCTCGTCGCCTTCGATGGGGCGCCGCGACCAGTAGCTCGCCAGGATCGAGCCGGACACGTTGTGCCAGACCGAGAAGATCGCGGCGGGCAGCGCTGCGGCCGGTGAGAAGTGGACGGTGGCGAGCGCGGCGGCCAGCCCCGAGTTCTGCATGCCCACCTCGATGCTGATGGCTCGCCGGCTCGAGATCGGCATGCCGCAGACTCGACCGACCGCGTACCCCAGCGCCAGGCCGGCGACGTTGTGCAGGACCACGGCGAGCACGACCAGGAGGCCGACCGAGAGCAGCGTGTCGGCGCTTCCGGCCACGACGGCGAGCACGACTCCGGTGATGCCGGCGACCGAGATCAGCGGAAGCACATCGATGACCTTCTCGATGAGACGCGGCAGCAGCAGCCGGAGCACCAGTCCGAGCAGGACCGGGACGAGCACGATCTCCACGATCGAGACGAACAGGTCGCCGGCGGAGACGGGCAGGTCCTCGCCGATCAGGAAGAGAACCAGAAGCGGCGTCAGCAGGGGCGCGAGCAGCGTCGACACGGAGGTCATCGCCACCGACAGCGCGGTGTCGCCACGGGCCAGGAACACCATGACGTTGGAGGCGGTTCCGCCGGGCGCGCAGCCGACCAGGATCATGCCCGCGGTGAGCACAGCGGAGAGGCCGAGCGCGTTCGCGATGCCCCAACCGAGCAACGGCATCACGGTGAACTGGGTGGCGACGCCCAGCAGCAGAGCCCACGGTCGCCGGCCGATGATCGCGAAGTCGGCGGGCCTGAGGGTCATGCCCATCCCGAGCATGATGATCTGGAGCAGCAACGGCACCTGGGCCGCCCACCCGTCGAAGGTGCTGGGGGTGGCCAGTGCGATGGCGCCGGCGACCAGGACGATCAGGGCGAACCAACGCCCCACGAAGGCGCTGACCTGTCGGACTGTGTTCATGACTCTTCCTTCCGAGACGATGGGTACGGAGTCGACCCGATGACCCGCCCGCCGCGCGATCCTCGCAAAAGGCGCGCGGCGGGCGGGGTGGGGGACCGGTTCAGGAGAGCCAGTCGAGCTCGCCGTCGACGTACTGGTCGCCGAACCGGACGTTGTCGAAGCGCAGGTCCTCGACGTTCTCCAGGACCATCGGCGTCTCGACCTCCTTGACCGTGACATCACGCAGGGTGACGTCGCTCAGTGGTGCGTCGGCCGGGCCGTGGATGTCGAGCCCGGTCTTGGCTGAGGCCACGGTGATGTCGGAGAAGACGATGTCGCGGTAGACCGGCGGGTAGTTGCCGCCGAGCTCGCCGGGGTAGTCGAGCTGGAACCAGATGAAGGTCTCGAAGTTGCCGATCTCCATGTTGCTCACCCGGATGTTCTCGACCGTGCCGCCGCGGTCGAGGTTGCCCTTGAACCGGATCGCGGAGGCGCCGTCGCGCAGCACGTTGTCGGTGAAGTAGACGCCCTTGATGCCGCCGGACATCTCGCTGCCCAGCGCGATGCCGTCCTCGCCGCCCATGTCGTTGCGGCGGATCACGACGTTCTCGCTGGGGCGGGCGATGGTACGTCCGTCGAGGTCACGTCCCGACTTCACGACCACGGAGTCGTCGCCGGTCCGGAAGCGGTTCTCCTCGATCAGGACGTCGGTGCTCGAGTCGACGTCGATGCCGTCGTTGTTGGCCCGGTGGCTGTCGACGTCGAGTCCTCGCACGGTCGCCTGGTCGGTGTAGACGAGGTGGTTGATCCAGAAGGGCGAGTTGGTGACCTTGTAGTCCTCCAGCAGCACCCGCTCGGCGTGGAAGAACTGGATGGCGCTGGGCCGCAGGAACGTACCCTTCCCGAAGACGCGCTCCTCGACGGGTACGCCGTCGAAGCCCATCTGGCGAAGCCGCAGCTGATCGGGCTTCTCGTCGGCCTTCCAGGCGTGGAACTCCGAGTCCTCGTTGCCGTCGATCGTGCCGGATCCGGTGATCGCGACGTCGTGCACGTCGTTGCCGTAGATCAGCGGCGAGTAGCCGTCGAGCTCGGTGCCCTCCCAGCGCGTACGCACCACAGGCAGGTAGTCGTCCGTGTCGGTCCCGAACAGCAGCGTCGCCCCGTCGGAGACGTGGAGATCGATGTTGCTCGCCAGGTGCACCGGACCCTCGGAGAGCCAGGTGCCCTCAGGGAGTACGACGCGGCCGCCGCCGTCGG
The DNA here is from genome assembly GCF_040613175.1 of Nocardioides sp. NPDC006303. NCBI lineage: Bacteria > Bacillati > Actinomycetota > Actinomycetes > Propionibacteriales > Nocardioidaceae > Nocardioides > Nocardioides sp. NPDC006303. Next base: position 122,622 of record NZ_JBEXRR010000012.1, read on the forward strand.
CCGATGCCTTCTCGATCGCGGCCCTGATCGCCGGCAGGGCGTCGGTCGTGCCGTCTCCGACCGCACCGAAGTCGGTGATCTCGTAGTCGCGGTCGGGGATCGAGGGCTCCTCGATGCGGTCGACGATCTTCGCGATCGCGGCAGCGTCCGGGCCGCGCACGGCCTGGTCTCTCTTCTGGTCTGCGAGGGCGGGTGTGGTCGCGGTCAGCGAGCCGACCAGACCGAGGGCGAGCAGGAGGGGTGTCGCGCGCTTTCGAATGTGACGCATGGATGCTCCTCGAGAGCTCCGACGACGGCCCAGGGCCGCCGCGAGGGGGACGGTGACACTTGTCACACTAGTGACGTACTTGTCATACGTCTATGCCCTCGAGGCAGTGAAACACGAAGAAGCCAGGTCCCGGCTGGCCGCCGAAACCTGGCTTTCTCGCATGTTCGTGGGTGAGCTCAGGCCTTCTTGGTCGCCCAGAAGATCTCGGCGATCTCGTCGATCTTGGCGAGCAGTTTGTCGGCGACCTCGAGGTCGAGGGTGCCCTTGGTGCCGGAGGCGCCGGCCAGCTTGGTGGCCTCGTTGACGAGGGTGTGGAGCTGGGGGTAGGCCTCGAAGTGCGGGGGCTTGAAGTAGTCGGTCCACAGCACCCAGAGGTGGTGCTTGACCAGCTCGGAGCGCTGCTCCTTGATGAGCACCGCGCGGGTGCGGAAGTCGGGGTCGTCGCTGTCCAGGGCCTTGGCGATGACGGCCTTGACGGACTCGGCCTCGATGCGGGCCTGTGCGGGGTCGTAGACGCCGCAGGGCAGGTCGCAGTGGGCCGAGACCTCGATGGTGGGAGCGAACAGACGCATGTTTGGTTCCTTCGGTGGTGTGGTGGAGAGACCGTCGGGATCGACGGTCAGGAAGCCTTCTCGGGCAGGATGCGATCGAGGGTGCTGACCGACGCACCGAGCGACCAGTAGCGCCGGTCGTGGTGCAGGAGGGGGTCGACGGACTCGCCGAGGCTGACCGCATCGACCTCGAGCAGCACCAGCCACGCCTCGCCGGCGGGGATGACGCGGGCCACGCGGCCGGAGAAGCTGGCCGCGGCGTCGTCCAGGACCGGCGGCTCCCCGTGTGGGAGCGTCCAGCCCTGTGCGACCGTGAATCGCGGCGCGGTCCGGTCGGCGAAGGCCGCGGCCACATGGGCCTGGGACTCGGTCAGGACGTGCACCGCGAGACGGTCGCTCCCGGTGAGTGCCGGCCCGGACCGCCCGGACCGGGAGACCGAGAACGACAGCATCGGCGGGTTGGCGCTGACCGAGGCCACGCTCGACACCGTCGCCCCGACGGGTCCCGTCTCGGTCGAGGCGGCGACGATGGCCACGCCGGTGGGATATCGACGGAAGCCGGCCTTGAACTGGTCGGTGAGTGTGTCGCTCACACCCCCTCCTCTCTCTGTTGGCAGTGACGCTAAAACATCAAGTCCGGTTGAGGTCCAGTCATCCACGCTGTGATCGCCGACTCATCTTGTTGTCCGCGGCTGGGATCATGGGGAGTGGCAGGAGTGCGACTTGTTAGACTGGTTGTGCACTTGTCATACAACTCGGGTTGGTGTGCCGCCGTACGCCGATTCCGGTTTCCGTCGCCGATGCCGTCGATGGGCGCCGCGCCCGCTACGACTTCGAAGGTTTGACCTCGGTCGCCTAACCTTCCCAAAGAACCGCTCTGCCTCACGATCTAAGGAGTCCCTTCGTGGACGTCTCCCCTCTCATCTGGTGGTTGACCATCGGCATCGCCAGTGCTGTGCTGCTTTTCGATGTGCTCGTCATCGGCCGGCGACCGCACGAGCCTTCGCGTCGGGAGCTGATCGTCGCGCTGAGCGTCTACATCGGCCTGGCGATCCTGTTCGGCATCGGTGTCTTCGTGTTCTCCGGCCCGAAGTACGGCACGGAGTTCTTCGCGGGCTGGCTGACGGAGTACTCGCTGTCGGTCGACAACCTGTTCATCTTCATCATCATCATGTCGAAGTTCGCGGTGCCGAGGCAGTTCCAGCAGAAGGCGCTGCTGATCGGCATCATCTTGGCGCTGGTCTTCCGAGGCATCTTCATCGCCGTGGGTGCGGCCGCGATCGAGAACTTCAGCTGGGTCTTCTACCTGTTCGGCGCGTTCCTGATCTACACCGCGGTCAAGCTGGCCATGGAGGGTGGCGAGGACGAGGACGAGTACGAGGAGCCCGCCGTGGTGAAGTTCCTCGAGCGCCACATCCCGCTCACCTCGAGCTGGGACAGCGCCAAGATGTTCATCCGTGAGAACGGCAAGCGGATCGCGACCCCGATGTTCGTGGTGATCTGTGCCCTCGGCACCACAGACCTGCTGTTCGCGCTCGACTCGATCCCGGCGATCTACGGTCTGACCAACGAGGCCTACCTGGTCCTGACCGCCAACATCTTCGCGCTGATGGGTCTGCGCCAGCTCTACTTCCTCATCGGTGGTCTGCTGGAGCGGCTGGTCTACCTGTCCTACGGTCTGGCGATCCTGCTCGGGTTCATCGGCCTCAAGCTCGTCTTCCACGCGCTCCACGAGAACGAGCTGCCGTTCATCAACGGTGGCGAGCACGTCGAGTGGGCCCCGGAGGTCTCCATCGAGGTCTCCCTCAGCGTGATCGTCGGCATCCTGGCCATCACGACCATCCTGAGCCTGCTGAAGTCGCGCAGCATGACCGAGAAGGAGCGCGACGACGCCACCGGTCCGCGCAGCATGTGACGCTTCGTCGACAGCCCGCTGAGCCGGGACAGCCCGCAGGCCCTCTCCGATCGGAGAGGGCCTGCGGTCGTTCTCGGGCAGCACTAGGGTGAGCGCATGACCGTGGCAGCTGCTCCCGGACCCCGCTGGCTCGGGGACGCGGCCCAGGTCGCGTTGGCCGGGGCGCTGGCGCTGGTGCTGCTGCCGGTCGGGTGGACCTCGGTGGTCGACGGCGAGGTCAGCACGGCGTGGGAGATCGCGCTCCTGGTCGCGCTGGTGGCGCTTCACGCCGCGGTGGCCACGGCCCGGCGCTGGCCGTTGCCGTCGTACGCCGTCGGGGCACTGGCCGAGCTGGTGCTCGTGGCCGCGCCGGATCTGAGCGGGCCGACGGCCGAGGCGGCAGGAAGCGTGTTCGGGCCGGTGCTGCTGCCCAGCAGCCTGTGCTTCTTCGTGCTGCTCTACGCGGTGAGTGCGCAGGACCGGCGACCGTGGCCGGGGATCGTGCTCGGGATCGGGCTGGTGGGATGCCTGCTGACCGTCGTACGTCTCTCCGGGTTCGACGGCACCGGCCTGCAGGGGTGGACGTGGTGGCTGATGGTGGCCACCGCGACGGTGGCGGCCACGGTGGCGGCATGGGCGCTCGGCCGGTTCCGGGCGACCCGGGCCGCCTGGATCGACCAGCTCGCCGACCGCGCCGCCGCCGAGGAGCGCCAGCGCATCGCGCGCGAGATGCACGACGTGGTCGCGCACTCGCTCGCGGTCGTGGTCAGCCATGCCGAGGCCGGCCGGATGGTCGTAGGGCAGCAGCCGGAGCGGGCCTCGGGCATTCTCGACACCATCGCGACCACGGGGCGGGAGGCGCTCATGGAGATGCGCGGGCTGCTCGGTGTACTCGGTGGCGAGTCCTCGACCGAGCCGCAACCGGGGCTGGCCGACATCGGCGACCTCGTCGAGCGGATGCGTGCGGCAGGGCTGACGGTCCGGCTCGAGGCGGAGGAACCCGGTCAGGTCGCGCCTGCCGTCGGGCTGACCGCCTACCGCGTCGTGCAGGAGGCGTTCACCAACGTCACCCGCCACGCAGGTTCGGGAGCCGTCGCGACGGTGTCGGTGACCCGCACCGCACGCCAGCTCACGATCGAGGTCAGCGACGACGGCGTGGGGATCCAGCGCCCGCCCGGCCGTGGTCTGCGCGGGATGCGCGAACGGGTGGCGGCTGTGGGTGGAACGCTCGAGGCCGGGCCGAGCGGCAAGGGCTGGCGCGTGCGCGCCATGATGCCGCTGTGAGCGAGGCAGAGACCCCAGAGATCCCGATCCGTGTCGCGATCGTCGACGACCAAGAGCTGATGCGCTCGGCGCTCCGGATGATGGTGGAGAGCCAGCCGGACCTCGAGCTCGCCGGGGAGGCGGCCGACGGTCACGAGGCGCTCGCCCTGGTGCGTACGAAGCGGGTCGACGTCATCTTGATGGACCTGCGGATGCCCCGCCTCGACGGGATCCAGGCGACGGCCGCGATCACCAAAGAGCAGCCGGACACGCGGGTGGTCGCGCTGACGACGTTCGACCTCGACGACTATGCGTTCCCGGCGATCCGGGCCGGAGCCAGCGGCTTCCTGCTCAAGGACGCGCGGGCCGAGGAGATCGTGGCCGCGATCCGCACCGTCCACGCAGGTCACGCGGTGGTCGCGCCGTCGACGACGCGCCGTCTGCTGGAGCATGTGGCGACCGCGCCGGCCCCGGACAGCGGCCGGGTCGCCGAGATCCGGGCAACGCTGACGCCCCGCGAGCTCGACATGCTCCTCGAGCTCGCCACCGGCGACAGCAATGCCGAGATCGCCCGCCGCGTCCACCTCTCCGAGGCGACGGTGAAGACGCACGTCGGCCATGTGCTCGCCAAGCTCGGACTGCGCGACCGGGTGCAGGCGGTCGTGCTGGCGTACGAGACGGGGCTGGTCGGTCCCCGGAGCTGAGTCTCATCCCAGAGGTTGAGAGGTCCGAGACCTGAGGGCGACGAGCCCCCGCCTCGCGCGGACCAGTGTGGAGACATGACCACACACGCACCCATCAGACTCAGCCCGATCCGGACGGGCCCGATACCGTCGGGCGCCTACTCCTGCCAGTCCTGGCGCATCCACGAGATCACCCACGACTTCGAGCTCGAGGACGTCTGGGCCCTCCCGGTCCAGGGCGGACCCGACGACTTCCGCGCCTTCGTCGAGGCGATGATGAGCAGCGACGACCGCGACTTCCCGGCGGCGTACCGCCTTCTCTTCGCGGTCCGCTGGGCGCTCGGCCGGATCCTCGGAGCCGACGGGGACGAGCACGGCCTCGGCCGACGCGTCGCTCCGCTGCGCGACCGGCTGCCGGACGACCTCCGGGACCACCCCGCGCCCGAGCGCGACGACAGCCCGTTCCAGCCGCTCTATCTGACGGATCGGGAGTACGCCGCCGAGATCGCCAACCGCACGATGCACGGTGTCCTCCACCTCGGCTGGGTCGAGGACGAGAGCTCGCCCGACGGGTACAGCGCGCAGATGAGCGTGCTGGTGCGGCCAAATGGGCGGTTCGGAGAGACCTACCTGGCTCTCATCAAGCCGTTCCGCTACGCCATCGTCTATCCGGCGCTGCTGCGCACGGTCGGCCGACGCTGGGAGACCGCTCAGGGGGTGGACCGATGAGCATCACGATGGAACGTACGCAGCAGCGCTCCGTCGTGCTGCGTGCTGCGCCCTGGGTGGCCGGCGCCTGGGCCCTCGTCTTCGGCGCCCTGGCAGGGCTCGCCCTGCTGGGCAGGGCACCGGACCCGTGGGTCCCCGATGCCGCTTCGCCGCTCGGCGCTCTGAGCGGCACCCAGATGTCCTGGGTGATCGCGGTGCTCGCGCTCCTCGCCCTGGTTGCCGGGGGCGCGGTCGCGAACGTGCGGACGCCACGTACGACGAGAGCGACAGGGTGGCTCCTGATCGTTCTCGGGCTCGTCGTCGCCGTGGTCGTCTCGGACGTCCGCGCGCTGATGTTCCTCGGCTATCTACCTCAGGTCCTGCTTGCGACGGTCGGGCTCGGACCGGGCGCCGGACAGCTCGAGTGGGGTCTTTTCGTCGACTCGGGTGTCGCTCTGGCGCATGCTGCCGGCGGGCTGGCCATGGTCGTCGCCGGTGTCACCCTGCTCGGGAAGGCCGAGCCTGGCAGGCGTCTGGACTGGGGCCGCTGGGCGCGCTGGGGGCGTCCTGCGGTGGCGGTCGCTGTCGTCGTGCCTCTTCTCTACGCCGTTACCCGGATCGCCTGGGCGCTGGACATCCCGCTCGGGATCAGTCGCGAGATGCTGGACGACCTCGGCGCGGGGAGGTGGTCCGGCTTCGGGCTCGCGGCCTTCGCCGTTGTCGGGGCGCTCCTGACCTGGGGGTTGGTGGCGCGCTGGGGCGAGGTGTTCTGGCGCTGGGTGCCCCGCATCGGCGGGCGTCCCGTCCCGGTCGCGATGGCCCTCGTGCCGGGGATCCTGGTCGCCGGCACGGTGATGTCCGCCGGGATCTCCTTCTGGCGGATGGCGATCGCGGACGACCTGTGGACGGTCCCCGGTGCCACCTCGGACTGGGGCGCATGGGCGCCGGAGATGCTCTGGCCGCTCTGGGGCGTCGCCCTCGCCGTCGCCTGCCTCGCCTACCTGGGGCGGCGCACCGCGGCGCGCGGATGACGTACGGATCCCGCTTGACCTGGAATCACCCCAGGTCAAGCGGGATCGGTGGGTTCAGCCGGTGACCGCGAGCTCGCCGAGCTCGGACCACTCCTGTCCCGGGACGTTGGTGTTGACGATCCGCGGCGTCTCGGCGAGATGACGCGGGAGGTCGGCCTGGGCCTGCTTGAAGTGGGCCGAGGTGACATGGGCGGCACCGGCGTCGTCGTCGGCGAATGCCTCGAGCAGGAAGTACTCGTTCGGGTCGTCGAGGCTGCGTGCCCAGTCGAACCAGAGGTTGCCGGGCTCGGCCCGCGTGGCCTCGGTGAACGGGCCGGAGATGGCTGGCCAGTCTTCGGCGTACTCCGGCTTGATGCGGAAGCGGGCGGCGATGAAGATCATCGGGCTCTCCTTCGGGCGAGGCGTGTCATGGCTGCAGGATGGCGCGGCCGCGGACGCGGCCGTTGTCGAGATCGTCGATGGCGGACTGGAAGTCGTCGAGGGCGTACTTCTGCGTGTGCAGCGTGACGGCCCCGCGGGCGGCGAGCGCCATCAGGTCGCACAGGTCGTTGTAGGACCCGACCAGGTTCCCGATGAAGTTGATCTCGGCCGAGATGATGTCGATGGTCGGCACATCGATGTTCTCGCCGTAGCCGACGACGTGGTAGTCGCCCGCCTGGCGCAGCATCCGGACACCTTCCGCGGTCGCGCCGCCCTCGCCGACGAAGTCGACGAGGACCTCAGCGCCGGCCCCGGAGGTCAGCTCCAGCACCTGGTCGACCTGGGTGCCCTCGGCGACGACGCCGTGGTCGGCCCCGATGTCGAGGGCGAGCTTCACGGCGTCCGGGTTGCGGTCGACGACGATCAGCTCGGCAGGGCTGAGTGCCTTGAGGACCTGGATGCCGATGTGGCCGAGCCCGCCGGCGCCGATGACCACGCACTTGTCGCGCGGGGTCAGCCGCCGGGCGGCCTTCGCGGCCGCGTGATAGGCGGTCAGGCCGGCGTCGGCAAGGGCGGCCACGTCGGCCGGCTCCAGGGAGTCGTCGATCTTCACCACCGAGCGCGCGGAGGTCTTCAGGTACTCCGCGTATCCACCGTTGGTGTCGATGCCGGGGAACTGGTTGAGCTCGCAGTGCACGTCGTCGCCCGAGCGGCAGGCCCGGCACAGACCGCACGTGATCAGCGGGTGCAGGATCACCTTGTCGCCCTCGGCGACGTTGGTGACCGCATCACCGACCGCGTGCACCCACCCGGCGTTCTCGTGACCGATCGTGTAGGGCAGCGCGACCCCGGACTTCTCCTCCCACTGCCCCTCCAGGATGTGCAGGTCGGTGCGGCACACCCCGGCGCCGCCGATCTTCACGACGACGTCGAACGGGCCCGTCGGCTCTGGGGCCGGGACCTCGGCCATCGCCAGCGGCTGGTGGTAGCCGACCACCTGGACGGCTCGCATGGTGCTCATGATGATGCTCCTTCTCGGTGCAGGTCGGTCAGAGGTACGAAGGCGGGCGAGGTGACCTCGTCGCCGTAGCGCGTCGCCAGCAGGCCGCGGCAGAAGTGGGCGTTGCCGTCGATCGAGATCCGGGTCGAACGTGCCCTCCGCAGGGCCAGCGGGATGTCGCCGGGTCGCTCGCCGGTGTGGTCGACCAGGACGTACGCCTCCGGCAGGTCGGGCAGCCCGAGGACCGCCCGGCGGCGCCGGAGCGAGGCGGTGAAGTCGTCGGCGGGCAGGTCCCCGAGACGGACCTCGCCCACGGCGTCCTCGGCCAGCTCCGGCTGCCCCCTCAGCAGCCGGGTCAGACAACGCTCGAGCGCCGCCGTGTGGGCCTTGCGGTGGAACGTGGTCCGCAGTTCGTCCAGGGACGACTCGGCCTCGTGGCGGAACGTGCCGAGATAGCCGGCATCGGCCGCCAGCCCGGCGTTGATCAGGTCGGAGTCGTGGTGGTCGTCGAGCTCGACGCCCCAGCCCGGGCCGGGTCGAGCACGTGCCCGAGGGGATCTGGCAGGCGACCCTGGAGGCGTGCCG
>NZ_JBEXRR010000013.1:0-129992 GCF_040613175.1 Nocardioides sp. NPDC006303
AACCGTAGCGCCGAACGACGACTTCCTTTGGTAAAGAATCGCTGCCCCGACGAACTCTGGGTGATTGCGGCCGATCAGGCGTCGACGGTGATCAAACCTTGCCAAGGTTGAGGTCGCGAGTTCGAGCCTCGTCGTCCGCTCCACATCGAGGGCCGCCCGTTCGGGCGGCCCTCGATCAATTTCCCGTGGCGAAACCAGCATCTCGCCGCAACTGCTCTAGGATTTCATTGCTCTGGGATTTATGCGCCAGGTGTGGATGAGCCCGGGGGCGAGGCCGACAACCGAAGGACTGTGCGTGGGGGGCGTTGAGTGAGCGGGAAGTTCATCGACGCCTATGCCGTGCTCGAAATCGGTCCGGACGCGGACGACGCGGCCGTCCGAGCACGCCATCGTGAGCTCGCCAAGCAGTTCCACCCCGACCGTGGGGGTCGTGCCGCTGACGGCGAGTTGATGATGCGCATCAACCGGGCGCGCGACGTGCTGCTCGACCCGGTCGCCAGGGCCACCCTCGACGAGGAGCTCGCCCGGCGCCGCCGTAAGGCCGCTGCCTCGGCGGCCGCGGGGAAGGCGCCCGCGTCTGCTTCTCCTACTCCGCCGCTCAGCCGCGACCGGCGTTGGCGGGCCGAGTGGGGTGCCGCGACTCCGCGGCCCGCCCCGGCGCCCGGAGGCAGCTCGCCGGCCCCGGTTCCTCCACCCGCCCGGGTGCGCCCGTCGGCCAACCGGCTGCGGCAGGCCACGCGGCAGGCCCGAGCGGCCAACGCCGCGCTGTCCTCGCGACAGCGGACTCCGGCGCCGAAGCCTCCTCGCACCGTGACGGAGCCGCCTCCTTCGCAGCCCGCCGCCGCGCCGCAGCCCCCGAACCCTCAGCCGGTGGCTCCGCAGCAGGCTGCCCCGCAGCAGCAGACCGCGCCGTCCGCGGACAAGCCGGCCAACGCCTGGTCGCTCTATTCCGTGCCGCTCGACGCGGTCTCGGTCGCGTCGCTGCTCGCCAGCGTGCTGATGTGTGGCCCGCTCGGCTTCATCCTCGGCATCATCGGCTTGGCCCGCACCGCCGACGACAAGCGTCGCGGCCGCTGGGCCGCGGTCGCCGGCATCGCCATCAGCAGCCTGACGATGCTCGTCGCCGTCGGCTACGTCATGCAGGCGATGTCCGCCCCTGGACCCTGACGCTGGGCTCCGCCCAGTGGCCACTCGGCGATGGTCCGGCAGCCGTGGTTCGCGTACCACTGCAGGCTGACCCGGTCCGCGTGACATCGCGCGGGGAGAAACGGCGCCAGGGACGTACGTGTCGAGTCGAGGTCCACTCCCCCGGCGATGTGGTCGGCGGTCAGGTGCGGCACCGGTTCGAAGAGGCCGTCATAGGGCGGGCATTGCGGAAACGCCGCGCTCAGCTCGGCGGTCAGTGCCGCGAACGGCTCCGCGGGATCGGGATGCAGATAGATCGTGCCGCCGGCGAAGAGACGTACGTCGTCCAGTCGGAAGTCGAACGCGGCTGCCGCGGCCGCGATCTTCCCGACCCGCTCCAGATCGTCCGAGGCGGGCGAGGCCAGAAACGGTGCGAGCAGCGTGATGTGCGCGTGCACGAACGTGGGGTCAGCGGAGACGAACGAGTCGTCGTAGTGGCGCGTCCGCTCCAGGACGTACGTCTCCAGTTCGGGCACCGGCACGACGATCACCGCGTGCCCGGCGGGGGAACTGCTCATGGCGGGATTCTCGCCGTGATCCCAGGTTGATGACCACTCGACGCAGGCCGCGCTCCACTCGGCTAGGGTTCCCGGGTGTCTACGCCTGAGATGCCCGCGGAACTGCTGAAGCACGCTCTCGACGCTACGGGGTTCATGCCTCCCGAGGAGGGCATGGCGCTGTTCGAGTACGCCGTGGAGCGACTGCCCCACGGACCGGCGGTCGAGATCGGGACCTACTGCGGGAAGTCGTCGGTCTATCTCGGCGCCGCGGCGAAGCTGACCGGCGGCACGGTGTTCACTGTCGACCACCACCACGGCAGCGAGGAGAACCAGGCTGGGTGGGAGCACCACGACACGGCCCTGGTCGATGAGCGCACCGGGCGGCTGGACACGCTGCCGACCTTCCGGCGCACGATCGAGCAGGCCGGCCTCGAGGACGAGGTGGTCGCGGTGATCGGCGCCTCGACGACGGTGAGCCGGTGGTGGACGACGCCGGTCTCGCTGCTGTTCATCGACGGTGGCCACGGCGTCGAGCCCGCGCAGCTGGACTACCGCGGCTGGGCACCGAAGGTGATGCCCGGTGGCCTGCTGCTGGTCCACGACGTCTTCCCGGACCCGGCCGAGGGCGGCCGGCCGCCCTACGAGGAGATCTACCTCCCTGCGCTCGCTTCGAAGCAGTTCGAGGAGATCGACGCCGTCGGTTCCCTGCGGGTCCTGCGTCGGCTCAGCTGACCCCAGGCGCCACAGGAGTCACATCGCTCAGGGTATTCCTGCACTTCTCGGGTGTTGCATTGCCCGAGAAGTGCAGGGATACCCGGTTAACCGGGTATCCCTGCAGAACTCGTCTCGCACCCACACTCCAGCGCCAGCTCCTCGAACGGAGCGGCGAGGGAGGTGCCGCGCATGATGGCGGAGCCCGGGGTGGACCCGCCGTAGCGCTCCCCCAGCGCGTCCGCGGCCAGGATGACGGCGGCGGCGGTGAAGGTGGAGTGCTCCTCGGGCCAGTAGGCGTTGGGGTTCGGATTGGGATAGTCGGGCGACTCGTAGACCCAGCCGGTCCAGTAGCCGCCGTCGTCAGCGCGCATGTGCTGCATCTCGGTCAGCAGCCGCAAAGCGCGGCGGTGGTCGCCGATGTTGTCGAGCGCCATCGCCAGCTCGCAGGTCTCCGCGCCGGTCACCCACGGGTTGGTGTCGACGCAGAGGGCGCCGAGGCCGGGGCGTACGAAATGGTCCCAGCGCGACTCGATCAGGTCGTGGCCGTCGGCACCGACGACGGCGCCGCCGAGGACCGGGTAGTACCAGTCCATCGAGTGGTGCGACTTGTCCTCGAACGAGTCGCGGTGGTGGCGCAGCGCGTGACCGAGCCGGCCGCCGACGATCTCCCACTCCGGCTGCGGGTCGTCCATCAGGTCGGCCAGGGCGACCCCGGCGCGCAGCGACTGGTAGATCGAGGACGAGCCGGTGAGCAGGGCGAACGGGTCGCGCGGGGTCCAGGCGATCCCGCCGAAGGGCAGCTGCAGGCCGACCACGAAGTCGAGTCCGGCGCGCACCGAGGGCCACAGCCGCTCGACGAACGCCCGGTCACGGCGGATCAGCCAGTGGTGCCAGAGCCCGACCGCGAAGTAGGCCGACATGTTGGACTCGCCGATCGTCTCCACCGGCGAACCGGCGACGATCTTCATCGGCCAGGACCCGTCGCCGTTCTGCAGGGACGGGATCCAGTCGTACGCGGCCTCGGCCTCCTCCACCAGGCCACCGACGAGCAGGCCCATGGCCGCCTCGACGTGGTTCCAGATGTCGGTGTGCTGACCGGGGACCCACGGGATCGCGCCCGACGCCTCCTGGGCGCGGGCGATCGACCCGGCCGTGGCGACGATCTGGGCAGGGGTCAGCACCCCGTCGACGTACGGGATCTCGACTCTCATCCGCGAATCAGGCAGCCGAGGTGGGGTCGGTGGCGATGGGGCCCGGCTTGCGGAAGTAGAGGACCATGCTCTTGCCGATCATCGGGTCGAGGACCTTCCCGGCGAGGCGCAGCGGCAGCGGGTTCTTCATGATCTCCCAGACCAGGATCTGGTGGTACGCCTTCACCAGGACGTGCTTGTCGTTGTCGACGCCGACGGCCGACTTCAGCCACCAGTAGGGCGCGTGCAGGCCGTGGGCGTACGACTTGCCCTCGAAGATCATCGCCTCACCGGGGGTGCCGTCGTTGGGCCGGCCTGCTTTGGTGACCTTGTCGATGAGCTCGTGGTCGGTGTAGATGCGGATGTGGCCGCCGGTGGTGTTGTGGTAGTCCTCGGAGAGCTTCCAGTTGACGACCTCGGGCAGCCAGCGCGGCACCGAGATGGCGAGGGTGCCACCGGGACGCAGCACCCGGACGAGCTCCTTGATCGCGTCGACGTCGCGGTGGATGTGCTCGAGCACCTCGGCCGCCACGATCCGGTCGAACTCGCCGTCGCCGAAGGGTAGCGACAGGGCGTCGCCCTCCTTGACCTCCGCGTTCGCGCCCTCGGGGACCTCGTCGCGCATCGCGAAGAACCAGTCGCTGACCTTGGCCAGCTCCTCGGCGTCCTGATCGAACGCGATCACGTCAGCGCCGCGGCGGTACATCTCGAAGGCGTGCCGGCCACCGCCGGCACCCATGTCGAGCACGCGCTCTCCGGCTTGAAGGCCAAGGCGGTCGAAGTCAACGGTGAGCACGGCTCACTTCCTCTCGTCTGTGTGGAACTCGTCGATGGACTGCTGATAGAGGGCCGTCATCCGCTCGGCCACGGCGTGCCAGGAGAAGTGCTCCTCGACCCGGGCGCGCCCGGCGGCCGAGTAGCGGGCCCGGCGCTCGGGGTCGTCGAGCAGCGCCGCGATGGCCTGCTCGAGCTCCTCGGTCTCGCCCGGGGTGACCTGCTTCGCGCACAGGTCGTCGGGGCCGACGACCTCGGGGATCGCGCCTGCGCGGGAGACGACGAGCGGGGTGCCGCACGCCATCAGCTCGGCGGTGGGCAGGGAGAACCCCTCGTAGAGCGACGGCACGCAGGCGATCTCCGCGGAGCCCATCAGCTCGACGAGCTCGGCGTCGGAGATGCCGCTGACGAAACGTACGTGGTCCTTGATCGCGAGCTTCTCGATGAGCTGCTCGGTCGGGCCGCCCTTCTTGGGCTTGGAGACCAGTACCAGCTCCAGATCACGTTCAGTACGCAGCTTGGCGAAGGCCTCGAGCAGGAAGGCGATGCCCTTCAGCGGGGCGTCAGCGCTGGCCATGGCCAGGATCCGCCCCGGGATGCGGGGTCCGGTCGGCGGGACGAACTCCTCCGGTACGCCGAGATGCACGGTCTGCACCCGGTCGGAGGGGACGCCGAAGTCGGTGAGGATGTCGCGCTTGGAGTTGTCCGAGGGCGTGATCACGTGCCGCAGCTGCGAGGCGACCTTCGCCTGCATCTTCACGAACGAGTACCAGCGCCAGACGCCGAACTTCTTCTTCCAGCCTTGAGCGCTGTCCAGCTCGATGCGTCGGTCGAAGGAGATCGGGTGGTGGATCGTCGTGACCAGCGGCAGGCCGACCTCGTGCTCGATGCTCAGCAGCGGCGTGGCCAGGGTCTGGTTGTCGTGGACGATGTCGAAGTCGTCCTTCCGCTCCTTCAGCACCTTCAGGACGCGCTTGGCGAAGGTCAGCGGCTCGGGGAAGGCGCCGGTGCGCATCCGGGCCCATTCCTCGACGTCGACCAGGTCGCGCAGCTCGGAGAGCTTCGGGTTGCCGAACGGATTGGGCTCCTCGTAGAGGCCCAGGCTCGGCACCTTGGTGAGGGTGACGCCCTCCCCGACGAGGTCGAGCTCGGGATAGGGCTGACCGGAGAAGACCTCGACCGTGTGCCCGAGCTTGGCGAGCTCCCGACTCAGATGGCGGATATAGACGCCTTGACCGCCGACGTGCGGCTTGCTGCGATACGACAGCAGAGCGATCCGCATCCGCCACCTCCCTCAAACCTAGGCAGAGCAAAACTAGAACGTGTTCTATACTAGCAGGTAGCCAGCGCGAGTCACTCTAATGCAGGCGCTTCAACAGACGGTGTCGGGCTTGGCGTCTAGGCTGGTGGTGTGGAGGGTTTCTGGACCCGGTTCCGCCTCGACCCGAGGCAGGCCGACAACGCACGTATGCGCGCCTCCGATGCCGATCGGGAGGTTGTACGCGACGTTCTCACCGATGCCTTCGCCGACGGCCGGCTGACCCGCGAGGAGCACGAGGAGAGGGTCGGCACCCTCCTGGAGGCTCGTACGCTCGGTGAGCTGCCCGCGCTCGTGGACGATCTCGTGGTCGCCGAACCCGCTGCCGGCGAGCCCGGAGCGAACCTTCCCGAGACCCTCAGGTTCCGCGAGCAGGGTGCGGCCGCCTACCGCAAGGAGCTCCAGGAGGCGGTCGCCACCTTCTTGATGGTCAGCCTCATCACCTGGGGCATCTGGCTGTTCACCGCAGCCCCTGACGGGCATCCGTGGCCGATCTATCCGATGCTCTTCCTGGTCGTGAACCTGGTCGGCACCGGCGTACGCCGCGAGGCGATCGTCCAGCGCGAGGTGCACCGCCTCGAGAAGAAGGCCGCCAAGAAGGCGGCGAAGAAGGCGGCCAAGGCCGAGATCGAGGCAGCCCCCGAGACAGCTGCCCCGATCCTCGACCCGCCGGCCCAGTCCGAGAAGGACCGGCCCGGCGATCCCTCCTAGGCGCCCAGCAGCGGGTCGCTCACGGAGGGACGTCCGGTTTCCAGGTGGCCAGCGAACCCGCGTGCCCAGGTGGTGCCCGGGACGGTCAGGGTCAGGTCGTACCAGCCCCCGGTAGCGCGGGTGTCCAGGTGACGGGAGCGGATCTTGCCGGCGTACGCGCTGGTGATCTCGGCCTTGCGTGGCCCGGTCACGGTGAGCCGCTGCGAGCGGCCATCCCGCCGGAGGTTGGCGGGCGCTGGGTCGGCGCCCGCGGTGCCGGCGTAGGAGCGGAAGAACCCGTTGGGCCCGTGCAGGTGGATCTCGTAGTCGCCGCTGACCGGCCAGCGCACCGAGAGGGTGTCGCCGGCGCCGACGGTGTAGCTGTGCGGTGCACCCTCCGGGGCGAGCAAACGGGCCTGGAAGTGGGCGCCGACGCTGCCGGTGTTGCGGATCTCGACAGCGATCTCGCCGGCGGCGGCGATCTCGACGACCTCGAGCCGGTAGGGCGTCGGGCGAGCCGGGCGGGTGCCGCGCTCCTGCGTCGGCATCGTCCCGTTCGCCGGCGCCTCCGGGGCGTAGTCCGGGTGGCGCTCGCGGTCGGCGGGCTCCCACCCGCTCGTGTCGGGGAGCGCGGGCGGCTCGGCGGTGCGGGAGAAGTCGAAGGCCGAGGTCAGGTCACCACACACGGCGCGACGCCAGGGCGTGATGTTGGGCTCGGCGACACCGAAGCGCTTCTCCATGAACCGCAGGATCGAGGTGTGGTCGAAGGTCTCCGAGGAGACCCAGCCGCCGACGCTCCACGGGGAGACGACGAACATCGGCACCCGCGGCCCGAGACCGTAGTGGCCGTCGCCGTGGGTGCCGGTGTAGAGCTCGTTCTCGGTCGGGACGGTCGACTCCCCCGGCACCAGCGGGCTGTTGATGTGCGGCGGCACCAGGTGGTCGAAGAAGCCGTCGTTCTCGTCGTAGGTGATGAACAGCGCGGTCTTGGCCCACACGTCGGGGTTTGAGGTGAGCGCGTCGAGGACCTTGGCGATGTACCAGGCGCCGTAGTTGGTCGGCCAGTTCGAGTGTTCGGAGAACGCCTCCGGCGCCGCGATCCAGCTGACCGAGGGCAGGTTGTCGGCCTCGACGTCGGCGCGCAGGATCTCGAAGTAGTCCTGGCCGTCGATCGCGCGGGTGCCGGTGCGGGCCTTCTCGAAGAGCGGGTCGCCGGGCTTGGCGTCCTGGAATTTGTTGAAGTAGAGCAGCGAGTTGTCGCCGTAGTTGCCGATGTAGGCGTCCTTGGTCCAGCCCCACCAGTTGTCGCCCTCGGCGTTGAGGCCGGTGCCCTCGTCCTGGTAGACCTTCCAGCTGACCCCGGCCTTCTCGAGCCGCTCGGCGTAGGTGGTCCAGTCGTAGCCGGCCTCGTCGTTGTAGAGCACCGGCCCACCGCCCTTGCCGTCGTTGCCGGTCCAGCCCGAGAGCATGTAGTAGCGGTTGGGGTCGGTGTTGCCGATGAAGGAGCAGTAGTAGGCGTCGCACACCGTGAACGCGTCGGCCAGCGCGAAGTGGAAGGCGGCGTCCTGCCGCTGGAGGTACGCCATCGTGGTGGTGCCCTTGGCCGGGACCCATTGGTCGTAGCGACCGCCGTTGATCGCCTGCTGGCCGTCGGGCCAGCTGTGCGGGAGGCCCTCGAGGAACGCGGCGCCGAGGTCGTCGACCTCGGGATGGAACGGGAGCAGCTCGCCGTCACCGTTCGGCTGGTGCCACACCGGCTTGCCCGAGGGCAGGATCGCCGGGTGCGGGTCGCCGAAGCCGCGTACGCCGCGCAGGGTGCCCAGGTAGTGCTCGAAGCTGCGGTTCTCCTGCATCAGCACGACCACGTGCTCGATGTCCCGGATCGTGCCGGTCCGGCGGGCGGCGGGGATGGAGGCGGCTCGCGCGATGCTCTGGTCGAGCATGGTCAGCGCGGCTGCGCCGCCGGCGAGACCTAGGAACCGACGACGATCGATGTCAACCACAGAAGCTCCTTGACGTGGGGGTGGGCGGCCACCATCGCGGCTCAGATGTTCGCCGCGGCAACAGGTGACTGGTCGCCAGACGACCGGCGGGTGAAGAGTTCGCCGCCCGGGCGCAGCCGGCGGCGCAGCTGCGCGGTGACGTACGCGGCGACGACGAACATCACCAGGTCGGCCGCGATCAGCGCGAACAGCCAGGAGGCGTCGGCCGGTCCGTCGATCCGCTGCTGGATGTGGAGGTGAGCGACCATCGCCGAGACGATGAACCCGACGCCGGCATAGAGGGTGATGCGCAGGTCGGCTCGCTCCTCATCGACGCCGCGCACCCAATGGCGGCCGACCCGCAGGATCGAGAGCGAGGTCAGTGCCGCGATCACCGGCAGGAACGGCACCGCGTAGCGGGCGTGGATCCAGCCGCCACCGGCGTGGAACGAGGCCAGGTTGACGATGATGATGACGCAGTAGATCCCCATCAGCAACCGAACGGCCACCTCCAGGCGGCGCTCCAGGACGGTCGGCTCCAGACCGGGGATCACGACGCGGCGCATCACCCCGTCCGGCCTCGGCCGGGCCTTCGCGTTGACGTCGAGCACCATGCCGGTGACCGTGACGGCCAGGGTCGCCGCGGCGGCCACGATCCAGATCTTCGGGATGACGTCGTCGGCCCACAGCGAGCCGTAGAGGTGCAGGTAGAGCTCCGGGTTGACCAGCTGGAAGAGCGTGTCGCCGTGGGTCTGGCGGGAGAACTTCTCGAAGAGGGCCGCGGAGGCGGTCGCGTCGCCGTAGAGCACGATGTTGCGTACGTAGAACCAGCCGATCACCACCACCGGCGCCAGCCCGATCCGGATCGCCAGGACCACGCCCCGACGGAACGTACGCAGCGTCGGGTCGCGCAGCCACAGCGCTGCCAGCACGCACGCGCCCAGCACGAGCACCGCCACCAGGCCGGTCGAGCGGAAGCTGGCGGCCGCGACGCCGGCGACCGTCGCCCAGATCAGCCGGTCCCGGGTGACGCCCTCGCGGACCATCCGGAAGCCGAGCAGCAGGGTCAGCGAGGCGGCGACCGTGCCCCAGCCGTCGTTGTAGATCGCGCCGCCGTCGTAGGTCACCGCACCGCAGCCGAGCACCATCGCCGCGGAGAGGACCGGGACCACCCGGCGTCTGGGCACCAGCTCGCGCGCCAGCAGCCCGACCAGGATGATGCTCAGCGCGTAGCCGAGCGCGTTGAGCAGCCGCATCCCGAGCAGGGTCACCCCGACGTTGCCGACGGCGTCGCCGAGCCAGACCAGCGGTAGGCTCATCACGTAGAAGAGCGGCGGGTGGTTGGCGACCCAGATGTCGCGGCGCGGCTCGTCGAGCCCGAAGAGCGCCTCCGCGAACTGCGGGTAGCGCACCGGGTCGGCCGGGGTGTTCGTGTCGATCGTGGGCAGGACGCCCTGGGACAGCACGATGGCGTAGGCCGCGTGCTGCTTCTCGTCGGCCTTCAGCAGCGCCGGCATCCCGATCGCGTACTGCGCACTCATCGCGAAGCCGAGCACCCCGAGCAGGAGCAGGCAAACGGTCACCTGGGAGAGCGAGCGCGAGGGCTTGAGCACCTCGACAAACTAGTGGGGCCAGATGCCGTTCAGCCGGCGTCGTGGTTGGCGCTCAGGTGACGAGTGGGCGAAAACTCCGCGCTCGCTATCGGACCGAACCTCGGTCGGCGACCATCGAGGAGCCGGAGGCGACCTGCTCCCTGGTCGTACGCCGCCGCACGTCGCGCCGGTGACGCCAGATCTGCACCACCCCGAGGCCCCAGAACAGGTACTGCACCGACATCGCCCAGCGGAACGCCTCCGGCGTGTAGGAGGTCGAGGCCCCCGGCGTACGCCAGTCGAGGATCCAGCCGACCAGGACGATCACCAGCAACGCGGCGACGAAGCCGCCCTGGTTGATGATCCCGCTGGCGCTCGCCATCCGCGCGGGCGGGTTGCTGGTGCGACCGACGTCGAAGCCGATCATCGAGGCGGGACCGCCGAAGCCGACCACGGCCATCAGGAGCAGCAGCACCGGCAGTGGCGCCTCGCCCGGCCAGGCGAGCACGAGCGTCCACACCGAGACCAGGGCGGCGATCATCGTCAGCGCCACCGTCGAGCGGTGCCACGGGTGGCGTCCGGCCAGGATGCCCATCACCGGACCCGCGGCCAGGGCGGCGACGACGGTGACCGAGAGCAGCGTGCCGGCGAGGGTGTCGGAGAGCCCTTCGGAGGTCACCAGGAACGGGAAGCCCCACAGCAGCCCCATCAGGTGGGAGCTGAACGGGGTCGAGAAGTGGATCCAGAACCCGAGGCGGGTGCCCGGCTGGTACCAGGACGCCATCAGGCTCCGGCCGAGCTCGCGCGGCTTGAGGGTGGTGCCTCGGCGGTGCCTGTCACCGGGGCCGTCGTCGACGAATAGGCGCAGCAGCACCAGAAGCACCGGGCCGATCAACGCGGCCGTGAGGTAGGCCCGGGTCCAGCCGAGATGGCCGAGCGCCCACGTCATCGGCACCGCGGCCGCGATCGCGCCCAGCTGCCCGACGGTGCCGGTCAGCTGGCTGATCAGCGGCACCCGTCGACGCGGGAACCACGACGGGACCAGGCGCAGCACGCAGATGAACGTCATCGCGTCGCCCATCCCCACGAACGTACGCGCGAGCAGAGCCAGCGCGTAGGAGTCCGCGAACGCGAACCCGACCTGAGCGACCGCCAGGATCAGAGCGCCGGCGGAGAGGACCGTACGCGAGCCGAACCGGTCGACCAGCAGCCCGACCGGCACCTGCATGAGGGCATAGACGAGCAGCTGCAGCATGACGAAGGTCGCCAGCTGCCCGGCGCCGATCCCGAAGCGCTCCGTCGCCACCAGACCGGCCACCGCGAGGCTGCTGCGGTGGAAGACTGCCAAGCCGTAGACCGCGAGGGCGATACCCCACACGACCCATGCTCGTGTTGTCTGCTGGGGATCGTGCTCATTCACATAGTGAGGCTACTTTGCCTGCAGGCCCGTGGAGGTACGGGCGTCCTGGCGTGGACGCGCGATCTCGGTCACAGGAGCGGCGAGAGTGCGCGGAGCGTCGAAGGTGCCGGGCCGCATCCGCCGGCGCAGCTCGGTGGCGACGTACGCGGCGACCGCGAACATCACCAGGTCGGCGGCCACCAGGGCGACGAGCGCGAAGGTGCTGCTGACCGGCCCGTCGACGTACTGCTCGGTGTCGAGATGGCACACCAGACCGACGACCATGAAGGCCAGCGAGACACCCAGGCCGATGCGCAGGTCGCGGGCCTCGTCGATCGCGGTGACGCCGGTGCGCGAGCCGGTCGGGACCCGCAGCGGCAGGAGCCGCCCCAGGCGCAGCGCGGCGATCCCGGCACCGGCGGCGAGGAACGGCAGGAACGGCACCGCGTAGCGAGCGTGGATCCAGCCGCCACCGGCGATGAACCCGGCGACGTTGACCAGGATCAGCAGGCAGTAGCCGCCCAGGAGCGCCCAGATGGCCAGGTCCTGGCGGTGCTGCATCGTGCTCTGCGGGGCGAGCTGGATGCGCCGCAGGACTCCCGTACGACGCGGGTTGGCCTTCGCGGCGGCGTCCAGCACCAGGCCGACCAGGGTGAGCGTGAGCACGATGACGGCCGCCTGGCTCCAGGTGTTGGCGATGTTGCCGTCGGTCCACAGGCTGCCGAGCAGGTGGCCGTAGAACTCCGGGTTGACCAGCTGGAACAGGGTGGTGCCGTTGGGCTCGCGCCCGAACTTCTCGAAGAGCGAGCCCGACGCGGTCGGGTCACCGTAGATCTGGATGTTGCGCACGTAGAACCAGCCGAACACGGCCACCGGCGCCATCCCGATGCATGCCGCGATCCCGACAGCGCGCCAGAACGTGCCGCGCAGGAACGTACGCAGCGACGGCTCCCGCAGCCACATGGCCACCAGCACGCAGGCGCCGAGGAAGAGGACCGCGACCAGACCGGTCGAGCGGAACCCCGCGGCCGCGACGCCGACCGCGGCCGCGGCGATCAGGCGCTCGCGGGTCACTCCCTGGCGGATCATCCGGAACCCGAGGTAGAGGGTCATGAACGCCGCCGCCGAGGACCAGCCGTCGTTGTAGATCCCGCCGCCCACGAAGGTCATCGCGCCGCAGCCGATGCACATCGCCGAGGCGATCACCGGCACCGCCGGGCGTCGTGGCACCAGCTCGCGCGCCAGCAGGCCGACCATGATCGTGGTCAGGGCGAAGCCGAGGGCATTGAGCAGCCGCATCCCGAGCAGCGTCAGGCCTGGCGAGCCGACGGCGTCGCCGAGCCAGACCAGCGGCAGGCTCATCGCGTAGAAGAGCGGCGGGTGGTTGGCGACCCAGATGTCGCGGTGGGCCTCATCAGCCCCGAAGAGGCTCTCGGCCAGCTGCGGGTAGCGCGCCGGGTCGTCGGGGATGTCGGTGTCGATCGTCGGCAGCGTCCCCTGGGACAGCGCCACCGCGTACGCCGCATGAGCCCGTTCGTCGGCCTTGAACAGGGCCGGCATCGCGATCGCCACCTGGGCGCTCATCGCGAAGCCGAGCACACCCAGCAGCAGGACGCAGATCGTGGATTGGGACATCGAGACCCGTGGAACAGTCACATCGGCGACGGTAATCGCCGAAACTGACGAGACACACGAGCCACGGCTCACGGGCGGTGAACAGCACGCGACGGGCGGGTGAGCGAAGGTTGACGCAAAACTCGGTCGCATCGGTCCTTTACGGGCCGATAGCGTCCGGAGGTGTCATGACTACTTCACCGCAGCGGTCGTTGCCGCACCACATCGCCATGGTCGCCTCCCCCGCGATCAGCCATCTCCTGCCGAGTCTCGAGCTGATCAAGGAGCTGGTCGCGCGCGGCCACCGGGTCACGTACGCCACCCACGAGTCGATGTCCGACGCGATCAAGCCGACCGGGGCCGAGCTGGTTCCGGTGCCGACGGTGCTGCCCGTCGAGGACCGACTCTGGCCCGAGGACCCGGTCGCCGGGATGGGCGTCTTCCTCGACGATGCCATCCAGGTGCTCCCGCATCTGGAGGCGTTCTACGGGGCCGAGCCGGCCGACCTCTACCTCTACGACATCGGCGGCTATGCCGCCCGGGCTCTCGCGGAGAAGCAGCAGCGACCGTTCGTGCAGCTCTCGCCGACCTTCGTCGCCTGGGACGGGTACGCCGAGGAGGTCGGCGCCCAGGTGCGGCAGCTGCCGGGCTACGACGGCTACTTGGACCGGTTCGGCGCCTGGCTCGCGGACGCCGGTGCGATCACTCGTGACCCGGAGACGTTCGCCGGAGCGCCGAACCGGGCGCTCGCCCTCATCCCGCGGGCGATGCAGCCCCACGCCGACAAGGTCGACGAGAAGGTCGTCACCTTCGTCGGACCGTGCTTCGCGCTCGACTCCGACGAGAGCTGGACCCGCCCCGCCGGCGCCGATCACGTCCTGCTGGTCTCCCTCGGCTCGGCCTACACCGCCGACGCGGGCTTCTTCCGCGCCTGCATCGAGGCGTACGCAGCCCTCCCCGGCTGGCACGTCGTGATGTCGATCGGCACCCAGCTCGACCCGGCCGACCTCGGCGACCTCCCCAGCAACGTCGAGGTCCACTCCTGGCTGCCGCAGCGCGCCGTCCTCGCCCAGGCCGACGCGTTCGTCACCCACGCCGGGATGGGCGGGAGCAGCGAGGGTCTGATGGCAGGCGTCCCCATGGTGGCCGTCCCGCAGGCGGTCGACCAGTTCATGAACGCCGACCGTCTGGTCGAGCTCGGCGTGGCTCGGCGGATCGACGCCGAGGACGTCACTGCCGCGGCGCTGCGTACGGCACTGCTCGAGCTGCTCGACGACCACGACCGCGCCGCGCGGTCTGCTCAGCTGCGCGCAGACGCGATCGCCGAGGGTGGCACCCGTCGCGCTGCCGACCTGATCGAGTCCATGCTCGCTGGTTGACCCAACACCGCTGGTCGAGCCGCGAGCGCCAGCGAGCGTGTCGACCAGCGGAGCGGTCTACTTAGTGGCTTCCATCATCTGCCGCAGTTCCTTCTTGAGGTCAGAGATCTCGTCGCGGAGACGGGCGGCGACCTCGAACTGGAGCTCGGCGGCGGCGCCCTTCATCTGGTCGGTGAGGTCGCCGATGAGCTGAGCCAGGTCGGAGGAGGGGAGGCCGACGAGGCCGCGCTCGCGGGCCTCGCGGGCCGCGTCGCCGAGCATCGGGGTCGGGGACTTGGCGGCAGTCTTGCCCGCGCGGCCCTTGGCCTCGGTGCCGGCCCAGGTGTTGAGCAGCTCCTGGGTGCTCTCCTCCTCGCGGGCGAGCATGTCGGTGATGTCGGCGATCTTCTTGCGCAGCGGCTGCGGGTCGATGCCGTTGGCCTCGTTGTAGGCCATCTGGATCGCGCGGCGGCGGTTGGTCTCCTCGATCGCCGACTCCATGGAGGGGGTGATCTTGTCGGCGTACATGTGCACCTGGCCGGAGACGTTTCGGGCCGCACGGCCGATGGTCTGGATCAGGGACTTGTCCGAGCGCAGGAAGCCTTCCTTGTCGGCGTCGAGGATCGAGACCAGCGACACCTCGGGGAGGTCGAGACCCTCACGGAGCAGGTTGATGCCGACCAGGACGTCGTACTCCCCCAGCCGCAGGTCGCGGAGCAGCTCGATCCGCTTGAGCGTGTCCACCTCGGAGTGGAGGTAGCGCGTCCGGATCCCGGCATCGAGCAGGTAGTCGGTGAGGTCCTCGGACATCTTCTTGGTGAGCGTGGTGACCAGGACGCGCTCGTTCTTGGCGACCCGGTCGTTGATCTCGCCGATCAGGTCGTCGATCTGGCCCTTGGTCTGCTTGATGATCACCTCGGGGTCGATCAGACCGGTCGGGCGGATGATCTGCTCGACCACGTCGGGCTCGCCGCCGTCGCGGCTGACCAGGTCCAGCTCGTAGTTGCCCGGGGTCGCGGAGAGGTAGATCGTCTGGCCGATCCGCTCCAGGAACTCCTCCCATTTCAGCGGCCGGTTGTCCTGGGCGCTGGGCAGCCGGAAGCCGTGCTCGACCAGGTTGCGCTTGCGGGACATGTCGCCCTCGTACATCCCGCCGACCTGCGGGACGGCGACGTGGGACTCGTCGACGACGAGGACGAAGTCCTCCGGGAAGTAGTCGAGCAGACAGTTGGGCGCCGAGCCGCGCTCGCGGCCGTCGATGTGCATCGAGTAGTTCTCGATCCCGGAGCACGACCCGACCTGCCGCATCATCTCGATGTCGTAGGTCGTACGCATCCGCAGCCGCTGCGCCTCGAGCATCTTGCCCTGCTTCTCGAAGGTGTTCAGCTGCTGGTCGAGCTCGGCCTCGATGCCGTTGATCGCGCGTTCCATGCGCTCGGGGCCGGCGACGTAGTGGGTCGCGGGGAAGACGTAGAGCTCCTGGTCCTCGGTGAGGACCTCGCCGGTGACGGCGTGCAGCGTCATCAGCCGCTCGATCTCGTCGCCGAAGAACTCGATCCGGACCGCGTGCTCCTCGTAGACCGGGAAGATCTCCAGGGTGTCGCCGCGCACCCGGAACGTGCCTCGGGTGAAGGAGAGGTCGTTGCGGGTGTACTGGATCTCCACCAGCCGCCGCAGGATCGAGTCGCGGTCGTGCTCCTCCCCCACCCGCAGCCGGATCATCCGGTCGACGTACTCCTGCGGGGTGCCGAGACCGTAGATGCAGGAGACGGTCGAGACCACGATGACGTCGCGCCTGGTCAGCAGCGAGTTGGTGGCCGAGTGGCGCAGGCGCTCGACCTCCTCGTTGATCGAGGAGTCCTTCTCGATGTAGGTGTCGGTCTGGGGGACGTACGCCTCGGGCTGGTAGTAGTCGTAGTAGGAGACGAAGTATTCGACCGCGTTCTCCGGGAAGAGCTGGCGCAGCTCGTTGGCGAACTGGGCGGCGAGGGTCTTGTTGGGCTGCAGCACCAGCAGCGGGCGCTGCAGCTGCTCGGCGGTCCAGGCGACCGTCGCCGTCTTTCCGGTGCCGGTCGCGCCGAGCAGGACGACGTCCTTGACGCCGCCCTGGATCCGCTTGGTGATCTCCGCGATCGCAGCCGGTTGGTCACCCGAGGGCTGGTAGTCGGAGACCACCTTGAACGGGGCGACACGACGCTCGAGATCGGTGACAGGACGCATGACAACCAGGCTACGCGGGACCACCGACAGTTTCGCGTGTGCTTCCGCTTCGCCGCGGCTCCACGATGCGTGCGTGCACGGGTTCCGCCAGTTCGGCGCGTGGCCGCCAGAGCATCGGCAGCACCACCGCAGCGACCGCACAGATCGCCCCGACACCCAGAACCACGTACGGCATCGGCCGGAGCTCCGGGAGCATGAGATCCGCGCCCACGCGGATCTGGGTGCGCACCCAGACGGCGAAGGTGGCGGTCGCCATCCCCACCAGGAACGCCGAGATCAGCACTGCCGCGACCTCCTCACGCCGACGGACCTCGCCCCACGGCAACGCGTGGACGATGGCCAGCAGGCCGACGGAGAGCACGATCGCGACCAGCGGCATGATGGTCATCAGGTAGCGCTCGTGCGGGTTGCCGCCGCCGGAGCGGAACTGGGCGAGGTTGACAACGATCACGAAGGCGTGGGCGATCAGCACGAGCAGACCGACGGCCGCCACCGACGGGACCCGGGGCGCGCTGACGACGACACCCCGCTCGCGACCGTGGTCCCGCAGGCGTGCGAGGACTCCCAGGGCCAGTCCGAGCAGAGCGACGAGCGTGATGGCGTCGATCACCCAGTGCAGCGTCGTGCCGCGCAGCTGGAGCGGCACCCACAGGTGGTCGTACCAGCCGTGCCAGAAGCGCGGCGCGGTCATCACCTCGAACCAGGAGTCGATCTGCACCCGCTGGTAGCGCGCCAGCAGCGCCGAGCTCGCGGTCGCGTCGCCGTAGAGCACGATGTTGCGTACGTAGAACCAGCCGATCACCAGGCCGGGCACCCCGGTGGCGATCGCGGTCAGCCAGGTCGCCCGGGCGAAGCCCTTCCAGGTGCGGTCGCGGAGCAGCAGCGTCACCCCGAGCGCGGCACCGCACATGATCACCGTGATCACGCCGGGCGCCTTCGTCGCGGCGGCCAGGGTGCCGGCGACCGCCATGACGATCATCCGGTTCCGGGTCACCCCGAGGCGGAGGATGCGCAGGGTCGCGAGCACGGTCAGCGACGAGGCCGCCACCGCGACGCTGTCGTTCATGACGAACCCTGCCGCGATCGCCAGCACCGCCGGCGAGGCTGTGATCGCGGTGGCGAGCATCGCGGCGGCAGGGCGCCGTGGGGTGACCTCGAAGGCGATCAGGCCGACCAGGAACACCAGCGCCCCGTACGCCAGAGCGCTCGTCGCCCGCATCCCGGCGATCAGCACCTGCGGGTTGTCCAGCGCGTCGGCCAGGGCGACCCACGGCACGCCGAGGAGGTAGTAGAGCGGCGGATGGTTGGCGGTCCAGATCATCCGGTGGCGATCGAACTCCTCCCGGTTCGCGCCGCGGGTGATCTGGGGGAAGCGCTCCCGGTCCTGCGCCACCGGCGTGTCGATCGTGGGCAGCTCGCCCGCGTGGAGCGAGATGGCGTACGAGGCGTTCGGCCCCTCGTCACGCGCGTGGTACGACAGCGCCTGGGTGGTGGCGATGTAGAGGCTCATCGAGGCCGCGAAGGCGCCCAGCAGAGCGAGCACCGTGACCAGCCTGACCGACGGCCTGGCCGGCGCATCCGTCGGGTCAGCACTCAGCACCGCAGCGGCATGGTTCATCACATGGCTCCCGAGGTCGGACGGCGTCATGAGCCGCACACCCGTGAGCTCGCGTGGAACCGTAGGGCACCTCGATGGAGCAGCGGTGGATGCCGTACGGAATCAGAGGGTGAACGCCTGGCGAACCTCGTCCTCCGTCAGCCCGTAGTCGGCCAGGTTGTAGTCGTGCTTGGGTCGGGCGCTGCCCGATCGGGACTCGGCGTCGATGCGGGAGACCTCGGCTCGGGCGGCGTCGCTCCAGGGGATGTCGAAGTGGGCGTAGATGTTCTCGACGGTGCCGACCGGGTCCTGGACGAACCCGCGGTAGTCGACGTCGAGGAACTGCGCCGCGTCGTACCGCTTCCGGGTCTCACCGAACGAGCGCCACGAGCGGGAGAGCATCTCCAGCTGGGTCTTTCCGATGATCTCCCCGACGAACGTGGTCGACATCCCGGCGGTCGCCTCGGCGGAGAGCGAGCAGCCGGAGGCGACCGAGACGACCGGGTCGCGGTGGGTGACCACCACGAGTGCGTCCGGGTAGACCTCCATCAGCGCCTCGAGGGCGACCAGGTGCGAGGGGTTCTTGAGCACCCAGCGCTTGTCGGTGTCGTTGAGCCCGATGAGCTGCAGGGTGCGGCGGTGCAGCTCGTACGCATCGCGCCAGTCCTGCTTCGCCAGCCAGGCCGAGTAGCGCGGGACGTGGGCCAGCGACTCGAACGAGATCGACTTGCCGCTCTGGCGCAGCACCCGCCAGCACTCCTCGACGCTGGTGGCGTCCATGTAGTGGATCCCCATGAACTCGGGGTTGGAGACATGGTGCTGCCGGTAGGCGCCCTGCAGCGCGTTGAAGACCGGGTCCTGCTCCCAGGTCTCGCGCGGAGGCCGCGGCTGGGGGAACTCGGTCAGCCAGGTCTCCAGACCCTGGTGCGCGGGGTCGGCGGCCAGCAGCCGGTGCAGGGCGGTGGTGCCGGTGCGGACGAGTCCGGTGACGAAGATCGGGCGCTCGATGCGTACGTCCTGGTGCTGGGGGTACTCCGCGAGCCTGGCCTGGGTCATCAGCCGGCCGACGAGTGCCGACTTCACCTGGGACCGATGGAAGTAGTTGCCGACCGGGGTCAGCCCCGCCTCCGGCGAGGCGAGGTCCTCGACCAGGAGCCGAAGCCCCTCCTCGTGGTCTGTCCCACCGAAGTCATTCAGTCCCGTGGTGCGGATGGCGGCGCCGCAGATGTCCTCGTACGTCCCCACATCCGCCCGCTCGCGCTGTGTCGTCTTTCCTGGGCCAGTCTCAGTCATGGAACTCCCCGCAGTCCACGTTGAGCACAGTCCCGGTGACCGCGGAGGCCAGGTCGCTGCCCAGGAACAGCGCCGCCCGGGCGACCTCCTCGGGGGTCGCGAGCCGCTTCAGGTCGGTGGGTGCGGCCTTCTCGGCGTACACCTCCTCGTGGGTGCGCCCCGACTCCGACGCCATCCAGTCGAAGTAGGCCTTGTTGACGTCCTCGTAGATGTAGGACGGCGCGACCGAGTTGACCCGGATGCCGCGCGGGCCGAGCTCGGTGGCCAGCGAGGAGGCCAGATGGGCGAGAGCGCCCTTGGAGAGCTTGTAGCCCGCGAACTCCGGCTGGCTCTGGTAGAGCACCGCGGAGTTGATCATCACGATCGCGCCGCCGGGCTTGTCCAGCGTGGCCGCAAGCGCGTCGGCGAAGAGCGCCGAGAGCCGCAGCGGGGCGTACACGTTGGACTCCTGGGCCAGCCGGAGCGCGTCGAGCGGGATCTGGGTGAGCGGGTCCATCGGCGGGATGCCGAAGGCGTTGTTGAGGAGTACGTCGACGCGCCCGAACTCCTCCAGCGCTGCATCGACCAGGTGCCGGCGCGCGTCCTCGTCGGTGATGTCGGTCGGCACCACCAGCGCACGTCGCCCGTGCTCCTCGATGACACCGGCCATCTTCTGCAGCCGCTTCTCGGTGCGGCTGGCGAGCACCAGGTCGGCGCCCATCAGCGCCGCCTGCTCGCCCAGCGAGCGGCCGAGGCCGGGGCCGACCCCCGAGAGCACGACGACCTTGCCATCCAGGAGTCCAGTCATGGCGCCTAGACTAGAACGTGTTTCACTTTTGCGGAAGGGGTGTGCCGGGTCAGGTCGGGAAGCTGAACCTGGCGACCTCGTCGACCCAGGCGGCGTACGCCCCGACCTCCTGCGGCACCTGCTGCGCCCGGACGAGGTCGGCGTGGGCACGGAGCACCCGGGACCAGTCGGCGCACGAGCCACAGGTGGCCCGTCCGCAGCCCGCCGTGTGCTCGCGTGCGACCTTCTCGAGCAGCTTCCGGAACGTCGTACCGTCCTCCCCCGCCGCCAGCGACTCGACCACGGCCCCGAGCACCTGGACGGCCTGCGCCGGCGCCCCGACCAGGATCGCCATCAGAATGCCGAGGGCTTGGTGGCCGGCCGGCTCGGTGCTCGCGCTCGCCACCGGGGCCGTGCGCGCGAGCCGGTAGACCGCGAGCAGCTTCCGGGCCGCTCCGGGCGTCGGACAGAACCTGGCCAGCTCGCTCGCGAACAGCGCCTCGCCCGGGGTCATCTCGAAGCTCTCGACCGGGCTCGTACGCCCGGTCCGATCGCCGGTGCCGGTGGCCAGCGCGGCCGGCCACGACGGAACCGCCTGACGCATCAGCGACCGCATGAACCGCACCGCGGGGTCACCCGCGAACGCCCGCAGCCCGAACGGCACGTCGAAGACCCGGGAGAGGTACGCCGCGGGCTCCGCCACTCGGCCCCCGATCGCCCGCCGCAGCGTCTGGGCGTCCACAGCCGCCACGACCGCGACACCCTCCTGGCTGCTCAGCTCGTCGATCGCCTGCAACACCCCGGCCGCGGTCGCCGGGTCGCACCTGTCCAGGTCATCGACGTAGACGATGGTGCGGCTCGCCAGCGGCCCTCTCAATGAGCCGGCCGGCGGGCGCGGCGGCGGTCCGGGCGGCGCCGCCCGTAACGCCGCCTCGTAAGCCGCGACCTCGCGGTCCATGGCCGCCAGGGCCATCGTGGTGCTCATCGGCTGCGCGCGGCGCTTGCCGCGGTGCCCGTCGTCCTCCGGCACGCCCGCGAGCGCGGCCCGCAGCTCGGCGGTCCGCCGCTGTGCGGCCTGATGCTTCGCCACCAGCGGCGGCGGCTCGCTCTTCCCGGCGCTCCGCACACTCTCGAGCACCGCGCCCGCCACGTCTCCGTCGGCGTACTGGCGGGCGTCGATACGCACGTGGGTGGTGCGGGCGGGGTAGGTCTCGTCGTTCTCGGTGAGCCACTCGATGCGCTCCTGGACCTTCCGCAGGAAAGTCGACCGGCCGCTGCCGGGCAGTCCCTGGACGGCGACCGAGATCGGCAGCTGGGTGCGCGCGGAGGCGAGCAGGCGGGCCAGCCGGTCGACGTCGACCCGGTGGCCGAGGACGTCGTCGTCGGTCTGGTCGAGCACCGGCGCGGGGGCGATCACGGGTTCCGCCACCGGCTCGATCACGGGCTCGGTCACAGGCTTGACCACAGGGCCAATGACGATCGGGACCTCGGCCGTGTCCCCCGCCCCCGGCGACTCGGCCTGCGACGGGAGCGGGTCCGGGGCGACCTCGATGACATCTTCCCGGGGCTCGGACATGTCCGCGAGCGGCGTGACCGGCAGCCCGAGCTCCTCCTCGACTGCCTGGAGCGCCTTGGCGAAGTCGGCGGCGCTCCAGTGTCGTCCGGCCCGGCGCTTGAACATCGCCTTGCGCAGCGCCTCGTCGAACGATGCCGGGACGTCGTCGCGCTCGATGGGCAGCGGGTCGTACTCCCGGATCCGCTCCGACAGCGCCGCGGGGGCGTTGCCACCGCCCGGCCCCTCGAACGGCGTACGTCCCGCCAACAGCGTGTAGCAGGTCGCGGCCAGGCTCCAGATGTCCGCCCAGCCGCTCGGCTCGGGCGGATCGGAGAGCATCTCCGGAGCCATCCACGGCAGCGACGTCGAACCGGCACCGCCGGGGCGCCCGGCCGAGGAGAGCCCCCCGAAGCCGACCAGCTGCGGCTCACCGCCGCTGGTCAGCAGGATGTTGGCGGGCTTGACGTCACCGTGCAGGATCCCGTGCCGGGCGGCGACATCGAGCGCGCCCGCGACCTTGATCGTGATGCTCAAGGCCTCGGCGACCGAGAGCCGCTCGCGCTGCCAGCGGGCCTGCAGATCGCCGCCGGCGCGATGGTCCATGACCACGAAGCACCGGTCGTCGTCACTGACGCCGACGGCGTGCAGGGGCAGCACATGGGGGTGGGCGGCGAGCTCGGCGACCTCCTTGGTCTCCTTGGCGAGCGCGTCCTGGGTCTCGCCGCTGAGCTGGTCGTTCCAGACCTTGACGACGACGTCGACCTTCTCCTGCGGCCACTCGTAGAGGAAGACCTCGGAGGATCCGCCGGCGCCGATCAGTCGACGATGACGGAAGCCCGGGATCGTCGGTGGCTCGTGGTGGGGACTGGCCATGGGCGGCAAGCATAGGCGTCCTACGCCTTCGCGTCGCGCCCCCTCTCAGCTGAGCATCCTGCGCGCAACTGCCCGCTGACGTGCAGTGATCCGCTCGGCATACCCCCCGGGGCTCAACGCCTCGGTGTGCGGCAGCAGGTCGCGTACGTCATCCATGCCCACCTTGTGGACCACCGGCCCGTCGGCGGCAACGAGGTCGCGTTCGAGCCGCTGCCAGCGCAGCATCAGCGAGCCGGTGCGATGGCCGGTGGTCTCGAGCCAGTTCGCGATCGGCTTGCCGTCCAGGGGTGGGCGCTCGGAGATCACGAAGCGCATCACGCCGTCGGGGTCGGTGACGGCCTGGGCCTTGGTGAGGCTGGTCTGGTGGGTCTCGTAGTCGGTCGAGGCGTACCAGTCCGAGCCGACCTGGATGCCCTGGTAGCTGCAGTCGTCACAGCGCGGCACCTCCACCACGAGCGCCTCGTCCTCGGCAAGCTCGTAGTGACCGATCGAGGAGAACTGCGACTCCAGCCCGCCCGGGGTCCGGGCCGGGACGGTGAGTGTGTTGACCGGCTCCTTGTACTGGAAGAACTGGGGGAAGGCGAACCAGGTCTGGATCGAGCCGGTCAGCGACCGGGCGGCGACCTCGTACTTCTTCCGGAGCAGGTCCTGGGTGAGCGGGCGGCGCGGCCGGCCAAGGGTGTCGGGGCGCTCGATGGTGATCATGCCGCGGGCCTCGGTGTCCCAGTCGTTGAAGACCTCGCGCACGATCAGGGTCTTCGCGCCCGGCTCGGCCACATAGGTGAACTCGAAGGAGCCGTCGTAGTCGAGCTGGAGCTTGCGGTCGTCGAACGCCATCAGGCTGGTCGCGGCGGAGTACGCGGTGTAGGCGCCGCCCATCACCTGGAAGGAGAGGTCGGCGCTGGTCCCGCGACGGCCGCGGACGACGTACTCGACGCCTTCTCGCAGGTAGGCGTTGAAGTAGATCGCGTCGGGGTTGTCCAGACCCTGCTTGGAGAACTGGTGCGTCGGGTTCACGAAGAGCGGTTGCTCGAGGTCGTAGTCGAACGCCGTCTGCATCGCCATCCGGATCCGGCCGGAGAGGTACTCGTAACCCTCGAGCCGGTCGGCCTCGGTCCGGATGAACGGCGCGTTCGCGATGAGCTCCTCCGCCTCAGCGATCGCCCGCTGCAACGGCTCGGTCAGGCCGTACGCCGCGCTCTGCTCGGTCACTGCGCAGCCTTCGCGATGATGTTCTCCCCGTACCACTCCAGGTGCTTGATCTTCTTCTCCAGTGGCTCGGGGTCGGCGCCCTTCACATAGGCGTCGCGGAAGCCGACGATGCAGTCGGTGACGCCCTTGTCCTCGAGCCGCTTGATCCCGTCGAGGTCGTACGCGTCGTAGCTGATCACGTGGACCTCGAAGTCGTCCCGGGTGTCGCCCTCCTCGCGCCGGATCTCGGCGAGGCGGACCAGGAGTCGGTCGAGCTCCTCACCGTCGCCGCCGGCGTGCATCCAGCCGTCGCCCTTGAGCACCGCGCGGCGCAGGGCGGCGTCGGCGTGGCCGCCGACGAGGAGCGGGATCTTCTCGGTCGGCGCGGGGCGCTGCTGGAGCGGCGCGAACTCGTAGAACTCCCCCTCATAGCCGAAGAAGTCGCCACTCGGGTCGGTGAGGCCGCGCAGGATGTCCATGCACTCGTCCATCCGCTTGCCGCGGCGCTTCCAGTCGACGCCGAGGGCGGCGAAGTCCTCCGGCCACGGGGACAGGCCGACGCCGAGCCCGAGCCGGTTGCCGGAGAGGAAGGCGAGGCTCGAGGCCTGCTTGGCGGCCAGCACCGGCGGGCGTACCGGCAGCTTCACCACGAACGGCGTCAGGCGCAGCGTCGTGGTCACCGCGAAGAGATGGGCGCACAGGATGAACGCCTCGATGAACTCCTTGCCCTGCAGGAACTCCCGGTCGCCGGTGTCGGTGTAGGGATAGGTGGAGTCGGACTCCTCGGGATAGATCAGGCTGTCGGCCACCGTCATGCTGGTGTAGCCGGCGGCCTCCGCCGCTCGGGCCAGCGGTGCGTAGTAGTCGGCCTGCGTCATTGCCTCGGCATAGGTGAAGCGCATGTGCCAACACTAGAACGTGTTCTAAGTTTCTGCCAGAGTGTTCGTCATGTCGCCTTCTCTCGAACGTCCCGCAGGCCTCGACTCGCCGCTGACGGCGAGAATCATCAAGTACGGCTCCCGCGCCAACACCGCGCTGTTCAAGCTGACCGACGGCCGCATCGGCGGCACCTGGCGGGTGATGGCCGGCTGGCGCAAACCCGCTCCGGTCCTGCTGCTCGAGCACATCGGCCGCAAGTCGGGCCGGACCTTCACCACTCCCCTGCTGTTCATGCGCTCGGGAGCGGATCTCGTCGTGGTCGGCTCCCAGGGCGGGCTTCCGAAGGACCCGCAGTGGGTCGCCAACCTGCGCGCCCAGCCCGATGTCGCGGTCCGCGTCCCCCGTCAGGGGCGCCGGCTCGTCCGGGCACGCGTCGCCGACTCCTCCGAGCGGGCTGCGCTGTGGCCGCGGCTGCTCGAGACGTACGCCGACTTCGAGACCTACCAGACCTGGACCGACCGGGAGATCCCGGTCATCGTCCTCTCGCCCCGCTGAAGGAGACCTTTTCATGGACGTTCAAGAGCTGATCGACCGCGCGGAGATCACCGACGCGCTGACTCGCTACACGCTGGCCGTCGACGACGGCGACTGGGACGCGCTCGACACGGTCTTCGCGGCCGACGCGACGATCGACTACTCCGAGTCCGGCGGTACGGTCGGCGAGCTCGCCGAGGTCAAGAAGTGGCTCGCCGAGATGCTGCCCGCGTTCTCCCAGAAGCGCCTGCACACGATCGGCCAGGTCGGCATCACCTTCACCGGCGAGGGCGCGGCACCGGATGCCTCGGGCTTCGCTTCGGCGGAAGTCATCGCATACTTCGACAACCCGATGGTCATCTCCGACGGTTCCGGTGGCGAGCGCGTCGTCGAGGTGGGCGGTCGCTACCGCCACTCCTTCGTGCGTACGCCGGAGGGCTGGCGCTCGCGCCACCTCCATGAGGAGGTCTTCTGGACCCGGGGCTTCTGAGCCTCAGGCCGCTTTCCCTCGGACCACCCAATCAGCGAGCCCGGCAAGGGGCACCAGCAGCTCCCGGCCGCGGTCGCTCAGTCCGTACTCCACACCCGGCGGCACCGTCGGGAAGACCGTACGCGTCACGATCCCCTCCTCCTCCAGGACGCGCAGCGTACGGGTGAGCATGCGCTGGCTGATCCCCTCGACGCGGCGCCGCAGCTCGTTGTAGCGATGCGGCCGCTCGGCCAGCATCATCACGACCAGCAGCGTCCACTTGTCACCGAGCATCTGCACGGCCTGCGTCACCGGACAGGTCTCGTACTCCCCCGCCGGGACCTTCTGCGGCAGTCCTGGCCCGAGCGCCGCGCTCACCATGTGCCGGGGCACATCGGTGTTCCCATCTGACATTGAAGTGCCTTCTTCCGCGAACGCCGCCGGGCGGCGAGGGTTGCTGACATCAGCAACCTACCCATGAGGGAGAAGAAGATGAGCACGATCGCGGTCCTCGGCGCCGGCCCCGGCCTCGGCATGTCGGTGGCGAGGAGGTTCGCCAAGGAGGGGTACGCCGTCGGCCTGGTCTCGCGCAGCTCCGACCGGCACCCGGGCTATCTGGAGACGCTGGCGGCGAGCGGCGTGCCCGCGGTTGCGGTCGCCGCCGACCTACGTGAACCGGGCGGCCCCGCCCGCGCCCTCGCCGAGATCACCTCCGAGCTGGGCCCGATCGATGTCGTCTACCACGGCCCCGGTGCCCACGACCTGAGCGCGCCCACGATCGGAATCCTCGAGACCGGGCCAGCAGACATCCGCCGTGCGATCGCCGCGACCGTCGAGCCGGCCGCCGAGGTCGCCAGCCTGGTCCTTCCCGCGATGCGCTCGCGCGGCAGCGGCTCCCTGGTGTACGTGTCCGGCCTCAGCGCGCTTGTCCCGCTACCGTTCCTCGGCCCCTACGCCCCCGCCTCAGGTGCCCTGCGGACCTACGCCCGCACCCTGGCCGCCGCCGCAGCCGAGGACGGCGTACACGTCGGCTCCCTCGTCGTCGGCGGCCTGATCGAGCGCGGCGACATCCACCAGATGCTCACCGACCCCACCACCCCCTCCCCCTACGCCACCCTCGACCCTGACGAGCTCGCCGACGCGATCTGGCGCCTGGCCTCCGGGCTCGAGGACGAGGTGGTCTTCGACGTGCTCACGCCGCAACCCGCTGAGGGCTGAGAGACCGCCGCAAACTCAGTGGCATGGCGACCTTCGGGTCTGGTTCGCTGGACGACGAGCGGTGGGCAGGGCAAACACGGAGGTCCCGCCGACGGATGACGGAGGTGATCACTGTGGCCGGCTATGGCGCACTGTCCGAGGCGTACGAGTGGTTGATTCGGGACGAGAATCTCTCCCCTGTCGGCGCTGCGGCGAGGTTCGAGGACCTGGTGACGTCTCTGCCACCGAACGCACGGGTCCTCGACTGCTCCTGCGGCACCGGCCAGCTCGCGGTCGGTCTCGCCGGACATGGCCTGGACGTCGTGGCGACAGACGCCAGCTCCGGGATGATCCGCCGAACAACAGCGCTCGCCGGCGAACATGGCGTACGGCTCGACGCACGCCAAGTCAGCTGGGAGGAGCTGACCGGTCGCTTCGAGGCCTCGACCTTCGACCTGGTGTTCTGCGTCGGCAACTCCCTCGGTCACGCCGAAGGCAGGCGCGGCCGTCTGGCCGCGCTTGCCTCGATGGCCCAGCTGCTGCGTCCAGGCGGACGCCTCGTGCTCACCTCCCGCATGTGGGAGGTCGTGCGCGCTCGTGGCTCCCGGATCGATGTCCGCGATCGCCTGATCCGCCGCAACGGTCGCGACGCAGTGGTCATCTACCACACCCAGATCGCGCCGGACTGGGAACAGGAGCACCACATGGAGATCGCCGTCACCGAGGTGAGGCCTGACGGGTCGCTCCAGACGTGCGCGGAGCGGTTGTCGTTCTGGCCCTATCGCTACGAGGAGCTCGTCGCACAGTTGCAGAGCCTCGGGCTGACCGTCGAGACAACGACCCTCGACTCCGACGGCGCCGGCTATCTGCTGGTCGCTCAGTCGGGCGTCGGCCGATTGAGCGACGAGACCGGCTTGCCGGTCGCGCAGGCGTAACCGATCTCCCTGCTCGTCGACTCACCGACGTACCCACCCGCGTTGACGATCCAGAACCCGGTCGGCCAGGTCGATCTTGCGCAGGTGGAAGCCGTCGAGCGCAGCCTTCTGATCCTCGGCGCGGCGGGCCTCGGGCAGCCCTTCACTCGCGATCTCGTCACCAGGCTGTCTGACGTGCAGTCGCGGCGAGAACCCAAACACCGAGCCCCGTGGGCGCCAAGGTCGTCCATGTCGCCGCCAACTCGGAGTCGCCCGAAGAGAGGCCGAGACCGACGAGGGTCACCGCTGGCGCAACCGCAGTCGCGATGCTCACGGCCGACCAGAACCTTCGCGGTCTCGACGAGAGGGGGATCAGCACGGACAGGACGCCGACCAGCATGAACAGGCAGAGCGCGACCGTGGCAATCAGTCCTATGAATACGACGACGTGCGATGCGTGGCTTCCGAAGTCCGCATCCGGGTTGGTCACCAAGACCTTCGCATACGCCAACGCTGACCAGACTGCCTTGACGTCGCGGTGATCATCCCCAGTCGAATCGTCGATACTGACCAGCACTGGAGCGGTCAACGACACAACCAGCAGGATCAACGCGCCCACCGCCTGGCTCGTCCGCAGACGCTGGTCCATCTCCGCCACGGCGCGCTCGACTGCACTGCTTGGTTCGTTCGTGATCGCCATCTGGCAAAGGTAAACGCCGAAGGCGAGCTGACGGGCGCATAGGAGCGGCGCGTCCGTTCAGTCCTGCACGCAAGCGAGGAAGACAGACTCCTTGCCGGGACGGTCGGGGGCGTCGCGTACGTCGGTCACGGTGAAGCCGTGGGCTACGAGGTCACGCTCGATCTCCTCCCGGCCGCGGAAGCGGAGGGTGGAGGACGAGGTCAGGGTCTCGTCGCCGATGGTGGTCGACCCCTCGAAGGTGACCAGCGGGAGGTCGACGACGGTGACCGTGCGGGTGACGACCGCGGTGCGGCCATCCGGGAGATCGACGGTTGTCGGCGCGATGTCCCAGTCCTCCCAGGCTCGGACCTCCGGGCGGCGGGTCTCGAAGACGAACCAGCCACCGGGCCGGAGGGCGGCATGCATGGCGGTCAGGGTGTCGGACCAGTCCTCGTCGGAGACGAAGACCTGGGCGACGTTGCCGGTCATGACCGCCATGTCGGCAGCGCCGGCGAGGCTGGCGAGGGCGGTCGCGTCGCCGTTGATCCAGGTGACGCGGTCGGCGTACGGCTTGGTGCGGGCGACGTCGAGAGATGCCACGGCTGGGTCGAGGCCGACGACGGAGAGCCCTTCACCGGCCAGCCGAACGGCGAGCGAGCCTGTCCCACATCCGATGTCGACGATGTGGCGAGCACCGAGCTCACCGGCGATCGCGACATAGGCATCCAGGTCGGAACGGTCGTCGTCGAAGACGTCGTAGAGGACTGCTTGACGTGGGTCCGCGAACGCGGCATCGGGTTCTCGCATCGGCTCCGAACCTAGCCAGGTCGCGGTCCTGGACGCACCTGGTTATCCCCTGACCTTCGACGTCGCCCGTCAGGTCGCCTGGAGGTGGTCGACGATGGCGCGGGTGATGATCTCGGGTTGCTGGGCGTTGGCCAGGTGCGCCGAGTCGGGGACCACCAGGAGCCGGCCGTCCTGGACCGCATCGGCGATCGACTCGAGGTGCGGGGGCGGCGTCGCGGGGTCGTCGGCACCGGCGATGGCCAGAGTCGGGGCGGTGATCACCGGGAGGTCGGCGCGGAGGTCCATGGCTGCGATGACCTCGCAGCAGCCGGCGTAGCCCTCGTCCGGGGTGGCGGCGACCGTGGCCTCGCAGGTCGCCTTCACCTCGGGGTTCGCCTCGAGGAATCCCGGCGTGAACCAGCGGGCGACGACCGTTTCGGCGACGGCCTGGGTGCCTTCGGCTCGCACCGTGGCCGCTCGGTCCTGCCAGGCGGAGGCAGGAGCCAGGTGCGCTCCGGTGCACAAGAGTACGAGGCGGTCGACGCGCTCAGGGTGGCGCGAGGCTAGGCGCATCCCGGTCATGCCGCCGAGCGAGAGACCCACGAAGTGGGCCCGCCGGACGCCGAGGCGATCCAGGAGGGCGACGACATCGTCGGCCAGGTCGTCGATCGCGTACGGGCCACCGGGCACGGGCGAGGACCCGTGTCCGCGGGTGTCGTACCGCACCACGCGGAAGTGCCGCTCGAGCTCAGACAGGTTTTCGTCCCACATCGCGTGGGTCGCGCCCAACGAGTTGGACAGCACCACCGCCGGACCGTCCGGCCGGCCCGAGACGACGTGGTGCACTCGGATGGCTTCGCAGGTGACGTCCATGCCCGAGAATCTAGGATCGACGACCTGTTGTTGTGAAGTATCGATCCCAAGGCGATTGATACGCCCGGAGTATCAAGCTCCGCGCGGCGCGCTCAGCCGAGACCCGGACGCGCGTGCAGGCCGCCACCGGACTCGTAGAGCAGACCCTTGTCCTTGATGAGCTGGCCAGCGGCGGCCAGGATCGGGCTGTCGCCCACGGCGGAGCCGGCCATCGAGGCGATCGCCTCGAACATCTTGATCGCGGCGTCGTCGACAGCCGGCCAGTTCCACTCCGAGGGAGCGGCACCGATCGGCTCCACAGCGTGCCAGCGAGCCGCACGGGCCTCGGCCATCGTGTTGAGCGTGCTCCAGCCGAGGCCGCCGAGACCGACGACGCCACCGAAGTTGAGCCCGATCAGACCCCAGCCATTGCACCGATACTCGAAGGCCGAGGGACCGAACTCCGACTCCTCCAGCTCGACCCGGGTGATCACCGGCTCAGGGCCGGTGTTGGGGGCGTACAGCTTGAACGCGGGCCTCGCGGCGAGCAGCGATGCCGATGCCGTCGTGGTGATCTCGGTCAACGGCTGGCCAGGTGCCGAGTAGGCATCGAAGACTCGGAAGCCGAGGTCGAGGGCATAGCCGACGACGAAGCGCCGATCGTCCTGGGCGGCGTAGAAGTTGCGATTGAACACGTTGGGGGAAACCTCGCTTGAGCCCTACCGGTCAGCCGACGACGTTCCTCGGGGTGACACGGTGGGATGTGGTTCGGGCAGCGCGACACTATCGCGCCGCGCGCCTCGACCTGGCAACCGGTTGGTGATCTGTGTCTCTCGCGAGTCCCTCAGGAGTAGGTGCCGCGGACGGTGTCGGTGGTCGGCAACGACTGGCAGCCGAGCCGGATCCCGTCGTCGAGGTCCTCCTGCTCGAGCACGTCGTTGCGCACCATCTTGACCTCACCCTCGAGCAGCCGGAACGCGCACGCCGAGCACTCGCCCTCGCGACACGAGTAGGGCGCCTTCACACCCTTCGCCTCGAGGAACTCGAGCATCGGAGTGCCGGGGTCCCAGTCGTCGTACGTCGCGGTGGCGCCGTCGAGCTCGATCTCGAGCGTGGCGGGCTGCTTGGGGCCGTCGTCGACAACCTCGGTCTCCGCCTCCTCGACCGGGGCGACCTCGCCGAACGGGTTGCCGCCCAGGGAGGCGAACTTCTCCTGGTGTCGCCGCGCGCGCGGGAACTCGAGCTCCTTGAGCGCCGCGATCGTCGCCTTCATGAACGGCGCCGGCCCACAGACGAAGGCGTCGTACGTCAGACGGTCGGCCGCGAACGCCTTGAGCTGCTCACCGGTGGGCAGCCCCTGGACCGACTCGAGCCAGTGGACCACCTGGAGCCGGTCGGGGTGCTCGGCGGAGAGCCGCGCCCACTCCTCGGCGAAGATCACCGAGCGCTCGTCGCGGTTGGCGTAGAAGACCACGATCCTTCCCGTGCCCTCTCGCAGGGCCGTGCGGGCGATCGAGATGATCGGCGTGACGCCCGAGCCGCCGGCGAAGAGCAGGAAGTCGGCGTCGATGTCGGCAGGGGTGAAGATCCCGCTCGGCGGCAACACCCGAAGCGTGTCGCCGGGGCGGAGGTTGTCGCAGATCCAGTTGGACGCGTAGCCGTCCACGGTGCGCTTGACGGTGACCGTGAGGGGGTCGCCCGGGGCGCTGGAGAGCGAGTAGCAGCGCGCCGCCAGGCCGTCGCGGTCGCTCGGAACGGCGACGGTGAGGAACTGCCCCGGCTTCGGCTGGAACGCGTGCCTCACGTCTTCGGGCACCTCGAAGACGATCGAGTGGGCGTCGGTGGTCTCCTTGACCACGTCGCTGACGGGCAGCAGGAAAGAGTCAGTAGCCATCCTCGGCTCCGATCTGGATCCGGCCGTCGGCGACGGCTGCTTCGATGGACGCCGCCAGACGAGGGCAGCGGGCATGGATGAGCCGCTCGCCGTTGGCGGCGGCCTTGCGGCGTACGAGATCCGGACACTGGGCCTGCGCCTCGGCCGTCCACTGGACGGAGGTCTGGTGCTCGCTGTTCTTCTTCACCCCGACGCGGGCGAGGCAGTCGAGGCACTCCACCTCGACCAGGCGGGCCTGGGTGTAGAGCCGCTGGTCCTCGACGGTGTCCTCGGACGTCGGGACGAACGAGGCCATCAACTGACCCCTGCGTCGCTCGACTCAGGGTTCTCCGCCTTCTCGGCCTCGATCCGGCGCAGGTTCTCGGCCACCTCCTCGTGCCAGAACTCGTTGGCCTTGGTGGTGTCGACCTCGAACTCGAAGCGGGCACGCATCTCGGGCTCGATGTCGGCGACGTCGACGTAGAACTGCTCGTACCAGCGGCGCAGCTGGTAGACCGGGCCATCCTCCTCGCACAGCAGCGGGTTCTGCACCGGCGCCTTGTTCTCCCAGATCGCTACGTCCTGGAGGAACCCGTCACCGAACATGTCGGCGTACTTCCTGCCGATGAAGTTGGCGGTCTTGTCGTCGAGACCCTCGGGCTTCTTGACGGTGATGCCGTACTGCAGGAGGAACGAGTCGGGGCCGGTCGGGATGTGGCAGTTGATCAGGATCACCTCGGTCACGAAGCCCTTGTAGTCGACCTCGAGCCAGTTGATCATGTACGCCGGGCCGTAGTAGGTCGCCTCAGACTTGAGGAACATCTCGGCGTCACCGTAGCCACCGGACACGTCCGGACGCCCTCGGGAGGCCATGTACTGCGTGGCCGTGTGGTCCTCGAAGACGTTGCGGAAGTCGGTCGGGAAGGCGAAGTGCACGTAGTAGAAGTGCGCCATGTCGACCACGTTGTCGATCAGCTCGCGGCAGTGGCTGCCCTTGATCGGGACGGTGTTCCAGATCCAGTCGGTGTAGATCTCGCGGTTGCTGACGTCGGGCAGCTCCGGCGGCAGGATGTCGTAGTCGGGCTTCGAACCCTCGGGGTCGTGCCAGATCAGCAGCGAGTCGTTGCGGATCACGGTCTCGTACGCCTTGGTGCGAGCGCGCAGGGGGACGCGGCGGGCATACGGGATCTGCTTGCAGCGGCCGTCGGCGCCCCAGCGCCAGTCGTGGAACGGACAGCCGACCTCGTCGCCCTTCACCGTGCCCTGAGTGAGGTCGCCGCCCATGTGGCGGCAGTAGCCGTCGAGCACGCCCAGCTCGCCCTTGGTGTTCTCCCAGACGACCAGCTTGCCGCCGAACGCCTCGACGGCGTGGGGCTTGCCGTCCTTGAACTCGCTGGCCAGACCCAGACAGTGCCAACCGCGCGCGAAGCGCTCCGGCTGGGTGCCGTGGTCGAGCGTGCGGGTCTGGGTGGTG
This sequence comes from Nocardioides sp. NPDC006303, assembly GCF_040613175.1. Taxonomy (NCBI): domain Bacteria; kingdom Bacillati; phylum Actinomycetota; class Actinomycetes; order Propionibacteriales; family Nocardioidaceae; genus Nocardioides; species Nocardioides sp. NPDC006303. Next base: position 33,469 of record NZ_JBEXRR010000013.1, read on the forward strand.
GGGTCGGCCATCGTCGTACCTTCCGCTGGTTTGAGCCTGGTGGGCCTATTCGCTGGGCCTGTTCAAAACGTAGAACCTGTTCTAGTTTTATCACATGCATGTGGCCTTGACACCCGCCCAGGAGCAACTTCGCTCAGAGCTCAACTCCTATTTCGCCCAGTTGGTCACGCCGGAGCGCCGGGCTGCTCTCGCGCGGGCCTCGGGCGAGTTCGGGGATGAAGCGGACAAGGAGGTCTACCTCTCGACCATCCGGCAGATCGGTGCCGACGGCTGGCTCGGGATCGGCTGGCCGAAGGAGTACGGCGGCCAAGACCGCTCCATGGTGGAGCAGCTGATCTTCACCGACGCCGCCGCCGTGGCCGGGGTGCCGATCCCCTATCTCACGCTCAACACGGTCGGACCGACGATCATGCGGTTCGGGACCGACGAGCAGAAGGCGTACTTCCTCCCGAAGATCCTCGCCGGCGAGCTGCACTTCTCGATCGGCTACTCCGAGCCGGGCTCCGGGACGGACCTCGCCTCGCTGCAGACTCGCGCTGTGCTCGACGAGGGCTCCGGCGAGTGGGTGATCAACGGCCAGAAGATGTGGACCTCGCTGATCCAGTATGCGGACTGGATCTGGCTCGCCTGTCGGACAGAGCCGGAGGCGTCCCGCCACAAGGGGCTGTCGATGATCCTGGTGCCGACATCGTCCGAGGGGTTCTCATACACGCCGGTGCAGACCGTGGCCGGGGTGGGCACCTCGGCCACCTACTACTCAGACGTGCGCGTGCCGGCGTCGAACCTCGTCTCCTCGCGCGGCGGGGGCTGGGCGCTGATGACCAACCAGCTCAACCACGAGCGGGTCGCGCTGACCTCCGCGGCACCGCTGGTCCACTCGATCGGACTGGTGAAGGAGTGGGCGCGGACCACGGTGCTCCCTGACGGCAGCCGGGTGATCGACGCCGAATGGGTCCAGCTGGCACTCGGGCGAGCCCACGCACGCATCGAGGCGCTCTCGCTGATCAACTGGAAGCTCGCCTCGGACGCCGACCACGGGGTCGCGCTCTCGCCGGCCGAGGCGTCGGCGACCAAGGTCTACGGCTCCGAGCTCGCGACCGAGGTCTACCGCACACTGATGGAGATCGTCGGACCGCACGCGGGGATCACGGCCGACTCCCCCGGCGCTGTGCTCGCCGGCCGCCTCGAGCGGTTCCACCGCTCCTCGCTGGTCATGACCTTCGGCGGCGGCACCAACGAGATCCAACGAGACATCATCGGCTACGTGGGCCTCGGCCTCCCCGCCGCCAAGCGCTGACCCATCCACCCGTCGGTCGAGCCGCGAGCGCCAGCGAGCGTGTCGAGACCAACACAGTCGATTGCGAGAACACCATGGACTTCTCCTTCACCACCGAATCCGACGATGCCGCCGAGCTCGCGGCCAAGATCATCGGCGATGCGACCTCGGTCGAGCGGCTGCGTACGGTCGAGGCGGCTGCCGGCGACCGCGGCCGCTTCGACGCCTCCCTCTGGTCCGCGCTCGGCGAGGCCGGGCTGCTCGGGCTGCATCTGCCCGAGACGTACGACGGTGCCGGGCTCGGGCTCGTCGAGCTGTGCCGGGTGCTGGTCGAGGCCGGGCGGCAGGTCGCGCCGGTACCGCTCGCCGTGCACGGGCCGTGCGGCCTGTTCCTCGCCGAGACCGCGGCGGACGCCCTGACCGGCGTCGCCGACGGATCTCGCGTCCTGACGGCTGCGGTCGCCGAGGAGCACTCCCACCTGCCCGACGTCCCCATGGTCGTCGCCACGGGGGACACGGTCACCGGCGTGAAGACGCTGGTCAGGGCCGGAATGATCGCCGATGCGTTCCTGGTGACCGCGGCATCCCCGGACGGCACCGTCGGGGTCTTCCTGGTCGAAGCATCCGCCGAAGGCGTCGACCGCCGTCCGCAGCACACCAGCGACGGCGACGTCACCGCGCTCGTCTCGTTCGCCTCAGCCCCTGCCCGTCGCGTCGGGGACTCCTCGGCCGCTGCCCGGCTCGGCTCTTTGTTGACCGTGGCGGCGGCCGCCGAGCTCCTGGGCGTCACCGAAGGAGCCCTCTCGCTCACCTCGTCGTACGCCAAGACCCGGGAGCAGTTCGGCCGCCCCATTGGCACCTTCCAGGCCGTCTCCCAGCGACTGGCCGACGGATTCATCGACGTACTCGCCCAGCGGCTCACCCTCTGGCAGGCCGTCTGGCGGGTCTCCTCCGGCCTCCCCGACGCCGACCAGGTCGCCGTCGCCAAGCTCTGGGCCGCCGACGCCGCCCACCGGCTCGCACACACCACCGTCCACGTCCACGGCGGTGTCGGCATCGACCTCGACGGCGAGGCCCATCGCTATTTCACGACCGCGAAGCGCTTCGAGTTCGTCTTCGGCGGAGCCACGGAGCAGGCGCTGCGGATCGGGCGGTCTCTCGCTGCATCCTGAAACGTACCGACGTCTTGAGAGGCTCCGGCGGCTGCCGGGGCCTCTCTTTCGTGGCTGGTGTTTGTGCTGTATCGCGGAAAGTACCCATTGTGTGCGATAGCGCTTTGTCTTATTGACCACAGTCAATTCCTCGTCCAGGGCTGGCCGCCTTCGAGTGGGGATCTGGATGTGTGTCCGTTGGTCTCGTGCGGAGTTCCAGCGCGGGTGGGGCCAATACGGTGCCTGGGTTGGGAGATTTAGAAGCAGGGTGCCTGAGTGGGTGCCATTTGGCTGTCTTGCGGGCTTCCAGCAGCGGTCTGGCTTGGGTTTGGGATATCTGTCCCTGATTGGGTTTGGGTTCATTGGCTTTGTGTTGTGTGGTAGGCTCGGCGCAGGCGTAAACGTGAAGGCCGACCACCTCAACCGAGGCGTGCCCTATCCATCCGAGACACAACGGGTGTGGGGTAATCCAGGGGAACCAGGGGCGTGAACGCTGAGCTGCGAGGGTAAGTAATAGCCCGTGCTGCCGGGCCTCCGAGACCAGCGAACCCACCGGGATTCTGCACAGGCAGAAACCCTTGAGTTCGTACGTCGGGAGGTGACCGTGATGACCACGCTGCAACAGCCACAGCACCCTGTGCTCGGGGCGGTAGTCGCGGTCACCGCCTCGCTCGGCGCGGTTGCTGAGGCGAACCCTTCGTTCATGGCCACCGATCAGAAGGCCGCCGCCCTGCTCGAGATCACCCGGGCCAAGGCGCAGTTGGCTGAGCTCGAGCTGCGCGTGCTCGCCGTTGCTGACGATGTGGCCGCCGAGTCCGCGGCGCGGGATGTGGCGGCGTGGTTGCATCACCACACCCACCAGCGCCCCGAGACCCTGCGCGCCGACCTCCGGCTCGCTCAGGCACTGGACCGTACCTACGAGCTGATCGCGGCCGCGATGCGCCGTGGCGACTGCAACCCCGCCCAAGCCCACGTGATCGTGAATGCCCTCGACGACCTCCCCGCCGATCTCGATCCCGAGATCCGGGTCAAGGCCGAAGAGGCGCTGGTGGTCTATGCGACCCAGTTCGACCCCACCCAGCTCCGCCGCCTGGGCCGCCGGATCTTGGATCTGATCGCGCCCGAGATCGCCGAGGCCGAAGAAGCCAAACGGCTCGCTGCCGAGGAGGCCCACGCCCGGAAGAAGACCCGGCTCAGTATGCGGCGCCTCGGCGACGGCACCACCCGGATCACTGCGGTGGTCCCGGACGCGGCCGCGGACCGGCTGGCCACCAACCTGGAAGCCTTCGCCTCACCCCGCCGCGACGACGGCACCCGCACCGACACCGGCGACTACCTGCCCTACGACCGCCGCCTCGGGCGCGCATTCTGCCAACTGCTGGAGACCCTCGACCCGACCCGGCTCCCGATCCACGGCGGCGATGCCACCACGGTGATCGTCACGATCGACATCGACCAGCTCCGCAAGGAAGCCGGCATCGGCGACATCGTTGGCGGAACTCCGATCACCGCGGCCGAGGCACGACGCCTGGCCTGCACCGCCAACATCATCCCCGCCGTCCTCGGCGGCGAATCCGAAGTCCTCGACCTCGGCCGCAAGGAACGCTTCTTCACCGCCGCCCAACGCCGAGCCCTCCTACTCAGGTCGGCGACCTGTGAGGCCGAGGGCTGCGACATCCCCGGCACCTGGGCCGAGGCCCACCACTGGCTCGAATGGGCCCAAGGCGGGCCGACCGACCTCGACAACGCCGCCCTCCTCTGCAGCCATCACCACCACCGCGCCCACGACACCGCCTACCTCCACGAACGCCTACCCAACGGCGACATCCGCTTCACCAGACGCACGTAGAGATCCCAGGATCACCTGGGCCGTGTCTCCGCCTGCCCATCGGACACGCGCACATGGACGCGATTCCGCATGTTCGTGGCGGGCGTCTGTGCTGTATCGCGCCAAATCACAACCGCGTGCGATAGCGCTATGGCCTATCAGCCACCGGCGGAGGGCCGCCTGGGTGGGTCTTGGACAAAGGCCGGTCAAATCGCGTGCGGTGCCGGCCGATGCATGTCATCATCGCTCACAATTGAGAGCACTGCTCTCATTGCATCCACAAAGGAGCCCCGCAGTGACCGTCCCCCACGCCTCCCCCGACCGCCGCACCCAGATGGGCGCCGTCGCGTTTGCGATCGCTGGCATCCTCTTTACCGTCTACGAGGTCGTTGCCCCACGCGCCGACGAGACCACGCTTGACGGAGCGGCGGCGTGGGCCTCCGCCGGCTGGAGCATCGCGCACATCAGTGCCATCGTCGGACTCATTCTCATCCCGCTCGGCTATGGCGCGATCCGGGGCTTTCTCGACGGTACGCCACAGGAGAGGACCGCATTTCTCGCGGCCGTCATCGGCTACATCGGCTCCGGTCTGACGATCTCCTACTACGGCGCCGAGGTCTACGGGCTCAAGGCCATCGGCGAGCGCGCCGTGGCCGACGGCGACCCCAGCCTGACCGACGTGGGCAACGACTTCCGGCTCGACCCGACCGCGATGACCATCTTCGTGATCGGACTGTTGCTCGTCGCCGTCGCCGCCGTGCTCGTCGCGATCGCGGTCTGGCGCTCGGGGTCCCTGCCCCGCTGGAGCGCCGTCCCGCTGGCCGCTCTCCTGGTCACGATGCTCCCCCAGTACTTCCTTCCGCACGCGGGGCGGATCGTCTGGGGCGTCCTCGTCGCCGTCGCAGCCCTGTGGCTTGCCACTGCACTCTGGCGTGCTTCAAGGGTCCGCTCGTAACGTCCTCGCAACTGCGGGTCGTTCAGGCGCCGTCGCCGCCATCGCGCAGGGAGTGGATCATGCCTTGCAGGATCCGGAACGCGTCGGACTGATCGGCCGGACTCATGCCGGCCAGCATCCTCACCTCGACGGATCGGACCGCGACGGTGGCCTCCTCGAGCTTCCGCCGGCCTTGGGGCGTGAGTCGCGTGGGGAGGACCTTTCCGACGGGGGCCTCCGCCGGCCTGGTCACGTCGCCGTCTCGCTCCAAGGAGCGGAGCAGCACGTTCATCGTCTGGCGCGTGACGAACGCGCCCCGGGCGAGCTCGGAGTTCGACAGACCGGGCCGCTGCGCCAGCAGTTCCAGGCAGGCGTAGTGGGTGACGCTCATGCCGAGCGGGCGCAGCACCTCCTCCATCGCGGCGCGCAGGGCGCTCGACGCCTCCTTCAGCAGGTAGCCCAGCGACTTGTCCAGATCGACGCCATCTTGACCCATGTCAGTATTCTGACATAACTTCGTTGTGTCAGATAACTGACACACATCGAAGGAGCATCCCATGCCCGTCACCGGCCCCGACTTCATCTCGCTGCAGGCGCGCGACCTCGACGCGTCGCAGGCGTTCTACGAGCACTACCTCGGCCTCGTTCGCTCGCCGGCCGGGCCGCCGCACGCCGTCGTCTTCGAGACGAAGCCGATCGCGTTCGCGCTTCGCGAGGTCGTTCCGGGCACCGATCTCGACTCCGTCGCCCAGCCTGGCATCGGTGCCGCGATCTGGCTTCATGCCACCGATGTCCAGGCCATCCACGATGCTCTCGTTGCCGACGGGCACACCATCGTCTCCCCCGCGATCGACGGTCCTTTCGGGCGTACGTTCACCTTCGCCGACCCCGACGGCTACCAGATCACGCTCCACGACCGCGGCTGACGGCAGCTGAAGGGACTGCCAGCAGCGTCAGCCGCCGACACACTCGTCGTTGTCGCCGCCGGAGTAGCAGGGCGGGGCGCGATACCCGTCGTCCTCCCGCTCCGGCGCTGGTAGATCCACCGCGCCAGGGATGTAGCAGAGCAGGATCATCGCCGTGCCGACGATGACCAGCAGGCCCTGCCAGAAGGTCCCGAGCATTCGGCGGGCGGGGTTGAGCATGTGGGCGACCGCGCCGCACAGAAGCGCGGCGAGCGCGATCGCAGCCCAGACGCGGTACGCGGCGATGTTCGCCGGGTCGATCTCCGGCTGCTCACCGAAGAAGACCAGATAGACATCCAGCCAGTTCGCGGCCAGCTTCCCGATGGCGAGGAGAGCCACGACAGACGCAAGAGCCGTGGTGACGGGAAACCAGGGCACGCGCGTGATGCGCCAGCGGACACTGGCCGGGCGGTCGAAAGCGAGCATGCGACGAGTCTCGCGGCGCCGCGGCGTGGCGTGATGAGCCCGCGTACTCAACTCTTGACCTTCAGGTCGGTCGAAGGCCCAGCATCGAGGCATGACCGCGACCCCTGCAGCTGATCCGACGATGGACGCCATCACCACCGCCGTGACCCTTGGCCACCAAGGCGAGACCGCCAGAGCACGACAGGAGCTGCTCGCCGTCTGGGAAGAACTCGGAGTGCTGGGCGATCCGCTTCACCGGTGCACGCTCGCCCACTACCTCGCCGATCTGTATCCCGATCCGGCCGAGGCACTCCTCTGGGACGTACGCGCCCTCGACGCCGCAGCCGCCCTCACCGACGATCGAGCCGGTGAGCACCATGCGGGCCTCGAGGTCGCCGGCTTCTATCCGAGCCTGCACCTCAACATCGCCGACAACCTGCGTCGCCTCGGCTCCTTCGAGGCAGCCGCCGAGCAGATCGACAAGGCGGAGGAGCGTGTGGCCGCGCTGCCGCAAGGGCCGTACGGCGACATGATCCGTACCGCGATCGGCGGTGTCCGCGACGCGATCACAGCTCGCGACACCATGCCCCGGTCGAGCTCTCCGACCGTCAATGGGACCGAGGATGGCTGAGCCTGCGCATCACGGCCGAGTCGCCTTGGCGATGGTCGAGAGGATCGCGTCGGCCGCCGCCTGCGGAGCCTTGGTGGGGATCCAGTGGCTGACCCCGGTCAGCTCGATGAACTCGTAGGGACCGGTGACGGAGTCCTCGTTTCCCTCCAGGGCCGTCCGGCCGATCGCGACGTCGCCGTTGCTCCAGAGCATCGTCGTCGGCACCGAGACGCGGCCGACGCGCGGGGCCAGGGGCAGGGCGCGATACCAGCCCAGACCACCGGGCAGCGCGCCGTAGTCGACGATCTCGTCCCGGAAGCGCTCGACGTCTTCGTCGTTCCAGCCACTCCCCCGCATCATCCGCTCCATCCGGCCGTCTCGCCCGGAGACCAGCTCGGGCAGCAGCGGGATGTTGAAGAGCGCGATGTAAGCCGACTTGCGCCGCTGCGGACCCTTCATCGACCGAGCGAACGGGACCGGGTGCGGCACCGACATGGCGGTCCAGCTCCGGACCAGGTCGGGTCGCTCGGCCGCCACTCCCCAACCGACAGCACTGCCCCAGTCGTGACCGGCCAGGTGCACCGGCCGGCCGATCTCGTCGATGAGCGCCACCACGTCCTCGACCAGCTTGCCGGCGCCATAGCCGAGGCGCGTACGCGGCCGGGCGCCCGGCGAGTAGCCGCGCTGGTCCGGGGCGATCGTGCGGAAGCCGGCCTCGTGCAGGATCGGTGACACCTCACGCCAGCAGGTCGCCCGCTCCGGGAACCCGTGCAGGAGCACGACCGGGTCACCGTCGGCCGGGCCAGAGTCGATCACGTCGAAGGTGAGTCCGTCACGTACGTAACTCGAGATCGTCACGCGGCCATCCTGTCAGTGCCTCTTCCGCCTCTGTGGCGGAGTTGTGGTGTGCGGTAGCGGCGCCGACGACCACGGTGTGCGATAGCGCGCTGAGGTAAGGCGCGACGGAGTCGCGGCATGAAGAAAGGCGCCGGCTCGGTCGACGAGCCGGCGCCTTCGTGGCGCTTCGGACTATCCCTCGGCGATCGCGTCCAGGCGCTTGACGGTGGCCTCGAACTCCGCGATGAGGTCGGCCATGACCGCGGCGACGGGGCGTACCTCGTTCATCCGGCCGACGATCTGCCCGACCGGCATCGCGACGACGTCGGGATCCCCGGCGGCGTTGATGCGGTTGTGGGCGTCGGAGACGAGCAGGTTCTGCAGCGGCATCGGCAGCGGCGCGGGCGAGCCCTCGGCTTCCCAGGCGTCGGTCCACTTCGACTTCAGCAGCCGGGCGGGCTTGCCGGTGTAGATCCGCATCCGGCGGGTGTCGGCGGAGGTGGCGCGGGTGAAGGCGCTCTCCCAGCCGGCGTGGGTGTTGAGGTTGCGATACTCGCTCGTCCCGAGCCAGATGGAGCCCGTCCAGACTCCCTGCGCACCGAGCGCCAGCGACGCGGCGATCTGCCTACCCGAGCCGATCCCGCCGGCACCCAGCACCGGCACATCCGGACCGACCGCGTCGACGATGTCGGGCTGGAGCACCATCGAGGCGATCTCCCCGGTGTGCCCGCCTGCCTCGTAGCCCTGGGCGACGATGATGTCGACGCCGTTGGCGACGTGCGAGACCGCGTGCTTCGGGGCGCCGGCCAACGCAGCGACCTTGACCCCGTGCTCGTGCGCCTTCTCGATCACGTCGTTGGGCGGGGTGCCGAGCGCGTTGGCGATCAGCACCGGCCGGTGCTGCAACGCGACGTCGACGTGCGAGCGCGCGGTCGAGTGCAGCCAGCCGAGGACGCCCTCGCGCCCCTCCCCCTCCGGCAGCGGCGGTACGCCCAGCGAGAGCAGCGTCTTGTCGACCCACTCGGTGTGCTCCGCCGGGATGTAGGCGGACAGGTCGGTCGAGGTGCCCTCGGTCGGGATCTTCATCGGCATGACGACATCGACGCCGTAGGGCTTGCCGTCGGTGTTCTCGTCCATCCACGTCAGGGTGCGGTCGAGCTCCTCGGCGTCGTTGAAGCGTACGCAGCCCAGCACGCCCAGGCCGCCGGCCTTGGAGACCTCCGCGGCCACGTGCTCCGAGGGGGTGAAGGCGAAGATCGGGTAGTCGATCCCGAACGCCTCGCACAGTGCCGTACGGATCATGCCTTTGCTCCTTCGGGGTCCTGCTCTGTTGCGGTCGCTTGGGTGGCCAGGGCGATCTCCTTGGCCTTGGGGTACTGGGCCTTGCCGGTGGCGTTGCGGGGCACCTCGTCGACGATGGTCAGGGCACGCGGCAGCTTGTAGCCGGACAGGTGAGCCCGCAGGAAGGTACGCAGCCCCTCCAGCTCGATGGTCGCGCCCGGTCGCGGCTGGACCACCGCGGCGACGGCCTGGCCGTAGCGCTCGTCCGGGATGCCGACGACGAGCGTGTCGTAGACGTCGGGGTGCGCCTTGATGGCGGCCTCGACCTCCTCGGGGTAGACCTTCTCGCCGCCGGTGTTGATGCAGTTGGAGCCTCGTCCGAGGAGGGTGAGGCGGTTGTCGGTCTCGATCCGGGCGTAGTCCCCCGGGATCGCGTAGCGGATGCCGTCGATCTCGACGAAGGTCTTCGCCGACTTCTCGGGGTCCTTGTAGTAGCCGACCGGCACATGGCCCTTGCGGGCGGTGCGCCCGATCTTGCCGACGTCGGTGGCGAGGTCGAGCGGGTGGCCGTCGTCGCCGATCACGGCGGTGTGGGCACCCGCGGTCACCACGGGTCCGTCGGTCGAGAGCGCGGAGGCGTCCTGCAGGCCGGTGCCCTGGAAGCCGGTCTCGGTCGAGCCGATCGAGTCGGTGAAGACCGCGTTCGGGAAGGCCCTCATCCAGCGTTCCTTGACCGACTTGGAGAAGATCGCGGCCGAGGAGGCGATGGCGAACAGCGACTGGCCGTCGAAGCTCTGCCCGTTGCCGGGACCGGCTTCGTAGGCGTCGATGAGCGGCACCGCCATCGCGTCACCGGTCATGAACATCATCTGGACCTTCTCGCGGTCGACGATCTCCCAGGTGCGTACGGGGTCGAACTTGGGCTCCAGGATCGTCACCTGGCCGGCGAAGAGGTGCATCAGCAGGCTCGCCTGGGCGCCGCCGTGCATCAGCGGGCTGAGCGGCAGGGTGATGAGCCCGTCGCCGGCGGCCTGCTTGGACTGGTCGTACTCCTCCAGCGGCACGCCCGTCATGAAGTCGATGCCGCCACCGAGCACGCGCCAGAAGTCCTCGTGGCGCCACATCACGCCCTTGGGGAAGCCGGTGGTGCCACCGGTGTAGATGACGTGGATGTCGTCGGGGCTGCGCTCGCCGAAGTCGCGCGCGTCAGACTGCCCGGCCAGGGCCTCCTCGAGCGTGACGCCGCCGAACGAGCTCAGGTCGGAGTCGTCGTGGGGCTCGAGCGGGTTGGGGACGGCGACGAACGTCTTCAGCCCCTCCAGCTTCGGGGAGACCTCGGCGACCAGCGGCGCGTAGACGCGGTCGTGGACCAGGGCCTTGAGGTCGGCGTTGCCGAAGAGGTACTCCAGCTCGCCGGCGACGTAGCGATAGTTCACGTTGATCGCGACGGCACGGATCTTGAGGATCGCGAGCAGGGCGATGACGTGCTCGACGGAGTTCTTGGAGTAGAGCCCGACGTGATCGCCCTTCCCGATCCCCTGGCCGGCCAGGTAGCGGGCCAGCTTGTTGGACTCACGCTCGAGCTCTGCGTAAGTCACTTTGCGGTCGCCGACTTGGACCGACACCTTCTCGGGCGCGGCGTCGACGGCGTGTTCGAAGAGGTCAGCAAGGTTCAGCGCCATGACTGCGAGACTAGAACACGTTTCAGTTTTCCGCTAGGGTCTGATGTTATGCCGATCACAGAATCTTCTGCTCAGCCGCACGCGATCGTCGAGCAGGACGGCCACAAGCTCATCGTCACGATGAACCGTCCCGAGCGCCGCAACGCCCTCTCCTCCGAGATGCTGCGGATCATGGAGGACGCCTGGGACCGGGTGAACTCGGACCCCGAGATCCGGGTCTGCATCCTGACCGGCGCGGGTGGCTACTTCTGTGCCGGGATGGACCTGAAGAAGGCCGACGAGAAGCCGCCCTCGGAGTCGTTCGAGGAGGGCTTCGACCCGACGGTGATCAAGGGCCTGCTCAAGGGCTTCCGGCTCACCAAGCCGCTGGTCGCCGCCGTCGAGGGCCCCGCGATCGCCGGCGGCACCGAGATCCTGCAGGGCACCGACATCCGGGTCGCCGGCGAGTCGGCCAAGTTCGGCGTCGCCGAGGCCCGCTGGTCGCTCTACCCGATGGGAGGCTCCGCGGTCCGGCTCCCCCGCCAGATCCCCTACACCGTCGCCGCCGAGCTGCTGCTGACCGGACGTACGCTGCTCGCCCCGGAGGCCAAGGAGCTCGGCCTCATCGGCCACGTCGTCCCCGACGGCACCGCGCTCGAGAAGGCCCACGAGCTCGCCGACATGATCGCCGCCAACGGGCCTCTGGCCGTCCAGGCGATCCTCCGCACCATGCGCGAGTCCGAGGGCAAGCACGAGGAGGAGGCCTGGGCCGACGACGCCAAGGTCGGCGCCGCCGTCTTCGCCTCCGAGGACGCCAAGGAGGGCCCCAAGGCCTTCCTGGAGAAGCGCAAGCCCGAGTTCAAGGGACGCTGAGGCCCCGTCAGGCCCGACCCTTCCTGACGTACGCAGCCCCTGGCAGCATCCGCGGAAGCAGCCCACGCCGCAGCACCAGCAGCAGATGGGCGCCCAGCGCAACGAAGAACGCGATGTGGGCGGCGATGTGCAGCGCGACCACGTCGTCGGAGACCGCCACCAGCGCGAGGCCGGTGAGCGGGACGACGAACATCAGCGAGAGCAGCACCCGCTCGGTGACATGGGCGAGCCGTCGGTCGGTCGCGGTGAGTCGCGGGTCCCACGGTGGTAGCGGGGCGATCATGCGCCAGGCGACACGCAGACCGCCGAGAAGCAGGATGGCCAGGCCGAGCAGGATGTGCAGCTCCGGCAGGCTGATGCCGTCGGCGCCGATGCTTCCGCCCCACAGGTCGGCCCAGGCGGTGTCGAGCGAGCCCTCGTCGCCGACCCGGGCCTCGCAGGCCTCCTCGAGGCGGTCGATCCGCTCCTCCTCCGCGTCGGAGGTGTCCCCGCCGCTGCGGTCCTCCGCCGGCGGGTCGCAGTCGGTCTCAGTCGACATGGCATAGCCGACCACGAACTGCATCACGAAGGCGGCGACCGTCAGCCAGTGAAGGGTCTTGGCGACGACCCCATAGCCCGTTGCCGACGTGCTTGACATCAGGAGGCAGCGTAGCGGGACCGCCGAGCTCATCGTGTCGGATCGGCAGGATCTCGATCGTGGTGTTGGTGAGCGCCGCCGTCCGCGGCGCCTGACCACCACCAGGAGGATCCATGTCCAGCACCTCACGCACACCTGTCCGTCTGTCCATGTCCATGACCCTGGACGGCTTCGTCACCGGCCCGGACGACCGCCGCGGCCAAGGGCTCGGTCGGGGCGGCGGGCGGATCTTCGACTGGCTCGACGACCGTCACGGCGCCGGGGTGAACGGCGACGTCTATCGCGAGTACCTCGCCACGGGGGCGCTGATCTCCGGGCGGCGTACCTATGAGCTCGCCGACCGCTGGGGCGGCGACCACCACGACGGCGTGCCGATCCACGTGCTCACCCATCACCCCGACGACGTCCCGCCGGGCAGCGCCCGCTACTTCACCGACGTCGACCGGTGCGCCGACGAGGCCCGGCAGGCGTCCGGCGAGAAGGTCGTCATGGCCCACGGCGCCGGGCTCGCTCAGGCGCTCCTCGCCGCGCGCCAGCTCGACGAGATCGAGGTCCATCTCGTGCCCGTGCTCCTCGGCGCCGGGAGACGGCTCTTCCCCGACGACGGCGTCGGGCCGGTCGAGCTCGAGCTCACCCGGCGCCTCGAGGGCCGCGGGGTGACCCACCTTCGCTACGTGGTGCGCTACCCCTGACGTACGTCACTGCGAGAAGCGGGCGCGCAGGGCCTTCTTGTCCGGCTTGCCGAGGGCGGTCATCGGGATCGCGTCGATCTCGATGACCGACTTGGGCGCATGGACGGAGCCCTTCCGCTCCTTGACCAAGGCCTGGATCTCGGTGACGACCTCGTCCGAGAGCACGGCGTCAGGACGAGGGACGACCACGGCCGTGACCGCCTCGCCGAACTTCTCGTGCGGGGTGCCGATGACGGCGACCTGGGCGACCACGGGATGGGTCGCGATGACGTCCTCGACCTCACGGGGGAAGACGTTGAAGCCGCCGGTGACGATCATGTCCTTGGTGCGGTCGACGATGTACCAGAAGCCGTCCTCGTCCTCCCGGGCGACGTCGCCGGTGTGCATCCAGCCGTCCCGGAACGTCTCGGCGGTGACCTCGGGCAGCTGCCAGTAGCCGCCGGAGAGCAGCGGTCCGGCGACGCAGATCTCGCCGGGCTCACCAGGAGCGACCGGATGGCCGTCCGCGTCGAGCAGGGCCGTACGGACCAGGGCGGACGGCCGGCCGCAGGAGGTGAGCCGATGGGTGAGCGGCTTCCCGTCGGCGTCGACGTGGTCGCCCTTGGCGAAGTAGGTGATCGCCATCGGCGCCTCGGACTGGCCGTAGTACTGCGCGAAGATCGGCCCGAATCGCTCGATCGCCTCCGCCAGGCGCACCGGGTTGATCGCGGAGGCGCCGTAGTAGACGGTCTCGAGGGAGGACAGGTCGCGGGTGCGGGAGTCCGGGTGGTCGAGGAGGGCGTACAGCATCGTCGGGACCACCATCAGCGAGGAGATCCGCTCGCGCTCGATGGTCTCCAGGACGGCGGCCGGGTCGAACCTCGGCATCACGAAGAGGGTACCGCCCTTGATCACGACGGGCACGAAGAAGGCGGCGCCGGCGTGCGAGAGCGGTGTGCACATCAGGAACCTGGGCGCCTCGGGCCACTCCCACTCCGAGAGCTGCACCTGGGTCATCGTCGCGAACGACCCGGACAGCCCGATCACGCCCTTCGGCTTCCCGGTCGTCCCGCCGGTGTAGGTGATCGAGGTGACATGGTCGGGCGGGAGCAGCCTCGCCGCGAGCGGCTCGACCGGATAGGTCTCCGCGGCGGCGACGAGATCGACGCCGACATCGGCCAGCTGCGGCGGGACCGGCCCGATGGTCAGCACCCGCTTCAGCCCAGGACACATCTCCAGCAGCTCGACCGCGCGATCGGCGAAGTAGGGGTCGATGATCAGACCGGTGATCCCGGCATCGTTGATGACGTACGCCTGGTCCTCCGCGCTGCCCAGCGGGTGCAGCGCCGTGCGCTGGAATCCCTGGGTCTGGCCGGCGCCGAGGATGAAGAGCACCTCGGGGCGGTTGAGCGCGAGCAGCGCGGTCGCCGAGCCGGTGCCGGCGCCGAGCGCCTCGAAGGCCTGGACGTACTGACTGATCCGCGCCGCCACCTCCGCCCCGGTCAGACTCACGTCTCCGAGATGAATGATCGGACGGTTCTTGTGGCGCTCCAGCGCCGAGACCATCAGATGACCGTTGTGGGGACCGATGCGCCTGGTATCCATGCCCGCACCCTACCGCGAAACTAGAACGTGTTCTAGTCCCGTGCGAGGCTGCTGCGGCGAGAGTCGATTCAGGCGTCGCCGACGTGGTCCCGGTCGACGGCGGCCATCGCCTCGCGGGCCCAGCGCGGCAGGATGAAGATGCCCTCGGCCTCGACGCACAGCACCGGCTCGGAGCCGTCGGCCGGCCGGGTCAGCAGCCGGCCGCGCACGACCGCCTTCACACCCTCGGTCGATGCGATCCGCGCCTCGCCGCGCAGCGGACCCAGCGGGGTCCCGTGCTTGTAGACGATCGTCAGGGTGCCGGTCATCCCGGGGCGACCACCCGCCGAGGCGGCCTCACCCAGCAGCTGGTCCAGGATCAGCGCCGAGACACCACCGTGGACCAGCCCCGGCGGGCCCTCGTACGCCGGACCAAGCTCGAAGTCGGCCCAGACATTCTCGCCGTCGCGCTGGACCGCCAGCGGCGGGGCGAAGGCGTTGCCCTTCCCGACCACCGGGTTGCCGTAGTTGCGGAAGCCGCCGTCCGCACCGAACCGGACCCCGTGCGGACCAGGCAGCGCCTCGGCGAGCAGCTCATCGGTCAGCGCCTCGACCCGGCGGCGTACGTCGTCGAGGACCGCGTCCGAGACCTGGGTGCGTACGACCGCATCGACGAGCCCGCGCACCGAGTCGGTCAGCGGGACCAGCGTGGCCTCCCGCTCCTTGATCTCAGCCTTGGTCATGTCGTCGTGGACGTATCCGGCAGGAGCCTGCGGGTGGTGGGCGCGTCCGTAGTGCATGGACATCTGGTTCCTCGCCTTCAGGATGGGCTCAGCACGATGGGGGCAGCAGGATCGGGTGAGCCTCACGGTAGACGTGCTCGTCGTCGAGGTGGCAGTGGGTCCCCGGATAGATGGTCGACATGCACAGGTTGCAGTGGGTGCATCGCGACACCGTCGCGGGGTCGGTCCGGAGCCGGTTGACGAGGTCCGGCTCGCGAAGCAGCGCGCGGGCCATCGCGACGTACTCGAAGCCCTCGTCCATCGCGGTCCGCATCCCGGTCAGGTCGGTGACCCCGCCGAGGAGGACCAGCGGCATGCTAAGCGCGCGGCGGAACTCGCGGGCGTTGTCGAGGAAGTAGAGCGGCTTGTAGGGGTACTCCTTGAAGAAGCCCTTGCCCACCATCCGCATGCCCATCCTGATCACCGGGTGCAGCGGCATGTTGGCCGCCATCTCGCGGTAGGGAGCGTCGCCACGGAAGAGGTACATCGGGTTCATGAACGAGGAGCCGCCGGTGAGCTCGAGCGCGTCGAGGTGGCCGTCGGACTCGAGCAGGCGCGCGAACTCGACCGACTCGGGCAGGTCGAACCCGCCGCGGTAGCCGTCACGCATGTTCATCTTGGTGAGCACAGCGACCTGGTCGCCTACCGCCTCCCGCACCGCGGCCAGGATCCGGCGCGGGAACGAGGCCCGGTTGGCCAGCGACCCGCCGTACTCGTCGGTGCGCGGGTTGAGGCGCGGGCTGAGGAACGAGCTGGGCAGGTAGTTGTGGCCCAGGTGCACCTCGATCGCGTCGAAGCCGGTCTCGACCGCCATCCGGGCCGCGGCACCGTGCTGCTCGACGACCCGGGCGAGGTCTGCCGCGGTCGCGGCGCGGTTGAACGCCATCCCCAGCGCGTTGAACGACCGCGTCGGCGCCAGCGACGGCACCCCGTTGGACTTGGCGTTGGCCACCGGGCCGGCGTGACCGATCTGGGCCGAGACCTTCGCGCCGGTCGCCTGGACCTCCTCGGTCAGCCGCCGCAGCCCGGCCAGCGCCTCCGGGCGCCAGTAGATGCAGTCGGCATGCGTACGTCCCTCCGGGGACACCGCGAGATAGGCGACCGTGGTCATCCCGACGCCGCCCTCGGCGACGGCGAGGTGGTAGTCGATCAGCCGGTCGGAGACCAGCGCCCCGGGCGAGGCGCCCTCGAAGGTCGCCGCCTTGATCACCCGGTTGCGCAGGGTCACCGGACCCAGCGACGCCGGAGCGAGCGGGTCGGTCGTGGAGTCGGTCATGCGCGTACCTTCCTGAACTCGCGCATCCTGCGCAGATAGCCCCGCAGTCGTCTGCCCGGCACCGGCCGCGGCCAGTCGTCGGCGCGGAACCAGGCGTCGGTACCGCCGTCGACCACGACGACGCTGCCGACCATGAAGTCAGCCGCAGGGCCGAGCATGTGGATCACCCAGTCGGCGACCAACCCCGGGTCGCCGTAGCCGCCGGCCGGGACCGGGAACGACCGGATCGCCTTCGCCTCCCCCGGCGTCGCGAGCTGCTTCTCCAGCAGCGGCGTCAGCACCGCGCCCGGCGCGATCGCGTTGAGCCGGATCCCGGCCTGCACCCACTCGGGCTCGACCGCGCGCCGCCGCACCCAGCGGGTCACGGCGACCTTCGAGGCGCCGTAGGCCATCGCCGGCGCCTGCTTCCCGAAGATCCGGTACGCCTTCAGCGCCCGCTCCGCGTCGCCCTCGAGCAGCGCCGCGACCGCCCGTGCCGGGATCAGCGGCATGGTGGTGGTCGAGTTGCTGGAGAAGACCACGACCTTGGCGTTCCCTGTGGCGGCGAGCGCCTCGCGCCAGCCCTCGAGGAGCTCGACGACGCCGAGGTAGTTGACCTGCGTGATCAGAGCGGGCCGATCGCGCCCCGGCGCCGGCCCCAGCCCGGCCGCGAGGACCGCGCCGTCGAGCCGGCCGCCACAGGCGGCGAGCACCTTCTCCGTCGCGTCGCGGCGACCCTGAGGCGTCGACAGGTCGGCGACGACATCGGCCCCGGCGACGTCGACTGTCACGACCCGGTCACCGGCGGCGAGGAGCCGTTCGACCACCGCCGCTCCCATCCCCGAGGCCGATCCGGTGACGGCGTAGACCGCCATCAGCGTGCTTTCCCGGAGATGCACCCAGCCGTCATCCGAGCACCTCGGCGATGCGGTGGACGTCGGCGGCCGAGCCGAGGCTCAACAGCAGCGTGGTCACACCGGTCTCCTCCCACTGCGCCACCTTGTCGCGTACCTCGCCCTCGGTGCCGATGATGTGCAGGTCGTCGACGAGCTCGTCGGGGATGAGGGCGGTGGCCTGGGCCTTGTCGCCGGTCAGGTAGAGCGCCTGGACCTGCCCGGCGAGCTCGGCGTAGCCCATCCGCTCGAAGACCTGGTTGTGGAAGTTCTGCTCCTTGGCGCCCATCCCGCCCATGTAGAGGGCCGCGAACGGCTTCATGGCCTCGAGCGCGGCCTGCTTCTCCTCCGCATCCGCGACGATCTGGAGATGGCAGGTCGCGGCGATCTCGAAGTCCTCGGCCGTACGCCGCGCCCCGGGTCGGGCGAAGCCCTCGGCCAGCCAGTCGGCGTACATCGGGGCGGATCTGGGGGTGTAGAAGATCGGGATCCAGCCGTCGGCGATCTCGGCGGTCTGGGCGACGTTCTTGGGACCTTCGGCGCCGAGCCAGATCGGGATGTCGGCGCGCAGCGGGTGCACGATCGGCTTGAGCGGCTTGCCGAGCCCGACCGAACCCTCGCCCGTGAAGGGCAGCGGGTAGTGCGGCCCGTCGTTGGTCACGGGCGCCTCCCGGGCAAGCACCTGGCGGATGATCGAGACGACCTCGCGGGTTCGGGCCAGCGGCTTGCCGAACGGCTGGCCGTACCAGCCCTCGACCACCTGCGGACCGCTCACGCCGAGCCCGAGGACGAACCGGCCGCCGGAGAGATGGTCGAGGGTCAGTGCGTGCATCGCGATCGAGGTGGGCGTACGCCCGGACATCTGCACGATCGAGGTGCCGAGACGGACCCGGGAGGTCTCCCGGCCCCACCAGGCCAGTGGCGTGAGCGCGTCGCTCCCCCAGGCCTCGGCGGTGAAGATCGCATCGAACCCGGCCTCCTCCGCGGCGGCGACGAGCTCGCCGACACCGGTCGGTGGCTGTGCGCCCCAGTAGCCAAGCTGTAGCCCCAACTTCACTCTCATCGACTCCTTAGTCACCACGTAAAGGTTGTGGCCAATACTAGAACGTGTTTCACTTTCTGTCATGAGTCGCACCTTGCAGGCACCCGTGACGGTCGCCTTCGACTACACCAGATCCACAGGCCCGGTGATCGGCCGCTTCCTCACCGGACTACGAGACACCACCATCGTCGGCGGCCGCCTCGGCGACGGTCGAGTCGCAGTCCCACCCCCTGAGTACGACCCGGTCACGCACCAGGCCGTGACCGAGTTCGTCGAGCTTCCCGACACCGGCACGGTCACCTCGTGGACCTGGGTCAGCGAGCCCGTCGCCGGCCAACCGTTCGAGAGGCCGTTCGCGTACGCCCTGATCACCATCGACGGCGCCGACACGCCGTGGCTGCATGCGGTCGACGTCGCCTCCCCCGACGACATCGAGACCGGGATGAGGGTCCGAGCCAGATGGGCGCAGGAGCGGACCGGCTCGGTCAACGACCTAGTCTTCGAGGCCGACGGCGGCGACCAGCCAGGCACCCCGGCGCCCGCCGGAGGCGAAGACGTCAGCCTGATCGTGACCCCGGTCAGCCTCGACTACCACTACGCGGCCTCGCCGGAGGAGTCATCGTTCTTCCGCGGCCTGGCCGAAGGCCGGATCCTGGGCCAGCGGTGCCCGAAGTGCCGGAAGGTCTACGTCCCGCCGCGGGGCGCCTGCCCGACCGACGGGGTGCCGACCGCGGAGGAGATCGAGCTCTCCCACGTCGGCACGGTGACCACGTTCTGCGTCGTCAACGTCCCGTTCCTGGGGCAGAAGATCAAGCCGCCGTACGTCTCCGCGTACGTCCTCCTCGACGGCGCCGACATCGCGCTGCAGCACCTGATCCTGGACATCCCGGCCGACGAGGTCCGGATGGGGATGCGGGTCAAGGCGGTCTGGAAGCCGCGCGACGAGTGGGGCACCAGCATCGAGAACATCAGCCACTTCGCGCCGACCGGTGAGCCGGACGCGGACTTCGACAGCTACAAGCACCACCTGTGAGGAGCGCTCAGTGAGAGACGTTGCCGTCGTCGGGTTCGCCCAGCGACAGATGAAGGACTTCGACGGGTCGCCGAGCATGGCCGAGCTGCTCGTGCCGATCCTGGCCGAGTGCTACGAGCAGACCGGATGGGCCAAGAAGGACATCGGGTTCTGGTGCTCGGGCTCGTCCGACTACCTTGCCGGCCGGTCGTTCTCGTTCGTGAGCGCGATCGACGCGATCGGGGTGCTGCCTCCGGTCAACGAGTCGCACGTCGAGATGGACGCCGCCTGGGCGCTCTACGAGGCCTGGCTGAAGATCCAGACCGGCGAGGTCGACACCGCGCTGGTCTTCGGCTTCGGCAAGGCGTCGGCGGGTGTGCTGCGCCGGACGCTGACGCTGCAGCTCGACCCCTACACGATGACGCCGCTGTGGCCCGACACCGTCTCCCTGGCCGCGCTCCAGGCGCGCCTCGGGCTCGACGCCGGGCTCTGGGACGAGACCGCGCTGGCCGACGTGGTCAACCGGTCGCTGACCGATGCGGAGAAGAACGAGTACGCCGTCCGGGCCGGCGGCTCCACGGTGAGCGAGCTGCTCGCCCGGCCGATGTTCGCCGACCCGCTGCGCAAGCACGACTGCGCTCCGGTGACCGACGGCGCGGCCGCGATCGTGCTCGCCGCCGGCGACCGGGCGTACGACGCCAACCAGCGTCCGGCCTGGATCACCGGCATCGCGCACAGCTCCGACGGTCTCCACCTCGGCACACGCGACCTGACGATCTCCGGCTCGGCCGCGCGGGCAGCGGCCGCCGTGGGCGGCACCGCGGGTGTTCAGGTTGCCGAGCTGCACGCACCGTTCAGCCACCAGGAGCTCGTCCTGCGCTCGGCGCTCGGGCTCGGTGATGACGTACAGATCAGTCCTTCGGGTGGCGCGCTCGCCGCCAACCCGATGTTCAGCGCCGGCGCGATCCGGATCGGCGAGGCCGCCAAACGGATCTGGGACGGGTCGGCCGACAAGGTGCTCGGCCACGCGACCAGCGGTCCGGCACTGCAGCAGAACCTCGTGTGCGTGATGGAAGCCCAAGAGAACGGGAGTGGCAAGTGAGCAAGGTTCCCGCGGCCGTGATCGGGATCGGCCAGACCCACCACCGCGCCAAGCGCGAGGACGTCTCGATGGCCGGGCTGTGCCGGGAGGCGATGGACCGGGCCCTCGAGGACGCCGGGCTGACCCTCGACGAGGTCGACGCCATCGTCATCGGCAAGGCACCGGACCTGTTCGAGGGCGTGATGATGCCTGAGCTCTACCTCGCCGAGGCGCTGGGGGCGGCCGGAAAGCCGCTCCTGCGCGTGCACACCGCTGGCTCGGTGGGCGGCTCGACCGCGATCGTCGCCTCCTCGCTCGTGCAGGCCGGCGTCCACAAGAAGGTCCTCACCGTCGCCTTCGAGAAGCAGTCGGAGTCCAACGCGATGTGGGCGCTCTCCGTGCCGATCCCGTTCGTGATGCCGGTGCACGCCGGCGCGGGCGGCTACTTCGCTCCGCACGTACGCTCCTACATCCGCCGCGCCAACGCGCCCTCGCACATCGGCGCGATCGTCGCGGCCAAGGACCGCAACAACGCGCTGAAGAACCCGTACGCGCACCTGCACAACGAGGGCACCACGGTCGAGTCGGTCCTCGCGTCGCAGATGCTCTGGGACCCGATCCACTACGACGAGACCTGCCCGTCCTCCGACGGCGCCTGCGCGATGGTGATCGCCGCCGAGGACGTCGCCAAGACGTACGAGGCGCCCGCCTGGATCCACGGCACCGTGATGCGCTCCGAGCCCACCTCGGCCGCCGAGCGCGACCAGGTCAACCCGCAGGCGGGCCGCGAGGCCGCGGCGGCGCTGTGGAAGGCGACCGGGATCACCGACCCGGCCCGCGAGATCGACTGTGCCGAGATCTACGTGCCGTTCGCCTGGTTCGAGCCGATGTGGCTCGAGAACCTAGGCTTCGCCGCCGAGGGCTCGGGCTGGAAGCTCACCGAGGCCGGCGAGACCGCGATCGGCGGCAGCCTCCCGGTCAACATGAGCGGCGGAGTGCTCTCCTCCAACCCCATCGGCGCCTCCGGCATGCTCCGATTCGCCGAGGCCGCCCTGCAGGTCAGGGGCCGGGCCGGCGAGCACCAGGTCGACGGCGCCCGGCGGTCGCTCGGGCACGCCTACGGCGGCGGGTCGCAGTTCTTCTCGATGTGGGTCGTGGGTTCACAGCCGCCCTCGAACTGAAACGCACACGGTCGTTGCAGGTGTGACAGACGAGGTGCCTCATTCGTCACATCCGTAACGACCGTGTGCATCGGCTAACGTGAATCGGCATGGAATGCCAGACCTGTGCCATCGGCGAAGCCGAGGCCCATACGCCTCGTGGATCGATCGTGACGACCAAGCACTGGCGGGCCGCGCATGCGTTCAACACATCGCTGCCCGGCTGGCTGGTCCTGGTCGCCCGTGAGCATGTGACCGCCCTCGATGCGCTGGATGCCGAGGGGCATGCGGAACTGGGCACACTCCTCGGACAGCTCTCGCAGGCGCTGCGCACCCTGACCCAGTGCGAGAAGACCTATGTCATGCAGTTCTCCGAGACTGCCGGATACCACCACCTGCACGTTCACCTGGTCCCGCGGATGCCGGATCAGCCCGAGGACAGGAAGGGGCCGAAGGTCTTCGGCTACCTCGACGTCCCCGAGGACGAGCAGATCCCGGCGGCCGAGAGGGACCGCATCGGGCTCGCGATCCGCTCGACCCTCGCCAAGCAGCTCGCCGGTGAGCTCGGGTGAGGGAGATGGGCTACGCAGGACTGAGCAAGCTGCTCGTCGTCCCGGACGGGTTCGAGGCGCCGCGGGTGCTCACCCACGGCGACCTGACGGCGCGGCCGCTGTCGCGCGAGTGTCTGGCCGATGACGTACGCGCCATCAACGCCGACCGCGAACTCATCAACGCGACCCGGGGTGGCGGGTGGCCGGACGGGCTGACGTCGGAGGAGGACGACTACATCGACCTGGTCTGGCACGAGGGCGAGTGGAAGGAGAACAAGTCGTTCTCCTACGTCCTGGAGACGCCCACGCTGGGCTACGTCGGGTGTGCCTATCTCTATCCGCTGGGCGTCCGGCAGGCGCTGAGCGAGGAGCTGGCCGCGTACGACGTCGACGTCAGCTGGTGGGTGACCACCGAGGCGTACGAGCAGGGGCTCTACGAGGTGGTCCACGAAGCACTGAAGAAGTGGGTGCCGGCGCATTATCCGTTCCGCCGGCCCCACTTCTCCAATGTCAGGGTTCCTGGTCAGGCGTAGGTGACCGGAAGCTCCTTGATGCCATTGATCCACGCGTGACGCAGGCGGCGCGGTGCGCCGTTGGGCTTCAGGTCGGGCATCCGGTCGGCGATCACGTCGAACATGATCCGCACCTCCATCCGAGCCAGGTTGGCGCCGATGCAGTAGTGGGCGCCGTGACCACCGAAGGCGAGGTGGGGGTTGTGCTCGCGGGTGATGTCGAACGTGTCGGGGTCGTCGAAGACGTCCTCGTCGTGGTTGCCGGAGGCGTAGAAGATGCCGACGCGCTGGCCCTTCTTGACGAGCTGGCCACCGACTTCGACGTCGTTGAGCGCCGTACGCTGGAAGACGGTGACCGGGGTGGCCCAGCGGATCACCTCGTCGACCATCGTGTCGGGGCGCTCCTTCTTCCACAGCTCCCACTGGTCGGGGTTGTCGAAGAAGGCCTGCATGCCGTGGGAGATCGCGTTGCGGGTGGTCTCGTTGCCGGCGACCGCGAGCAGGATGACGAAGAAGCCGAACTCGTCATCGCCCAGCGCCCCGCCCTCCAGCTCGGCGTTGACGAGCTTGGAGATGATGTCGTCCTTGGGGTCCGCCTTGCGCTCGGCGGCCAGCGTCATCGCGTACGTCAGGATCTCGATGGAGGCGGCCTCGGGGTCGGCGTTGTACTCCGGGTCGTCGTAGGCGAGCATCTGGTTGGACCAGTCGAAGAGCTTGCGCCGGTCCTCCTGCGGGACTCCGAGGAGCTCGGCGATCGCCTGGAGCGGGAGCTCGGCGGCGACCTCGGCGACGAAGTCGCCCTCGCCCTTGGCCAGGGCGTCGTCGACGATGTTGTTGGCCCGCTCGACCAGACGGTCCTTGAGCGCGTTGATCGCCCGCGGGGTGAAGCCGCGGCTGATGATCTGGCGCAGCTTGGTGTGGTCGGGCGCATCGTGGTGGATCAGCATCGCGCGCTGCAGCTCGACCTGCTCGCGGGTCATGTCGGGCGCGAACCGGATGATCACGCCGTTCTCGTTGGTGCCGAAGTTCTCGTTGTCCTTGGAGACGGCGAGGATGTCCTCGTGCTTGCTCACCGCCCAGAACCCGGTGTCGAGGAAGCCCGCGCGTGCCTCCGGCGTCTGCTCGACCCACCACACCGGGGCGTTCTTGCGAAGCTCGAGAAACTCCTGGAGCGGGACCCGCTCCTCGTTGAGCACGGGATCAGTCGGATCGAAATCCACGGGGAGAGCGGTCACGGGTGTGCTCCTTCGAGGTCTTTTCTGTAACACGTTCTAGTTTATGTTCACACAGTGCCCAGCATCACACAAGGGTTGCGCCAAACGAGAACACGTTCTACTTTGGAACAATCGAGTGTAACCGGTGTCACGTCACCAGGCGTGACGGTGCGCGCCCGCGCACCAGCGACTTGTCGAAACCCCCCGAAGAGCGAGGTTCCATGGGCACGCCCGTCATCGTCGAAGCCGTCCGTACCCCCGTCGGCAAGCGCAAGGGCTGGCTCGCGGGTCTGCACCCGGGCGTCCTGCTCGGCGCCGCCCAGGTCGAGGTGCTCAAGCGCGCCGGAATCGACCCTGACCTGGTGGATCAGGTCATCGGCGGCTGCGTCTCGCAGGTGGGCGAGCAGTCCAACAACATGGTCCGCCGCGCCTGGCTCCATGCCGGGCTGCCGATCCACACCGGCTCCACGGTCATCGACGCGCAGTGCTCCTCTGCCCAGCAGGCCACCCACCTGATCAACGCGATGATCGCCTCCGACCAGATCAAGGTCGGCATCGCCTGCGGCATCGAGTCGATGTCACGCATCCCGCTGGGTGCCAACGTGCCCAAGGGCGCCGGCGATCCGCGTCCCGCAGACTGGGACATCGATCTGCCCAACCAGTTCGAGGGCGCCGACCGGATCGTGAAGAACCGCGGGTTCTCCCGCAACGAGGTCGACGAGTTCGGGCTGTGGTCACAGGTCAAGGCGCGCCAGGCGCGCGACGCCGGCCACTTCAAGAGCCAGATCTTCGCCGTCGAAGCCCCCATGCTCGACGACGAGGGCAAGCCCACCGACTCGGTACGCACCGTCACCGAGGACCAGGGCATCCGCGACACCTCGCTCGAGAAGCTGGCCGGGCTCAGCCCGGTGCTCGAGGGCGGCACCCACACCGCCGGCACCTCCTCGCAGATCTCCGACGGCGCCTCGGCGCTGCTGCTCATGGACTCCGCGGTCGCCGCCTCGCTCGGGCTGAAGGCTCGGGCGCGGATCGTCACCTCCAACCTGGTCGGATCCGACCCCTACTACCACCTCGACGGCCCCGTCCAGGCGACCGAGAAGGCGCTGAAGGACACCGGGATGACGATCGGCGACATCGACATCGCCGAGGTCAACGAGGCCTTCGCCGGCGTCGTCATGTCCTGGGCCAAGGTGCACCAGGTCCCCGAGGAGAAGATCAACGTCAACGGCGGCGCGATCGCGCTCGGCCACCCGGTCGGCTCCACCGGCACCCGCCTGCTCACCGCGGCGCTGCACGAGCTCGAGCGCCGCGACGCCAGCACCGCGCTGGTCTCGATGTGCGCCGGTGGCGCTCAGGCCACCGCGACGATCATCGAGAGGATCTGATCGTGCCCAAGTCCAAGATCACCGAGGCCGAGTACGTCGTCGTCGGCGCCGGCTCGGCCGGCTGTGCCGTCGCCGGCCGCCTGGCCGCGGCCGGCAAGTCGGTCATCCTGCTCGAGGCGGGGAAGAACGACAGGCGCAACTACCTGGTGACCAAGCCGGGCATGATCGGGCCTCTCCACGCCGAGCCGCGGCTGAAGAAGCTCGTCGACTGGGGCTACCACACGGTCCCCCAGCAGCACGCCCGCAACCGCGAGCTCCCCCAGCCGCGCGGCAAGGTGCTCGGCGGCTCCTCCTCCATCAACGGCCTGCTGTGGGTCCGCGGCAACCGGGCCAACTACGACGCCTGGGCTTCCGAGGGCAACACCGGCTGGGACGCGGACTCGGTCAACGAGGCGTACCGGCGGGTCGAGGACTACGAGGGCGGTGGCTCCGACTACCGCGGCACGGGCGGGCCGATCAAGGTCATGAAGCACCCGCGGCCGACCGAGGCGTCGCTCTCCTTCCAGCGCGCGGCCGCCGAGACCCTCGACGTGAAGGTGCTCGACGACTACAACGGCGCCGAGCAGGAGGGCGTCTCGACGTTCCAGCAGAGCGCGATCGACGGGCTGCGCTACTCCGCCTCGCGGGGCTACCTCCACGACCAGGAACTACCGAGCCTGACCACGCTCACCCAGGTGCACGTCTCGAAGATCGTGATCGAGAACGGCCGGGCCAAGGGCGTCGAGATCCTCACCAGGCAGGGTCCGCAGACGATCTCGGCGACCCAGGAGGTCATCGTCTCCGCGGGCGTCTTCGGCTCCGCGCAGCTGCTGATGCTCTCCGGAATCGGTCATTCCGCCCACCTGGCCGAGCACGGGATCCAGACCGTCCACGAGCTGCCGGTCGGCGACAACCTGCACGACCACATGTTCGTGCCGACCACCTGGGAGATGCCGACCGCGCTGCACCATGGCACCGCCGGCTACTTCGGGAAGGCGGTCCTCAAGGAGCAGACGGTCGGCAAGTCGATCCTCGGCCACACCGTCTTCGAGACGGTCGGCTTCGTACGCACCTCGCTGGCCACCGACGTACCCGACCTGCAGCTGCACGTCCTCCCCTGGGCCTATCCCTCGCCGAACCAGGACGCGCCGATCCGTCACGAGGTCGACCCGCGGGCGGCACTGACGGTGATGTCGTCGCTGATCTACCCGCGCTCGCGCGGGACCCTGCGGCTGCGCAGCGCGGACCCGACCGCCGAGCCGCTGATCGACTTCAACTACCTCGCCGAGCCCGACGACAAGCGCGTCCTGCTCGAGGGCGTGGAGATGATCCGCGAGATCATGGCCGCCCCGGCCTTCGGCGACCAGGTCAAGTCGGAGATCCACCCCGGCAAGGCGATCGACGCCGAGGCGATGAAGGACGAGGTCACCAACCGTGCGACCTCGATCTACCACGGTGTCGGCTCCTGCCGGATGGGAGTCGACGAGCGCGCCGTGGTGGACCCGCAGCTCCGCGTACGCGGCATCGACGGCCTCCGGGTCGCCGACGCCTCGATCATGCCGTCGATCATCGGCGGCAACACCAACGCTCCCGCGGTCATGATCGGTGACCGTTGCGCAGCCTTCATTCTCGACCGCACTCTGTAGAGCCGTCCTCGACAACCGCTGATCGGAAGCAGACATGAGCACTGACACCGCGAAGACAGCAGACGTACGCCGCCCCGACTGGATCACCGAGGAGCTGCTGGCCGAGCTGGTCTCCCGGGTCCCGTCCTCGACGGGTGCGTCCTGGAAGCTGACCGAGGTCTACACCGGTGAGGTGCTGGTGGCGCTGCCGCAGTCCTCACCGGCGGACGTGGAGCGGGCCGCTGAAGCCGGCCGGGCTGCTCAGCACGCGTGGGCGGCGACGCCGCTCCGGGAGCGGCTGGCCGTCTTCAAGCGCGCCCACGAGCTGATCCTGCGCAACCAGCACAAGATCGCCGACCTCATCCAGGCCGAGTCGGGCAAGGCCCGGCGGATCGCGTTCGAGGAGGTCTGCGACCCGCCGATGGTGATCTCGCACTACCTCAAGCGGGCCCCGAAGCTGCTCAAGGACAAGAAGCGTCCGGGCGTGATGCCAGTGCTGTCCAGCTCGATCGAGCGCCACCCGCCGCGTGGTCTGGTCGGGATCATCGCGCCGTGGAACTTCCCGTTCGCGACCGGCCTCTCCGATGCGATCCCGGCGCTCATGGCCGGCAACGCCGTGCTGCTCAAGCCCGACAACAAGACGGCGCTCTCGCCGCTGTTCGGGATCTCGCTGCTCGAGGAGGCGGGCCTGCCGAAAGGCCTGTTCCAGGTGGTCTGCGGCGAAGGCCCGGACGTGGGCCCGACGATGCTGGACAACGTCGACTACGCGATGTTCACCGGCTCGACCGCGACCGGCCGGGTGATCGGCGAGCAGGCGGGGCGCAACCTGATCGGCGCCTGCCTCGAGCTCGGCGGCAAGAACCCGATGATCGTCCTCGACGACGCCGACATCGACGAGACCGTCGGCGGCTCGATGTTCGCCGTCTTCGGCAACACCGGCCAGATCTGCATGCACATCGAGCGGATCTACATCCCGGATGCGATGTACGACGAGTTCCGCGACAAGTTCGTGGCCGCGGTCGAGGGGATGCGGATCGAGGCGGCGTACGCCTTCGGGCCCGACCTCGGTGCGCTGGTCTCCCCCGATCACCTGGCGCGGGTGCAGTCGCACGTCGAGGACGCGGTCGCCAAGGGCGCTACCGTGCTGACCGGCGGCAAGGCGCGCCCCGACATCGGGCCGACCTTCTTCGAGCCGACCATCCTGGAGGGCACCACGAAGGAGATGCTCCACGGGGTGACCGAGACCTTCGGGCCGGTCGTCTCGCTGCACCGCTACTCCACGCTCGAGGAGGCCATCGAGCTGGCCAACGACACCGACTACGGGCTCAACGCCTCGGTGTGGACCACGAACTTCAAGCGCGCCCAGGCGATCGCGGCGCGGATCGAGTCGGGCAACGTGAACATCAACGACGGCCTCGCCACCGCGTACGCCTCGAAGTCCACCCCCTCGGGCGGCATGAAGCAGTCCGGCGTCGGTGCCCGCCACGGTGACCAGGGGCTGCTGAAGTACACCGAGACCCAGAACGTCGCGACCCTGAAGAAGCAGGTCATGGGGCCACAGGGCAAGCAGACCTTCGACGACTACGCCAAGCAGATGCAGGCGTCGCTGCGCTGGATGCGGAAGCTCCACATCCGTTGACGCCCGTCTCCCACTATGCCGAGCTGACCCGGGAGGAGCTCGCCGAGGTCGTCCGCGAGCTCCTTCTGATCGGCCAGCTGATCGACCGCTCCGGGATGGCATGGTGCATCTCCGCGTTCGGGCGTGAGGAGATGCTCCGGATCGCGATCGTGGAGTGGGCCGCCGCCTCGCCGATCTACACCCGGCGGATGCAGACCGCGCTGGGCTACGCGCCGGCAGTTGCCGGGCAGGGTGACGTACCGACGATCTTCAAGGGCCTCCAGCTCGACATCGGCGCGCCGCCGCAGTTCATGGACTTCCGCTACACCGTCCACGACGACCGCCACGGGGAGTTCCACCTCGACCACTGCGGCGCGCTCATGGACGTCGAGCCGATGGGCGAGGAGTACGTCCGCGGGATGTGCCACGACATCGAGGACCCGACGTTCGACGCCACCGCCATCGCGACCCACCCCCGGGCCCAGGTGCGCCCGGTCCACCGGCCGCCGCGGGTGCCGGCCGGCCGGACGCCCCACTGCCGCTGGACCGTGACCATCGACGACACCCACCCCGAGGCGGTGGCGATCCCCGAGCTCGCCGTCAACGAGCTCTCCCGGGCAGCGCGGCTCGAGCTGGCACCGATCGATCCCTCCGAGGACGGCGCCGCCGACTACGCCGGGCCGCTGGTCTCCGACCTCGATCTGGCCGCCTTCTCCCACTCCGCACTGGTCCGCATCGCCGACGAGGTCTGCCTGCAGATGGCGCTGCTCGACCGTGGCTTCACCCTCGCGCTGGAGTCGCGGGTGACCTCGCCCGAGCAGCTCGTCGACATCCGCCGCAAGCAGCTGGTCGGGGTCGCCGGCATCGCCGGCTCACGTCTCGCCCGGGCGCTCTCCCTGCCGCCGGACGCCAAGGGCGCCCTGCGGCTGCTCGCGCTCCATCCGATGCTCAACCCCGCTGCGTACGTCTCGGTCGAGGTGGATACCGACGCGCTGATCGTCCGGCCCTCGGCCGCCGACGAGGATGGCGCCTGGGTCTCGCTGATCGGGCCGGAATGGTTCGTTCCGCTCCGGGTCGCGGTGCAGGCCCTCGACCCTCACCTCGACGTCGAGGTGGGGTCCGTTGGAGACACGGTCG
Organism: Nocardioides sp. NPDC006303; assembly: GCF_040613175.1. Lineage (NCBI taxonomy): Bacteria > Bacillati > Actinomycetota > Actinomycetes > Propionibacteriales > Nocardioidaceae > Nocardioides > Nocardioides sp. NPDC006303. Next base: position 63,428 of record NZ_JBEXRR010000013.1, read on the forward strand.
AGGACGGCTGGCGGGTCGAGGTCGTACGCCGCACCGAACCCGCTCCCGAGGCCAACGAGGTCGCGGTGGTGAGGTTCAGCACCGGCGCGGACTTCGCCTTCGAGCCGCGCCGGTCGCTGCCGATCACCCCGGTCTAAGAACCCAGCTCAGCGGCGGTGCAGCGCTAGGACCGGGATGACCCGGTCGGTCTTCGCCTCGTACTCGCCGAACCCCGGGCTCATCGCCTTGAAGCGATCCCAGGCGGCGTCGCGCTCGGCGCCGGTCAGCTCGGTCACCTCGACCTCGACGACCCCCTCGTCGGGGGTCTCGATCTTGGTCTCCGGATGGGCCAGGAGGTTGTGGTACCACGCCGGGTTCTCGGGTGCGCCGGCCTTGGAGGCGGCGATCAGCCAGGTGTCGGGGTCCGGGTGGAGGTTGGCCACCGGCGAGACCCGCTCGGTGCCGGTCTTGGCGCCGGTGTGGTGCACGAGCACGAGCCCGCGTCCGAACGGCACCGAGGTCACGTTGCCGTCGTTCGAGCGGAACTCATCGATGATCGACTGGTTCCAGTCCTTGTAGTCGCTGCCTGACATGGAGTGCCTTTCCCCCGAGGAATCGGTTTTCACCCACTCTTGCAGACATCCCCAACGGGAGCGGTCAGACGCGAGCGAGGGCCGCGATCCGCACCTGCTCCTCCCGGTCGGTCACCTTCGCCCGCGGCCGGCCGACCTCCTTGCCGGACTCGCACTCATGGGTGTCGAGCGTGTTCCAACCGGTCTGGTCGACGACGATCACGCCGCGCTCGGCAAGGAGATCGTCGAGGGATTCTCCGGCGGGGTCGGCGAGCGAGCCGGCGGCGTAGTCGTCCAGGAGGGTGCGTACGGTCTCGGCGGCGCACGCCCGGTTGGTGCCGATCACCCCGCTGGGACCGCGCTTCGCCCAGCCGGCGGTGTAGGTGGCCTCGGCGCCGACCACCCGGCCGGCCTCGTGCAGGAAGCGGCCGGTGCCCGCCTCGTTCGGGACGCCGGCGACGCCCGCGGAGCGGTAGCCCGTGGCCCGGACCACCAGCCCTGCCTCGATCTCCTCGCCGCTGGCGAAGCGCACTCCGGTGACGGTCTCCGTGCCGAGGATCTCGGTGGGAGTCAGGCCGAAGCGGAGGACCAGCCGCTTCGCGGCGTCGGTACGCGGCCGGGCGGCCAGTTCGCGGAGCAGGTCGGCCTTCTGGAGCGCTCCGAAGGTGTGGGCGTTGCGTTCGGTCGTGTCCGCCTCGGTCGGCAGGGCGGACAGGTCCGCCTCGTCGACGACGACGTCGATGCCCGGGTCGTCGGCGAGTGCCCGCAGCTCGGGGCTGGTGAAGGCGGCGTGCTCGGCGCCGCGGCGGGCGGTGACGACGACCTCGCGGATGCCGCTCGCCGCCAGGGCCGAGAGCGCGACCGGAGCCAGATCGGAGGCCGTCAGGGCCTCCTCGTCGGCCAGCAGCAGCCTGGCCAGGTCGAGGGCGACGTTGCCGTTGCCGATGACGACCGCCCGCTCGTGCGCGAGCGGGAAGGTGAGCTCGGCTCGGTCGGGATGGCCGTTGTACCAGCCCACGAGCTCCGCCGCGGAGGTCGAGCCCGGCAGCTCCTCCCCCGGCAGGCCGAGGCTGCGGCCCTCGCCGGCGCCGGTGGTGTAGACGACCGCGTGGTGGGCGCCGAGGAGCTCCTCGTGGGTGACGTCGCGCCCGATCTCGACGTTGTAGCGCGTCCGAACCCGACGGTGGCGGGCCGTCTTCGCGAAGCCGGAGACGATCTCCTTGGTGTCCAGGTGGTCCGGCGCGACGCCGTAGCGGACCAGACCGTAAGGGGTCGCGAGCCGGTCGATGACCGTGATCTCGACGTCGCAGCGGCGGGTGGTGGCGAGCTCCTCGGCGACGTACCAACCCGCGGGGCCGGCCCCGACCACGGCCACCTCGAGCGGTCCGGTGCCGGTGATCTTGGGGCCCGGCGGCGGCAGCGGCGCGGGCTCCTCCTGCTCGCCGGTGAACTCGAAGAAGGCCGCGTTGATGTCGACGTAGGGCGCGAACGCGTCCGGGACCTCGTAGTCCGGGAAGATCGCGTTCACCGGGCAGGCGTCCTCGCAGGCTCCGCAGTCGATGCACTCGTCGGGGTGGACGTAGAGCATCTCGGCAGCGCCGAACCCCGGCTCGTCGGGCCCGGGGTGGATGCAGTCGACCGGGCAGACCTCCACGCAGGAGGCGTCGTTGCAGCACGACTGGGTGATGACGTACGTCATGAGCGCTGAGCCCTCCGTTTGGCCTTGCCGATCGCCTCCTCGACGACCGTGTTCATCCTGGCACCGTTCGGCCATCCCGCGTAGTGACTCAGGAACACCACGATCTCGCGCAGCTCGTCCTCGGAGAGCTCGCCGTTGGCGTACGCCGCGGGGATCTGGATTCCGAGGACGTCCGCGGCGCCCTGGCCGGCGAGCAGGCCGATCAGCAGGAGCCGGCGGTCGCGGGTGGTCAGGCCCGGGCGCTGCCAGATGTCCCCGAAGAGATGGTCGGCGGTGTAGCGGAAGAAGTCGCCCTCGCCGTCGGCCATGTCGAAGCCGTAGACCTCCTCCATCTTGCGCAGCCCCGTGGCGCGCTGCTCGGGGAGGTCGGCGAACTTGTCGGTGCCCTCACTCATGTGTCCTGTACTCATGTGCGTGTTCCTTGTTCAGTCCTTGGGGAGCCCGAGGCCGGGTGCCAACCGGTCGAGGGCGAGGCGGGCGAGCGGCACCTCGACGCCGAGCTCGTCGGCGAGCGCGATCGCGAAGCCGAGGTCCTTCTCCCCCAGCGCGACCACGTGGCCGAAGACGCTGTGCCAGAAGTCGGTCTCCTCGATCGGCGCGGTGGTGTCGCGGTGCATGATCGCGCCCGGGCCACCGGTGATCGCGTCGGTGTGGCGTACGACCTCGCCGAGCGCCACCAGGTCGAGCCCGGCCGCCTCGGCGAGGCGCTGGGCCTCGGTGGCGGCGGTGAAGGAGGCGAAGTGGAGCAGGTTGCGGGCCAGCTTGAACCTGGTCCCGGCGCCGACCGGGCCGGCATGGACCACCTTGGAGCCCATCGCCGCCAGGACCGGGCCGGCCGCTGCGTACGCCTCAGGACTGCCGCCCACCAGGATGGCCAGGGTGCCTTCGGCGGCTCCCATCGGGCCGCCGGACACGGGGGCGTCGAGCACGTTCACGCCGTGCGGCTCGGCGGTCGCGGCCAGCTCTGCCGGTGTCTCCGGGGCCACCGTGGAGTGCACCAGGACCGTCAGCGGGTCACGCCCCGACCGGTCGCCGACCGCGGTGAGCACCTCGGCGAGAACCTGGCGCACCTGGTCGTCGTCGCGCACCATCACGCTGAGCACGTCGACGGCCGAGGCCAGCTCGGCGACCGAGCCGGCCGCCTTCGCACCGGCGGCACCGAGCTCGGCGACGGGCTCCTCGGCGATGTCGTGCACCCACAGCTCGATCCCGTCCGTGCCGGCGAGCTGGAGCGCCATCGGCTTGCCGATGTTGCCGAGCCCGACGAACCCGGCGCGTGTCCTGGCCGCCGCGGTCACAGCCGGAACGTCCCGCCGCCGTCGACGGCGATGATCTGGCCGGAGATCCACGAGGAGTCCTCGGAGAGGAGGAACTTCGCGGTCCCGACCATGTCCTCGGTGGTGCCGAGGCGCTTGATCGCCATCTGCTTCGTCATCTCCTTGGCCGCGTCACCGGCCTGGGTGCGGGTCGCCTCGGTGTCGGTCGGCCCCGGCGCGATCGCGTTGACCCGGATGTTCATCCCGCCGAGCTCGTGGGCGAGCTGCTGGGTCAGGCCGTTGATGCCGACCTTTGCCAGCCCGTAGAAGCCGGAGTAGAGGTAGGCGGCGGTCGAGGACTGGTTGACGATCGCCCCGCCGCCCCGCTTCTGCATCGCCGGGTAGACGGCACGGGTCATCACCAGAGCCCCATTGAGGTTCACGCTCATGAACTTCTCGTAGTAGTCCCAGTCGACGGTGATCAGCAGGTCGAAGGCCATGTCGCCGTAGATCGCGGCGTTGTTGATCAGCCCGTCGATCCCGCCGTACGCCTCGGTCGTCTCGGCCACCAGCGCGGCCGCCGACGCGTGGTCGGAGACGTCGCAGCGTACGAACCTGGCGACGCCGCCGGCCGCCTCGATCTCCTTGGCGACCTGCTGCCCCTTCTCCTCGTTCAGGTCGGCGACGATGACAGCGGCACCCTCGGCGGCCAGTCCCTTCGCGTACGCCTCGCCGATGCCCTGCGCCGCCCCGGTGACGACGATGACCTTGTCCGTGAACCTCATGGTCTCTCCTGTGCTCATGCCGGCTCCGCGATCAGCTTGGTCTCGAGGTACTCCTCGAAGCCTTCGACGCCCATCTCCCGGCCGAGGCCGGACTGCTTGTAGCCGCCGAAGGGCGCATCGGGGCCGAACCACTGGCCGCCGTTGACGCCGATGGTGCCGGTGCGGATCCGGGCCGCTACCGACTTCGCGCGATCCAGCGAACCGGACTCCACGGAGCCGGAGAGGCCGTAGGGCGAGTCGTTGGCGATGCGTACGGCATCGTCGTCGCCGTCGTGCGGGATCACCGTGAGCACGGGGCCGAAGATCTCCTCGCGGGCGACGCGGGCGGAGTTGTCGAGGCCGGCGACGACGGTGGGCTGGATCCAGAAGCCGCCGGCCAGGTCGCCGTCCTGGACCGCGACGGCTCCACCCGTGGCGATGCGGCCGCCCTCCTCCTCGGCGAGCGCGAGGTAGCCGAGGATCCGGTCGCGCTGGACCGCGGAGATCACCGGGCCACAGATCGTGCCGGCATCGGCCGGGTCGCCCGCACCGAGGGAGGACATCGTCGCGGCGGCCGCCTCGACGGCCGCGTCGTAGGACTCACGAGGCACCAGCAGCCGGGTGGTCAGGGCACAGCCCTGACCTGCGTGTACGGCCACAGAGAAGGCAGCCATCGAGGCGGCCGAGGCGACGTCGGCATCGTCGAGGACGATCGCCGCGGACTTGCCGCCGAGCTCGAGGAAGACCTTCTTCAGGCTGGGTGCAGCAGCCGCCATGATCGCCCGGCCGGTGGCCGTCGACCCCGTGAAGGAGACCAGGTCGACCCGCGGGTCCTCGGCAAGCATCGCGGCCACCCGGTTGTCGCGCGGAGTGACGACGTTGAAGACGCCCGGCGGGAGATCGGTGTGCTCGGCCGCCAGCCGACCCAGCTCCGCGGCCAGCCACGGCGTGTCCGGGGCGGGCTTGAGGATCACCGTGTTGCCCGCTGCCAGCGCCGGGCCGATCTTGGCCAGGTTGATCTGGTTGGGGAAGTTCCACGGCGTGATCGCCGCGACGACACCGACGGCCTCGCGCCGCACCGTACGCCGCGAGGAGATGCCCATCGTGACCCCGACGCCGAGGTCCCGCTCCCACTCGAAGGACTCGGCCAGATCGATGGTCCACTGCAACGTCTCGACCGGGGTGTCGAACTGCGGCCCCGCGACCAGGAACGCGGGCGCTCCGACCTCGGCGGTCGTCAGCTCGCGCAGCGCCTCGGCGTTGTCGAGGATCGCCTGGTGGAGCTGGCGCAGGCACCGGATCCGCAGCGCCACGTCCGTCGACCAGTCGGTCTCGTCGAACGCCTTCCGCGCGGCCGCGATGGCGGCTTCCATGTCCTGGGCCGTCGAGTCGGGCGCGCGCCCGATCTCCTGACCAGTGGCCGGGTTGAGGATGGCGTACGTCTCGCCGGAGCTGGCCGCGCCGAGCTTGCCGTCGACGAGCTGCTGGGCGGGTGGGTTGGTCGGGGTTCGGGTCGTCACACGGGCTCCTGGGTCACGAAGTTCCCGGCCGCCACCGGTGGCGGCCAGACGGTCGAAGGCAGGTCGGCGAAGCGGTAGTGGCCCGGCTGCTCGATGCCGTTCAGCGACATCCGCTCCAGCAGCCCGGCGGTGGCCTTCTTGGCCTTGACGATGTCGAGGAAGGTGGTCGCGGTCGACCCGAGGTCGAACCAGTCCCGCTGCCAGGCGAACTCCAGCCCGTCGCCGTCGGGCCGCGGTGCGACCCCGCACCAGGAGCCGCCGATCCCCAGGATCTCGTACTCCTCGCCGGTCGCGTCGTCGACGATCCCGGCCCGCTGCCGCCAGAAGCCGATCACCATCGCGTTGACGTCATCGATGACCGTCGCCTGGTAGTCGTAGTGCCAGCCCTCGAGCCCGGCCATCTCGGTGCCGAGCGCCCACTCCCGGATCTGCTCGCGGCCCACGGCCATGAAGTGCTCGTCGGGCGTGTACATCCAGCCGTACGTCGCGTCCTCGGCATACACGTCGGCCAGCGGCGACCAGTTGCCGTCGGCCTCCGCCTTCCGGTTGAGGTCGAGCCAGTGGGCCCAGAACCCCTCGATCTCGGCGCGGTCCATTCAGTCCTCCGTATTGATTGTCTCGGGCTCCGCTTCGACCAAAATGAGAGCGAAAGCGGGGCAGTACTTCACGGCCGCACGCGCGGCGGGAAGCTGCTCCTCGGACGGTTCGGTGATGCGTACGACGACCTGGTAGCTGTCGTCGTCGAAGGCGAAGAGCTCCGGGGCCTCGGCGAGGCACTCCTGGTGCCCCTGACAGAGCCCCAGGTCAGCGGCGAGTCTCACGGCGACCGCCGCCGGTAGCGGACCCGGCAGGGCTGCTGGAGCTGGATCACCATCTTGGTGAAGTCGTCGGCGTACGACTCCAGCGGCTGCGCCGCCTCGAACGAGTAGTCGCGCAGGATGACCGAGAAGATCGCCTTCATCTGCATCATCGCGAACGCGTTGCCGACGCAGCGGTGCTTGCCGGCGCCGAACGGGATCCAGGTCCAGCGGTTCTGCATGTCCTCCTGGCGCGGGTCGATGTAGCGGCTCGGGTCGAAGGAGTCCGCCTTCGGGAAGTCGTCCTCGATCCGGTTGGAGACCCGTGGCGAGGCCGCGAGCAGGGTGCCGGCCGGGATGGTCTCGCCGAGCAGCTCGAAGTCCTCCTGCACCAGCCGCATCAGGATGATCAGCGGCGGATGCAGCCGCAGCGTCTCCTTCAGCGCCGCCTCGAGGACCGGGATGGAGCGCAGCGCCTGGAAGCTCACCTCCGAGCCATCCGCGTAGAGCTCGTCGAGCTCGCTGACGACGTCCGCCATCACCGACGGGTTCCGCAGCAGCTCGATCATCGCCCACGACGCGGTGCCCGAGGAGGTGTGGTGGCCGGCGAACATCATCGAGATGAAGACGCCGGTGATGGTGTCGGTGTCCATCTCGATCGAGATGAGCACGTCGAGCAGGTCGCGCTCCTCACGCGCCACCTTGCCCCGCGCGACCCGCTTGTCGATGATCGCCTGGACCAGCGCGACCAGGTTCTCCCGGGCGGCATCGCGCATCCGGAAGCTCTCGATGTCGGCGTAGGCGTCGACGTACGCGATCGCGTCCGTGCCGTGCTCCAGCTCGTGGTAGTGCTGCGCGAAGGAGGAGTCGAGCTCCTCGCGGAACGGCTTCCCGACCAGGCACGCCGAGGTGGTGTAGATGGTCAGCTCGGCGAAGAAGTCGAGCAGGTCGATCTCGCCCTCCTCGCCCCAGCCGGCGATCATCCGGCGGATCTCGGCCTCGATCGTCTGCGCGTGCCCGCGCATCATGTCGCCGCGCAGCGCCTGGTTCTTCAGCATCTGCTGCCGCTCCTCCGGCGAGGCGTCGAAGACGACGCCCTTGCCGAAGATCGGCGTCATGAACGGGTACGCAGCCGCCTGGTCGAGCACCTCGTCGGGCGCCCGGAAGAACGCCTCGTTGGCCTCGGCACCGGTGACCAGGACGACGTCCTTGTCGGCGAGCCGGAAGCGCCCGAGGTCGCCGCACTCCTCGCGGACGCGGGTGAACAGCGAGATCGGGTCGACCCGCATCTCGGGCAGATGTCCGGTGCCACGGATGATCTCGGGGACGCTCGGGTCCTGGTCGTCCAGGACGGTGGAGACGGTGGGGATCGTCATCGTGGCTCCTGCACAGGGGCTTCGGGGTTGACGTCGATAGTGCTGATGTGGACGCCGCGCTTGGCGGTCACGACCGACGTGATCGCGTCAGCCAGGGCCCGGGCCTTGAGGAAGTGCGGGTGGCGGGCAAGGCCCCACCTGACCCACTGCTCCAGCACGAACCCGCCGAGCTCGGCGGGCCACTCGTTGCCGATGTCGGAGTGGGTGGGACCGGGTCGCACGATGGAGGCCCGGACGCCGGTGCCCTCGAGCTCCATCTGGAGCGCGTTGACCATGCCTTCCAGGCCCCACTTGGAGGCTGCGTACGCTCCCATGAACGGCCGCGGCTTCACCGCCACGTCGGAGGAGAGGAAGACCAGGTCGCCGCGCTGCCGCTCGATCATCCCGGGACCGAAGGCGCGCAGGATCCGGTGGGCGCCGAGCAGGTTGATGTCGACCTGGCCGCCGAAGGTCTCGGTGGGGACGTCGACGGTCGCGCCCGGATGGGTGACCCCGGCGTTGCTGACCACGACCTCGATCTCGCCCAGATCGGCGACCGCCTTCGCGGCGAACTCGGCGACCGACTCGTCCGAGGTCACGTCGAGTGGGTGCGCGACCGCCTCTCCCCCGTCGGCCCGGATCGCGGCGGCGACCTCCTCGACCCGGTCGAGCCGCCGGGCGCCGAGCGCGACCGGGAAACCAGCCGTGGCCAGCGCCTTCGCGGTCTCCGCGCCGATCCCGGAGGAGGCGCCGGTGATCACCGCCGGACGTCGGTCGGGCTGTGCGTACCTGCTCATCAGCCGACCCTCCTGGTGAACGTGACGGGCAGCTCGGCGAACCCACGCACGCTGGTGGAGTGCACGCGGACAGCGCGGTCGGCGTGGACCTCGAAGCCAGACGTACGGCGCACCAGCTCCGCCAGCACGATGCGAGCCTCCAGCCGGGCGAGGTTGGCGCCGAGGCAGAAGTGGCGCCCGACGCCGAAACTCATGATCCTGCCGAGCTCGTCGGAGGGGCGATGGATGTCGAAGACGTCCGGGGCGGTGAAGACGCGCTCGTCGCGGTTGGCCGAGCCGAGAAGGACGAGCAGCTTCGACCCGGCGGGGACGACCTGGCCGTGGAGCTCGACGTCCTCGGCGACGTAGCGGGCCAGCATCTGGCTGGAGGTGTCGTGGCGCAGGGTCTCCTCGATCCATGCGCCCACCGGCGCGGTGTCGTCGGGATCGGCGAAGACCTCGGCGAGCTGGGACGGGTGGGCACCGAGGTGGAAGAGCGCGTTGCCGAGCAGCTTGGTGGTGGTCTCGTTGCCGGCCACGACCATCAGGAACAGGAACGCGATCACCTCGTGGTCGAGGAGCCGGTCGCCGTCCACCTCGGCCTCGATGAGTGCCGAGGTGAGGTCTTCGCTGGGCTGCTTGCGCCGCTGCGCGACCATCTCGGCGTAGTAGCCGATCAGCTCGAGCGCGGCCGTCATCCCGGCCTCCGGCACGTCGCGTACGCCGTCTTCCCTGTGCACGACCAGGTCGGCCAGGCGGCGCACCTCGTCGCGGTCGGCGACGGGGACGCCCATCATCTCCGAGATGACGTCCATCGGGAGCTTGCCGGCGAGCTCGGCGATCCAGTCCGCCTCGCCGGTCTCGGCGCAGGCCGCGACCAACGCGTCGAGGTAGTGGTCGGCGAGCGCCTGGATCTGCGGGGTGAGCTCGCGTACGCGGCGCGGCGTGAATCCGGCCGAGACCAGCTTGCGCAGCCGGGTCTGCTCCTTGCCGTCCAGGGCGAGGAAGGACATCACCCGATGGGCGTCGGCGTTCCAGGCGCTGGCGTCGAGCGAGACCCCCATCCGGTTGGAGAAGGTGACGTCGTTCTTCACCGCGGCATGCACGTCGGCATGCCGGGAGAGCGCCCAGAAGTCGTCCGAGGCGTTGTAGTAGAGCGGCGCCTCGTCCCGCAGCCGGGCATAGACCGGGTAGGGGTCCTTGTGGAAGTCGTAGTCGTAGGGGTCGAAGATCTCGGTGGTGGTGCTCGTCATCTCACTCCTCACCGACGATCACGGCGACGACCGGGGCGAGCCGGTCGGCCATCTCGTCGTAGGTCATCAGGCCCATGCCCGCCTGCAGCAGCGCCCCGGAGAAGGCGAGCAACAGGGCTTCTCGCTCCGCCTCGGACGCACCGTCGCCGAGCGCCGCCTCGAACCGGGCAGCGAACTCGGCTCCGATCCGCAGCCGCAGCCGCTCGACATCGGCATCGCTGCCCAGCAGCGCCGGCGTGACCGCCGCGGCGAGAGCGGGCTCCTCCGCGATCCGGGTCGTGAGGCTGCGTACGGCCGCCTGCACCCTCTCCACGCGGGACCCGGTCTCTTCGACCGCCGGCGTCTCGGCCAGGTGGCGCCAGAAGAGCTCGGCGAAGAGATGGTTCTTGGAGGCGAGGTAGGTGTAGGCCGTGGCCGGGGAGACCCCGGCCCGAGCAGCGACCGAACGGACGGTCAGTGCCTCGTACCCGACCTCCCGCAGCTCCGCCAGACCTGCCGCGAATACTCGCTCGACCGTCTCCGCCTGGCGGGTGCTGGTTGCGCTGGACACGTGTCCAGATTAGAACACGTTCTTGTTTCGGGCAAGGGGTGAGGGCGACCGAATCGGGGTACCGCACCAACATGTCGAGAACAGACGTGCTGGGCGAGGAGCTCCAGCGACAACGCGACGTCCTCAAGCTGGTCGGTGCGACCTTGAAGGCCGCCGAGATCCCGTTCGCACTCGCTGGCGGGTACGCGGTGTGGACCCGAGGCGGGCCGGAGAGCACCCACGACGTGGACTTCGTGCTCCCCCAGGAGTGCGTCGAGGATGCCGTGCGCGCACTGGTCCTGAACGGGATGGACGCGGTCGACGCCCCCGAGGACTGGCTGGTGAAGGTCGGTCGCGACACCGTGGTCGTCGACCTGATCCACCGGCTCCCGACCGGGCCTGTCGACGACGACCTGCTGGGACGGTGCACCGACCTGCCGGTCGACTCCGTCACCATGCCCGTCATGTCCGCGACGGACCTGCTCATCTCGCGCATGCTGGCCCTGAGCGAGCATGCCTGCGACCTCTCGCCGATTCTCGGCTCCGCCCGAGCCCTGCGCGAGCAGATCGACTGGCGACTGGTGCGGCAGGAGGCGAAGCGGAGCCCCTTCGCGCAGACCGCGATCGGACTGCTGGACGCGCTCGCCATCATGGAAGGAAGCAGTATTGGAGGCGATGATGCCTGACCCGATTCGTGTGGCAGCAGTGGGTGACGTACATCTGGCCGACGACCTGCGCGGCCGCTACGCGCCGCTGCTCACGGACATCTCCGAGGAGGCCGACGCGCTGCTGGTCGCCGGAGACCTCACCCAGCACGGGACGCTCGAGGAGGCGGAGGCGTTCGCCGACGAGTTCGACGCCGCCGACGTACCGGTCCTCGTCGTGCTCGGCAACCACGACTACCACTCCGGCGCCGAGCGCGACATCGTCCACCTGCTGGAGGACCGCGGGGTGACCGTCCTCGAGGGCACCTCGACCACCCTGGAGACCGATGCCGGGCGCCTCGGCGTCGCCGGCATCAAGGGCTTCTGCCTCGGCTTCGTCGGCCGGTGCGCAGCGGACTTCGGCGAACCCGAGATGAAGGCCTTCACCGGGCACGGCATCGAGACCGCCAGCCTGCTGCGCCAGGCCCTCGACGATCTCGCGGCCGAGGAGCCGGACGTCACCGTCGCGCTCTCCCACTTCGCTCCCGTCGACGACACGCTGATCGGCGAGCCGAAGGAGATCTGGCCGTTCCTCGGCAACTACCGGCTCGGCGAGGCGATCGACGAGACGGGTGTGGACCTGGCGATCCACGGCCACGCCCACGCCGGGCGCGAGAAGGGCCTCACCCCGGTCGGGGTCCCCGTACGCAACGTCGCCCAACCCGTCATCCAGGCAGCGTTCCGTGTCTACGACGTCGTCCCCAGGAGGTCGGCATGAACGAGCAGCTGGCGCGAGATCTCGAGCGCGAGATCGCGACCGACCCGCGCACGAACGAGCTGGGCATCCGGATCCAGGTGCGCGGCGACCACCTCGTCGTCTCCGGCGAGGTGGCCTCCCAGGAGCGCCGGGCCACGGTCCTCGAGATCATCAGGGAGCACGACACCGGGCTCGACATCGTCGACTACATCGTGCTCAGCGCCGAGCCCGGGCCGGGCGGACCCGAGCACGAGCAGATAGACCCACCACGAAGGAGCTGATCATCGATGAACAGCACCATCGTCGCGGTCGTGATCGGGATGATCCTGTTCTGGAGCGTCCTGACCCTCATCGCCGCGCTCCTCGACCGGCGCCGTAGCCACCAGATCGAGGACGACCTGACCGAGACGGAGCGCAAGTACCATCTCGACGGCAGCGACCGGTACGGGAGCTTCGACCAGCGACCCCACGGAGCCCACCGAGCCCGTTGAGTCCGCTCAGACGCCAGGCGGAAGCCTGGTGAAGTCGGGCTCTCGCCCCTCGGCGAAGGCGACGAGCGCCTCGATGTTGGCCGGCCCGCCGAGCAGCTCGGCGAACTTCGCGTTCTCGACCTCCCGGGCGGCCTCGATGCCAGGGCGCAGCGACGCGGTCATCGTCTCCTTGACCGCGACCAGGCTGCTGATCGGCCTCGCGGCGAGTGTGGCGGCGTGGCCCCAGGCGACCTCGAGGAGCTCCTCGGGCTCGGTGACCCGCCAGACGAGCCCCATCTCGTGAGCCTCCTCGGCACTGAACCACTCCCCCGACATCAGCATCCAGGCGGCGTTCTGGCGTCCGATCAGCCGCGGGAACAGGAAGCTGGAGGCCGCCTCCGGCGCGACTCCGAGGGTGGTGAACGGTGTCTTGAACTTCGCCTTCGTCGAGGCGAGGACCAGGTCCGCAAAGCCCAGGAGCGTCACGCCGATGCCGAGGCCCAGCCCGTTGACGGCGACGACCAGCGGTTTGGAGAACGCGGCGAGGGAGTCGACGAGGCCGATGAACCCGTGGGCGGCGCTCTCGTCGCCGCCCGAGGCGGTCTCCTTCATCTCGATGAGGTCAGTGCCCGCCGAGAAGGCCCGGCCGGTCCCGGTCAGCAGCACGACAGCCACCTCCGGGTCCTCGTCGGCCTCGCGCAGCGCCTCGGCGAGGGCTACGTAGAGCGCCTGACTGAACGCGTTGAGCTGGTCGGGACGGTTGAGGGTGAGCGTACGGACGCGGTCGCGGTCCTGGCTCAGCAGCAGGTCGGACATGTGTCTCCTATCGGCCGAGAATCAGGTCGGCGGCGCGCTCGCCGATCATGATGGAGGGCGCGTTGGTGTTGCCGCCGGTGATCGAGGGCATCACGCTCGCGTCGGCGACGCGCAGGCCGTCGATGCCCAGCACCTGCAGCGACGGGTCGACCACGGCACGCTCGTCCGACCCCATCCGGCAGGTGCCGACGCCGTGGTAGACGCTGTGCACGATGTTGGGCAGCAGCTCACGGGTCGCCTCATCGGTGGCGTACGACGGACCGGGCGAGATCTCGCCCTGATTGTCCCCGAGACCGACCATCATCTCGCGCACCTTCGCGATCCCGTCGAGGAGCACCTCGGTGTCCTTGCCGGACTTCAGGTAGGCCGGGTCGAGCAGCGGGTGCGCGAGCGGGTCGGCGCTGGCCAGGCGTACGGTGCCGCGGCTCTCGGGGTAGATCAGCGTGGGCAGGATGCACAGGCCGGGCTTGCTCGTCGGCGGCCGGATGGCCTTGTCACCGTCCTGGTTCGGGAACGGGTAGACCCAGTAGAGGACGTGCAGCTGCAGGTCCGGGACCCGATCGGCCAGGGCGCTGCGTACGAACCCGAAAGCCTCGAACTGCGAGCCGGCCGCCCAGCCCTTGCGGGTGAGCCGCGACTTCGCGAAGCCGGCGGCGAAGTATGCGGGCGTGGGCCGCCGCAACGCGGAGTCCATCCTGAACGAGACCGGCACGAAGAGGTGATCGTGGAAGTTCTCGCCGACCGGGAGGTCGGCATGGACCTGGATGCCGTGGTCGCGGAGGTGGTCGGAATGACCGATTCCGGAGAGCATCAGCAGGTGCGGAGAGCCGTAGACGCCGGCCGCCACGATGACCTCGCGGGTCGCCCGGATGGTCTGCTTGTCGCCGTCGGCACCGACGACCTCGACGCCGGTGGCGCGCGAGCCCTCGATCCGTACGCGGGTGACCTGGGCCTTGGTCAGGATCAGCAGGTTGTCGAGCGGCTGCTCGCGCAGGTAGGCCTTCGAGGCCGAGTAGCGGCGTCCCTCGGAGGCGCTGAGCTGGACGACGCCGACACCCTCCTGCTCCTTGCCGTTGTAGTCGTCGAGGGCGCTGACCCCGAGCCGCTTGGGCGCCTCGTCAAGCCAGGTCTGCGTCGCCGGGGTGAGGTCCTTCTGGTAGCGCACCTTGACCGGCCCGCCCTGGCCGCGGAACTCGTCGCGGCCGCCCTCGAAGTCCTCCATCCGCTTGAACGCCGGGAGCACGTCGTCGTAGGACCATCCGGTCGCGCCGTCAGCCGCCCAGTCGTCGAAGTTCTGACGGTTGCCGCGCACCCAGAGCATGCCGTTGATCGAGGACGAGCCGCCCAGCACCTTGCCGCGGGTCATCGGGACGACCCGGTCGAGGGCGGCACTCTGCGGGACCGACTTGTAGCCCCAGTCGACCAGCTTCTTCAGCTGTGGCGTGGAGAGCATCGCGGCGACCGCGCCGGGGAGCTCGAGCAGGTTCTTGATCCCGAAGGCGGTGTCCTTGGTGCCCGCCTCGATCACGATCACGCTGGCACCGCTCTCGGCCAGCCTGCGGGCGGTGGCGCAGCCCGCACTCCCGGCGCCTACGACGATGTAGTCGGCTTCCATGTTCACTTCTCTCTCCCGGTGATCCCTTCCGCAAAGACTAGAACACGTTCTACTGTTGTGTCATGCGCCACGGCATCGTCCTGTTCACCTCGGACCGCGGCATCGCGCCCGCCGAGCTCGCCTCCGCCGCCGAGGAGCGCGGCTTCGACACGTTCTACGTGCCTGAGCACACCCACATCCCGGTGCGCCGCGACGCTCTGCACCCCACCGGCGGCACCGAGCTCCCCGACGACCGCTACCTGCGTACGCTCGACCCTTGGGTCACGCTCGGGACCTGTGCCGCGGTGACCTCGCGAATCGGGCTCTCCACGGCCGTCGCGCTGCCGGTCGAGTCCGACCCGATCACGCTCGCCAAGACGATCGCGACCCTCGACCACCTCTCCGGCGGCCGGGTCTCGCTCGGGGTCGGGTTCGGCTGGAACACCGACGAGCTCGCCGACCACGGCATCCCGGGCGACCGCAAGCGCACCGCGCTGAAGGAGTATCTGGAGGCGATGCGGGCGCTGTGGACCGAGGAGGAGGCGGCCTATGCGGGCGAGTTCGTCTCCTTCGGCCCGTCGTGGGCCTACCCGAAGCCACCGCAGGGCCGGATCCCGACGATCGTCGGCGCCGGCGGTGGCCCCAAGACGCTGCGCTGGATCGCCCGCAACGCGGAGGGCTGGATGTCGACCCCGACCGAGGCCGGCATCGGCGACAAGGTGAAGACGCTGCAGGACGAGTGGGAGTCGGCCGGCCGCGAGGGCAAGCCCGAGGTCCGTGTCCTCGTCGCGAAGCGGCCGACGCCCGACGATCTGACCGAGTGGTCGGTGGCCGACGAGCTGATCTGGGGCGTCCCCGACACCGAGCCGGCCGGTGTGCTCACCTACCTCGACAAGCTCGCGGGCAGGCTCGGCCTCGGCTGATCAGCCCAGCCGCTCGCTCAGGAAGCCGACGATCCGCGCCAGGCCGCCTCGCGAGGCCGGCGAGAGGCCCGGCAAGGTGAGATAGGCATGGGTCGCCAGCCGCGGGCAGTGAACGGCGACCTCCACCCCAGCCGTACGCAGCGCGTCGGCGTAGCGCTCGGCATGCGAGCGCATCGGGTCGAACCGCGCGGTGAGCAGCAGAGCGGGCGGCAGACCCGCATGAGACCGCGCTCGCAGCGGCGAGACCGACCACTCCTCGGCGAGCGACCCGTCCTTCCCCAGATAGTGATCCACGATCCCACTCAGCCCCGGGCCACGCAGGCCGACGAGATCGACGAGCGGATAGATCAGCACCTGGCCGCGGATCCGGGACTCACCCTCGTCCCGGGCGCGCAGCGCCAGAACCGCGGCCAGCGTGCCGCCGGCACTGTCGCCCAGCACGGCGATCCTCGTCGGATCGGCGCCCATCTCGTCGGCGTTCGCGACGACCCACGTCAGCACGCTCCAGCAGTCCTCGACCGCAGCCGGATAGGGATGCTCCGGCGCGAGCCGATAGGCCGGCGCGACCACGATCGCCCCGGTGCGGGCTGCGATCCGGCCGGCCATCCAGCGCGACTGCTCAGGCGATCCCCAGCACCAGCCGCCGCCATGGAAGGCCAGCACGATCGGCCGCGCCGGGGCCTGGGCTCGCGGGATGTGGACCCGGAGCCGGATCTCGCCGACCCATGCCTCGCGCACCACCACGCCCGGGTCGTCCGCTCCGAACACCCAGGTCAGGCTGCGGTTCGCCAACAGCGCCGCGCGCCGCTGGCGCAGCTCGACCATCCCGTCCACACCGCGATCCTGCACCTCGGCGGCGGTCTTCGTCATGACGTACGGCCGACCGGCGACCGAACGTCACCGCACAGGTCACGTTGACACCACTCGAATTAGAACACGTTCTACTATGATCGGCTCATGAGTGACATCAGCGAGATAGAGCAGCTCAAGTACCGCTACGTACGCCTCCTCGACACCAAGCAGTGGGACGAGTTCGGCACCTGCTTCAGCGACGACGCCACCGCCGACTACGCCGGGCTCTCGTTCACCTCGCCCACCGAGCTGGTCGACTACATGCGGACCAACCTGCCCGCGGAGATCATCACGATGCACCACCTCCACCACCCGGAGATCGACGTCGACGGCGAGTCAGCCACCGGCCGCTGGTATCTCTACGACAAGGTCTTCGCCCCCGCCTACGAGTTCGCCCTCGAGGGCGCCGCCTTCTACGAGGACCGCTACGTCCGTACGCCGCAGGGCTGGCGCATCGCCCACACCGGCTACCAGCGCACCTGGGAGCTCACCACCAGCCTCAAGGACCAGCCCAGCGCGAAATTCACCGGACCCGGCGGACCGGCCACGCACGCCTGAGAAACGACGGTAGGTTCGGCACCATGCGGATCGCCTTCGGAGCCGACGACGAGAACGAGACGACCAGAGCCGTGCTCGCCGAGCTGCGGGAACGCGGCGACGTCGAGATCGTCGAGACCGACTCCTGGCCCGACCTCGGCGCCGGCATCGGCCGGGCGGTCGTCGAGGACCGCGCCGACGTCGGCGTGGTGATGTGCTGGACCGGGACCGGCACGGCGATCGCCGCCAACAAGGTCCCCGGCGTACGCGCCGCTCTCGCCTGGGAGCCCTGGATCGCCCGCAACGCGCGCCTGTGGAACGACGCCAACGTCCTGGCGATGAGCCTCAAGCGTCTCGCCCCCGACGTCGCGGTCGAGGTCACCCGAGCATTCCTCGACGAGACCGATCCCGACCCCGAGGAAGCGGCCGCGATCAAGCGCCTCGACGAGCTGTGAGGCCACCCCGGGCGCCCCACGACCGCCCGGTCAGCAGCAGGCGCAGCCCTTGTCGCAGCCATCATGGCTGGTGAGGGCCCCGGCCGGAGTGCAGCAGACCTCACCGCGCCAGGCGTTGAACCCCTCCCCCACGGCCAGCGCGGCGATGACGAGCGCGGCAGCCGAGTCGGCCCACCACCAGCCCCAGGCACTGTTGGCGAGCAGACCGATGAGCAGCGCCGCGGACATGTACGTGCACAGCAGCGTCTGCTTGGAGTCGGCCACAGCGGAGTGGGAGCCGAGCTCGTTGCCGGTGCGGCGCTGGATCCAGGAGGCGGCAGGCATGACGAGCAGGCTCAACGCCGCGATGCCGATGCCGAGGCCGGAATGATCGGCGGCGTGCCCCGCGATCAGGCTGGTGACGGCATCAAAGGTGACGAAAGCAGCGAGCCCGAAGAACGAGAACGCGATGATCCGCAGCGCGACCTTCTCGCGGGCCTCGGGATCGCGGCCGGCGAACTGCCAGGCGACCGCGAGAGCGGACGAGACCTCGATGACCGAGTCGAGACCGAAGCCGAGCAGCGCCGCGGAGCCGGCGATCGCTCCGGCCGCGACCGCCACCACGGCCTCGATCACGTTGTAGACGATGGTGAAGGCGACCAGGAGCCGGACCCGTCGCACCAGGACGGCCCTCCGGGACGGATCGGGTCGGCCGATGACATGGATCGGGAGGCCCGAGCTCACCAGTTCACCTCATGGCACTGTCGGGTGGGGGCTGTCTCGGTCTGCAGGGTGGCGTGCTCGATCCGGTGCCGGCTGGCGAGCGCGGTCTGGGCATCGGTCAGGACAGCTTGGGCATCGCTGCCTGCATCCAGGACGAGATGAGCGGTAGCGACGTGCATCCCGGAGGTCAACGTCCACACATGCAGGTCATGGACGCCGTCCACGCCCGGGACCGCTTCGAGGTCGGCGACGACCTGGTCGACCTCCATTCCCTCGGGGACGTGCTGGCCGAGGACCGCCAGGACCTGACGGCCCAGCGCGATGGCACGTACGGCGACGAAGACCCCGATCGCGACGGCGACGGCCGTGTCCCAAAGCGGCTGCCCGGTGGCGGCGACGAGGAGTCCGGCCACGATCACACCGACGCTGCCGGCGGCGTCGGCGACCACCTCGAAGTAGGCGCCCTTGAGGTTGAGCGACTCGCTCGCCCCCGCGCGCAGGAGCAGCATCGAGACCAGGTTGATGGCCAGGCCGATCGCACCGACCACGAGCATCGCCCCGGTCCGGACCTCGGATCCCTCCCCGATGCGGCCGATCGCCTCGAGCACGACGTAGACCGCGACCCCGAGCATCACCAGGACGGTCAGGCCGGAGGCGAAGACCTCGACCCGGTAGGAGCCGTAGGTGCGGCGACCGGTGGTGTCGGCGCGGGTGGCGATCCGGGTCGCGATCAGCGCGGCGCCGAGTGCGACGACGTCCGCGGTCATGTGGCCGGCGTCCGAGATCAGCGCCAGGGACCCCGACCACAGCCCGGCGACGAGCTCGACGACCAGGAACGCCGCCACCATGGCGAAGGTGACGGCCAGCCGCCATCGGTGCCTGCCGCCGGCGTGACCCACAGCGGCGCCGTGCCCGTGTCCGTGTCCGTGTCCGTGTCCCATCAGCAGCAGCCCTGCTCGGCGGAGTCGCGGCAGGCCTCCGGATCGGTGACCAGGATCAGGTCGTGCAGGTCAGCCAGCGCGTGCGCGAGGCGGCCGTCGGCGAGCTCGTAACGCGTACGCCTGCCCTCGGGGACTGCGACGACCAGCCCGCAGCCGCGCAGGCAGGCCAGGTGGTTCGACATCGACTGGCGCGTCACGCCCAGGGACTCGGACAGCTCGGCCGGGTAGGCCGGGCCTTCGCGCAGCTGCATCAGGACCCGGGCCCGGGTGGCGTCGGAGAGGGCATGCCCGAACCGGGCGAGCGCATCCAGAGAGGAGGTGGTGGCGGTGACCATGCCGCGACAGTACAGCGAAACATGTATTCAGCAAAAGCTGAACCATGAGAGGACTGTTCAGTCCAGCTCCCGGTAGTTGCTGCGGAAGAAGAGCAGCGGCTCGGTGGCGGCGCCCTCCTCGAGGTCCAGGACGCGGCCGACGACGAGATAGTGGTCGCCCTCCTCGTGGACCGAGTGGACCGCGCAGTCGAGATAGCCGACGGCCCCGTCGAGATGCGGGTCGCCGTGGTGGGCCGACGGGGTCCAGGAGATGTCGGCGTACTTGTCCGCGGCACGTGAGGCGAACTGGTTCGAGACGGCCTCCTGGCCGGCGGCGAGGATGTTGACCGAGAAGTGCCCGGCGCGACGGATCCGGGCCCAGGCCCGCGAGGACTTGGTCGGCGCGAAGAGGATCAGCGGCGGCCGCAGCGACACCGAGGAGAACGACTGGCAGGTCATCCCGACCGGTCCCTCGGCGGTCTGCGCTGCGATCACGGTGACCCCGGAGGCGAACCGGCCCAGCACCGTACGGAACCGGGCGTCCGCCTCGGCGTCGGCAGGGGTCTCCGGTGGAGAAGGTGGCGCTTCGAAGTCGAAGCGACCGTGGAAGGACTCGATCAGCTCCGGATGCGGCCAGCTCTCGGCGGCATCGGGAGACATCCCATCAGGCACCTCTATACGCATACCCGATCACTGGCCTACGCCGAAGTCGTGACCCCAGTACGAGACGGCCGTGGACTCCCGGGCGACCCACTTCTGGTCGTCGACCTGCAGTCCCTCGGTGCCGAACTCGATGTCGAAACCACCCGGCGACTTCACGTAGAAGGAGACCATCTCGTCGTTCATGTGCCGCCCGAGCGTCGCCGAGAGCTTCGCGCCGTACTTCTTCACCCGCTCCAGCGCCCGGCCGACGTCGTCGAGCTTGTCGACCTCGAGCATGATGTGGACGCACTTGGAGTCGTTGGGGAACGGCAGGAATGCCAGCGAGTGGTGACGCGGGTTGATCCCGAGGAACCGCAGCCAGATCTTCGTGCCGGGCTCCTTGCCGGCGAACTCCCCCGGCATGCTCATCGAGTCGCGCAGCCGGAACCCGAGCGTGTCGCGATAGAACTCCAGCGCCTCGACGTCGTCGGAGACCGGGATCACCACGTGGCCCATCCCCTGCTCGCCGGTCACGAAGGTGTGGCCGTAGGGCGAGACCGCTGGGCGTCGCTCGTAGGTGATGCCGTGGAAGAGCTCGAAGACGTTGTCGAAGGGGTCACGGAAGCGCAGCATCTCCTGCACCCGGCGCTCGGCGAGCTCCTCAGGGGTGCCCTCCTCGACCTCGACCCCGGACTTCTCCAAGTGCTCGCGGGCCTGCGCCAGCGCGGTGTGGTCGGCGACCTCCCAGCCGACGCAGCTGAGCTGGTCCACCTCGCCCGGCTCGATCACAAGCCGGGCCGAGACCTCGTCGATGCGGTAGTAGAGATTTTCGGGGTTCGGGCCCTTCGCCTCGATCAGGCCGAGGACCTTGCCGGCGAACGTACGCCACGCCTCCAGGTCGGTGCTGGTGACGCGTACGTAGCCCATGGACTTCAGGTCGATCGTCATGACTTCTCCTTGGGAGTACGTTCGCGGTGCCGCTTCAAGAAGGAGACCGCCACCTCGCGGAACTCGTCGGCCGCTTCGATCTGTGCCCAGTGCCCACAACGCGGGAAGACATGCAGCTGTGCCTTGGGGATCAGCTTCAGCGCGGGGAACGCGCCGTCGAGCGGGTTGACCCGGTCCTCGCGTCCCCAGGTGAGCAGCGTGTGGTGGCGCAGCCGGTGCGCCTCGCGCCACAGCATGCCGTCCTCGGCGGTCTCGGGGTTGTAGAACGACCACCCCATCGACGCCATCGCCTCGCGCGCTCCGGGCGCGGTCGCGTCCGCGAACCGCTCCTCGACCAGCTCGTCGGTGACCAGCTTCTGGTTGACGACCATGGTCGAGATGAACGCCTTGAGCGCCTCCCGGGTCGGGTCGCCGGAGAAGTCCATCAGGCGCTGTACGCCCTCGGTGGGATCGGCATGGAAGAGGTTGAGCGAGAGCCCGCCCGGCCCCATCAGCACCAGCCGCCCCACCCGGTCCGGGTAGGTGAGCGCGATCCGCATCGCGGTCCCGCCGCCGAGCGAGTTGCCCAGCAAATGCACCTTCGTCAGGCCCAGCTCGTCGAGGAGCGCGATCACCGCATCGCCGGCGAAGCGGTAGTAGTTGCCCACCACCTCCGGCTTGTCGGAGGCGCCGAAGCCCGGCTGGTCGACCAGGATCGTGCGGAAGTCGGCCGCGAAGCCCTCCAGCGCGGTGCCGAAGTTGGACCACGACGAGGCCCCGGGACCCCCGCCGTGAAGCATCACCAGCGGCAGCCGGTCGTCCCCACCTGAACCCAGGTCGTAGTAGCGCAGCGAGATCTCGCCCGCCGCCTCGGTCTTGATCCGGACGTCGTGGGCGACGTCATCCTTCACGAGCGCCATCTCAGTACATCCCCGGGTCGACCTTGTGCCCGAACTCGGAGGCGCCGTACATCTGCAGCGCCCGCTCGGGGTCGTTGGCGGCGTGGACGCGGCCCGCGTGGGCGTCGCGCCAGGCGCGCTGGAGCGGGGTCCCATTGGCCAGCGCCCGGCCGCCGGAGGCCTCGAAGAGCAGGTCGATCGCGTCGATCGCGCGCTGGGTGCCGAGAACCTGGTCGCGGCGGATCCGCAGCCGCTGGGTGATCGGGATCTTCTCGCCGCGGGCGACGTACGCCTGCTGCTCGCGGATGTTGCCCATCAGCAGCGCCCAAGCGGCGTCGATGTCGGAGGAGGCGGTCGCCACGCGGACGGCGGCGAAGGGGTCCAGGGACGCCTTCTCACCGTAGGAGGCGCGGACCCGGTTCTGCTGCATGGTCACGTGCTCCTCATAGGCGCCGCGGGCCATGCCGATGATCGGCGTGGTGATCGTGGTGGTGAACAGCGAGTGGAACTGCAGCTTGTAGAGGTCACCGGTGTTGACCGCCTGCCCAGGTCCCTTGCAGCGCCCGGTCTCGGCCATCGAGAGCGTGAAGGTCTCCGGGATGAAGACGTCCTCGACCACGATGTCGTTGGAGCCGGTGCCGGCCAGGCCGACGACGTTCCAGACGTCGACGATCTCGTAGCGCTCGCGCGGCACCAGGAACGTACGGAAGTCGACCACCTGGCCCTCGTCGTTGAAGACGAGGCCGCCGAGCAGCACCCAGGTGGCATGTGCGCAGCCGGAGGAGAACGACCAGCGACCGGAGAGCGTGAAGCCGCCCTCGGTGATCGCAGCCTTGCCCACCGGGGCGTAGGAGGAGGAGACCCGGGTGTCGGGGTCCTCGCCCCAGACCGCCTGCTGGGCCTCGTCGGCGAAGAGCGCGATCTGCCAGGGGTGGACGCCCAGGACGCTGGAGACCCAGCCCGTCGATCCGCACGCCGAGGCGATGTCGCGCACACAGGTGTAGAAGTCGACCGGGTCCGCCTCGAGACCGCCGAACCGGGCCGGCTGCAGCAGCTTGAAGAAGCCGACCTCCTCCAGCTCCTTGACGCTCGACTCGGGCACGACCCGGAGACGCTCGGTCTCCTCGGCCCGCTCCCTTAGCGTGGGCAGCAGGTCCTGCACCCCGTCCTTGACGGTCTGTGCGTCCTTGTGGGGGCGCTGTGTCGGTTCGCTCACCGCTCTGCCTTCCTGCATGGTGTCCCAATGACCTCGGACGGCGCGGTTCGTGCGCTGCCGATGGATCAATACTAGAACACGTTTCAGTTTTGTCGAGTCCCTGGGCGTGTTTCGTGCACTGTCGTCTATGGTAGAACGTGTTTCAGTTCTGGGACAGTCGAAGCTGAGGGAGCACCATGGGAGAGACCGACGAGACGTACGACGTCGTGGTCGTGGGCGCCGGAGGCGCCGGGATGACTGCCGCGCTCGCGGCCGCCCGCCGCCACGGGCTCGAGACCGTCGTCATCGAGAAGAGCGCCTACTTCGGCGGGTCGACGTCCCGCTCGGGCGGCGGGGTCTGGATCCCGCGCAACCACGCCCTCGAGGCAGCCCACCAGAAGGACTCCCCCGAGGACGCCAGCCTCTACCTCGAGTCGATCGTCGGCGACGTCGTGCCCAGCGACCGGCGCGAGACGTTCCTGGGTCGCGGCCCGGAGGTGCTCTCCTTCGTCTGCGAGAAGACGCCGGTGCGGTTCAACTGGGTTCCCGACTACGCCGACTACCACCCCGAGGCCCCCGGGGGCCGCGGCGCAGGTCGCTCCGTCGAGCCAGCCCCGCTCGACGCCCGAATGATCGGCGAGGAACTCTCGCGGCTGCATCCGCCCTATACGAAGTCGCCGGCCAACATGGTCGTCACCCAGGCCGACTTCCGCAAGATCAGCCTCGGCATGCGCACGATCCGGGGCCCGATCACGATGGTCAAGATCGCGGTCGCGCGGATCCTCGCCGGACTGCTCGGAAAGAAGATGTACGCCATGGGCGCGGCGCTCGCGATCGGACTGCGCAAGGGGCTCCTGGATGCCGGCGTCGAGGTCCGCTACGAGACCGAGCTGGTCGGCCTGGTCACCGAGGGCGGCCGGGTCGTCGGCGTCGAGGTGCGCCACGGCGAGTCAGGGCCGACCACGGTGATCCGGGCACGGCGCGGCGTGATCCTCGGCTCCGGCGGCTTCGAGCGCAACCTGGAGATGCGGGAGAAGTACCTGCCGGCGCCGACCTCGGTCGAATGGACCACCGGCGCCTTCTCCAACACCGGCGGCGGGATCCTGGCCGGGATCGCGGCCGGTGCGGACACCGACCTGATGGACGAGTCCTGGTGGGGTCCGACGATCCCGTTCCCCGGGCGGCCGTGGTTCGCGCTCGCCGAGCGCAACCTGCCGGGGTCGATCATCGTCAACGGCGCCGGCAAGCGGTTCATGAACGAGGCGCTCCCCTATGTCGAGGCCGTCCACGAGATCTACAAGGGGCAGGAGACGGGCATCTCGCACGTCCCGGCCTGGCTGGTCTTCGACCAGCGCTACCGCAACCGCTACATCTTCGCCGGCCTCGGGCCGGGCCAGCCGTTCCCGGGCCGCTGGCTCAAGAGTGGCGTCGTCGTGAAGGCCTCGTCGGTGGAGGCGCTGGCCGAGAAGATCGAGGTGCCCGTCGACGGCCTGCGCGAGACCCTGGCCCGTTTCAACGGCTTCGCCGAGTCCGGCGTCGACGAGGACTTCCACCGCGGCGAGTCGACCTACGACAAGTACTACTCCGATCCCACCGTCAAGCCGAACTGCTCGCTCAACGTCATCGACCAGGCGCCGTTCTACGCCGTCAAGATGGCTCCGGGCGACCTCGGCACCAAGGGCGGCCTGGTCACCGACCGCCGCGCCCGCGTCCTGCGCCC
This sequence comes from Nocardioides sp. NPDC006303, assembly GCF_040613175.1. Taxonomy (NCBI): domain Bacteria; kingdom Bacillati; phylum Actinomycetota; class Actinomycetes; order Propionibacteriales; family Nocardioidaceae; genus Nocardioides; species Nocardioides sp. NPDC006303. The sequence goes on from NZ_JBEXRR010000013.1 coordinate 88,316, forward strand.
CGACGGCTCCGTGATCGAGGGTCTGTACGCCGCCGGCAACGTCTCGTCCGCCGTCATGGGCCGCACCTACGCCGGCCCCGGCGCCACCATCGGCCCCGCCCTGGTCTTCGGCTATCTGGCCGCCGAGGACTGCGCCGTCTCGCCCGTGAAGCCCCAGAACTCCCAGAACCCTCAGGACAAGGAGCACAGCTGATGCCCATCGACCCGACCAAGGCCATCGGCGCGGAGCTGCCGTCCCAGTCGTTCTCGTGGAGCTCGTCCGACGTGCTGCTCTATCACCTCGGCATCGGCGCCGGCTCGCGTCCCGGCGACGCGACCGACCCGGCAGCCCTGCGCTACACGCTCGACTCCGACGCCCTGACGGTGCTGCCGTCCTTCGGCGTCGTGGCGCCGACCTTCCACGTCACCGAGCCGCCCTCGCTCGACCTGCCGGGCTGCGACATCGACCTGGCCTCGGTGCTCCACGGCTCCCAGGAGATCCGCGTCGACGGCCCGATCCCCACCTCGGGAGAGGCCGTCGTCTCGACCCGGATCGCCGAGGTCTGGGACAAGGGCAAGGCGGCCGTCATCGTCCAGGAGGGTGTCGCCACGACCCCGACCGGAGATCCGCTATGGACGGTCAGGAGCTCGATCTTCGTACGCGGCGAGGGTGGCTTCGGAGGCGAGCGCGGGCCGTCGACGTCGCTGCCGGTTCCGGACCGCGCGCCGGATGCTGTGGGTGCGTACGACGTCACCGAGCAGCAGGCGCTGCTCTACCGGCTCTGCGGCGACCGCAACCCGCTGCACGCCGACCCCGCCTTCGCCGCGAAGGCCGGCTTCCCCAAGCCGATCCTGCACGGGCTCTGCTCCTACGGCATCGTGCTGCGCGAGGCGACCGCCCTGCTCCTGGACGGGGATGCCACCCGGGTCGCCGGGTTCGGCGCCCGGTTCGCCGGGATCGTCTTCCCCGGCGAGACGATCTCGATCGAGGCCTGGGACGAAGAGCTGAAGATCCTGGTCAGGGCCACGATCTCCTCCGACGATCCTGCCCGCGATGGTGCGCCCGTGCTCGCCGACTGCTACCTGGAGGTGCGATGAGCCGCGCGAGCTGTAACACGCTGTTCGTTGGACTACTCGCCCTATTAGAACGACCGGATAGTCCTACGAACGACGTGTTACACGGGGGGACGGCATGAGCGGAACGGCACTGCCCGACGTACTCTCCCCTGCCGACGTCGAGGAGCGCTTCGGCGGCTGGTCGGAGGAGACCGACGTGATCGTGGTCGGCTTCGGCGTGGCCGGCGGGGCCGCGGCGCTGGAGGCGGCCCGGGCGGGCGCCCGCACGATCCTCCTGGAGCGCGCCGCCGAGCCCGGTGGCACCTCCGCGATGGCCGGTGGCCACTTCTACCTCGGCGGCGGCACCGCGGTGCAGAAGGCGACGGGGATCGAGGACTCGGCCGAGGAGATGTTCAACTATATCCGCGCCGTCTCCAAGGAGCCCGAGGACGACAAGATCCAGGCCTACTGCGACGACTCGGTAGAGCACTTCGACTGGCTCGAGGCGCTCGGCTTCGAGTTCGAGCGCACGTTCTGGCCCGGCAAGGCCGTCATCCAGCCCGGCACGGAGGGGCTGATGTACACCGGCAACGAGAAGGTCCACCCCTTCCGCGACCTCGCCGTCCCGGCGCCGCGCGGCCACAAGGTGCCGGTCCCGGGCGACACCGGCGGCGCCAAGCTGGTCGTCGACCGGATGGCCGACCGGCTGGCCGAGACGTCGGCGGTGATCCGCTACGAGACCGGTGCCACCAACCTGGTGATCGAGGACGGCCGCGTCGTCGGTCTGGCCTGGCGCCGGTTCGAGGAGCGTGGCGCGATCCGCGCCAAGGCGGTGATCCTCGCCGCCGGCGGCTTCGTCGGCAACGCCGACATGGTCGCCGAGCACACACCCCGGCTCGGCGAGAAGCTCTTCCCGCTGGCCTCCACCTACGACGACGGCCTCGGGCTGCGCCTGGGCGCCTCGGCGGGTGGCCGCTGGCGGTTCATGGACGAGCCGTTCCAGACCGCGCCGTTCTACCCGCCCTCGATCCTGCTCACCGGGATCATCGTCAACAAGCACGGCAAGCGGTTCGTGGCCGAGGACTCCTACCACGCGCGTACGGCCGCCTTCGTCATGGAGCAGCCGGACTCGGCCGCGTTCCTGATCGTCGACTCGGCGCACATCGAGCACCCGAAGATGCCGCTGTGCCCGTTCATCGACGGCTGGGAGACGGTCGAGGAGATGGCGGCCGGCCTGGGCGTACCCTTCGACACCCTGAACGCGACGCTGACCTCCTACAACGCAAATGCCGCCGACGGCGAGGACCCGGAGCTCCACAAGGCGCCGGAGTGGACCGAGCCGCAGGACACCGGCCCGTGGGGCGCGTACGACCTCTCGCTCGGCAAGGCGATGTACGCCGGGTTCACGATGGGCGGTCTGGCGACCACCGTCGAAGGAGAGGTACGCCGCGAGGACGGCTCCGCGATCGCGGGCCTGTACGCCGCAGGTGCTTGCGCGGCCAACCTCGCCCAGGATGCCAAGGGCTACGCGTCCGGCATGCAGCTCGGCGACGGCTCCTACTTCGGCCGGCGCGCCGGCCGACATGCCGCCGGGCTGGACTGACCCGCACGGGTGACGGGCCTCACAACCTCGGCGCGCCCGGCGAGACCGATCGCCGGCCGACCCAAGGTTCCGGGTAGTCTTTACCGAGGCGCATCAAGCGAACTGTTGCCATATCACATATCTCTCCGGAGGTGAATGGCTTCGGTAAAATTTGGGACTTTGTACCCTACGCGCATCGCGCGCCTGGCTGGTTATGTATACGCGACGCCACGGGCATCGCCGGTGTTGGCTCTCCCGACGCGTCCGCAGGCCATCGTTCCCCACTCGACGCCTGTCGCCGAACTAGCCGAAAGGAATCCCCATGTTCGACTTCCGGAGCCCGGCCGGCCTCATGGTCATCGCCGCCCTGGTTGTCATCACGCTCGTGGTGGTCGGCGCAATCGCCGGCAACAGCCCTTCCTGATCCTGACGCCGAGCTTCCTGACCAGGAAGCCGCAGGCCCCGGCTCGATGAGCCGGGGCCGCGTACGTTTCTCGACCAATCCGGATCAGCGGGTGAAGACAGCCACCGTCCGGGCGGGCACCGTGAAGGTGCCCGAGCCCGCCTCGAACGAGGACGACTTCACGACCTCGTCCGAGCCGTCGGCCTGAGTCGGGTGCAGGCGGTAGCCGGCGCCCTCGGCGGCCTTCACCGTCTGCTGCTGCGTCGTCGTGGTCGCGTTGAAGACGACCACGAGGTCACCGAGGCGCATGGTGATCACACCCGGCTTCTCGTCCTTCCCCGAAAGCGGGAACCCGAGCTCCTCCTGGACCTCGCCGGTGGTGGACAGGTGGAAGGCCGACTCATCCGTACGGATCCTCAGCAGGTCCTGGTAGGCGGCCGAGGCACCGTCGATCTCCGAGCAGCCCGGCGCCGGGGTCGAGGCCAACAGCGGCTTGGCGAAGGGCCACTTGTCCTTGTTGTCCGCCGCCGGCGGCAGACCGCGACCGAAGCCGTTGCCGGCGTCGCAGTCCCAGTGGATGGCGTTGAACCAGTCGCCGGAGTCGTAGGAGTTGCGGTCCAGCGACTTCGAGCGGAGCAGGTCGGTGCCGGCCTGGGAGAGCGCCGGTCCCTGTGAGAGCGCGGCTGTGGCCATGGCGAGCACCTGCATCCGCGAGCGGTCCGCGGTGCTGGTCGAGGCGGGCAACTTGAACGTCAGCGCGTCGTAGAGCGACTCGTTGTCGTGAGCGTCGGCGTAGGCGAGCGCGTCTCCGGGCTCGTCGGCGTAGCCGGCCGGCGAGCCGTTGTAGTCGACCTGCGAGCCCTTCACCTGGTTGCCCGCGGTGTCGGTGAACGAGTAGTCGGCGAGGTTGCCGGAGAGCCCGACCTTGATCAGGTCCTGGTAGTGCATCAGCCGCGCCCGCTGCTGCGCCTCGGTGCCGTTGGCGGTCGAGGTGTTGGGGTCGGTGTAGAGACCGCTCGCGAAGCCCTGGACGCCCGGGTCGGCGTCGAACGGGCCGCCGCCGCGTACGGCATCTCTGGCGCGGTCGCTGAACGTGGCGATGCCGGTGCCCGCCATGTTCTTCTGGGTGGCCTGCACGAAGCGGGCGTCGTCGGCGACCTCACCGAAGTTCCAGCCCTCGCCGTAGAGGATGATCCTCTTCCCGTCGACGCCGTGCTTCTCGAGCGTGAGGGTGTCGAGGGCCTTGCGGACGGCCAGGATGTTGGCCTTGGGGTGGTGTCCCATCAGGTCGAAGCGGAAGCCGTCGACCTTGTACTCCTTGGCCCAGGTGAGGATCGAGTCGACGACAAGCTTGCCCATCATCGCGTTCTCGGGCGCGGTGTTGGAGCAGCAGGTGGAGTTGGCGACGGAGCCGTCGGCGAGGAGCCGCTGGTAGTAGCCGGGCACGATCTTGTCGAGCACGGACGTCTTCGCCTGGCCGCTGCTGGTGGTGTGGTTGTAGACCACGTCCATGACGACGCGCAGTCCGTCCTCGTTGAGCGACTTCACCATCTGCCGGAACTCGACCGTCCGCTCGGTGCCGTCCGGATCGGTGGCGTAGGAGCCCTCCGGAACCGTGTAGTGGTAGGGGTCGTAGCCCCAGTTGTACGCATCCTTCGCGGCCGCCGCGGCGACGCACTCCTGCTGCTCCTCGCTGTCGGCCGCGTAGGACGCGAGGTCGCAGTCGGGCGTGGTCTGGTCGCTCTTCCGCTCCGGGATCGTGGCGATGTCGAAGGCCGGCAGCAGATGGACGTACGACGTGCCGGCTCCGGCCAGCTTGCGCAGGTGCTTCACCCCGTCGCTCTCCTCGTCGGCGAAGGCGAGGTAGCCACCCGGGTATTCGCTGGTCTCGTCCTCGACCGAGAAGTCGCGGATGTGGAGCTCCTGGATCTGGGCGTCCTTCATCGCCACGGCCTTCGGCTTCTTCAGTGTCGACCAGCCCTTGGGGGCGAGCGCCCTGTCGCCGAGGTCGACGACGAGGCTGCGCTCGGAGTCGGCGGTGAGCGCGACCGAGTAGGGGTCGGTCACCTTGTTCGTGACCAGCTTCTGCACGCCCGGGGCCCACACGGTCACGGCGTAGCGGTACTCCTTGCCGCGCCAAGCCGTGGCGGAGCCGGTCGCCGACCAGACGCCGCTGGCGTCGTCACGGCGCATCGCAACCCTCTTGGCGCCGAGCTCGAGCGAGACCTCGTGGGCGGTCGGCGCCCAGACCGACAGGGTGACCTTCCCGCCCTTGAACACCGGTCCGAGCGACGCCTTCTCCGCCTTCGCGGCGTAGAGGTCGTCGAGGATGCCCTGCGTCTGGACACCGGTTCCCGTGACCAGGGCACCGTTGCCGATGCGCTGGGTGAGCACGACTTGGCCGGAGAGCGCCTCCCGGATCCGGTCGCGGTCGCGGGGGTCGACGGTGAAGGCGGCGTACTCCTTCAGGTGCGGGAACCGCGCCTTCTGCTCCTCGCTCAGCGTCGAGGCCTGCAGCCGTAGCCAGCGGCCCTCGCTGCTGAGAGCGCCATCCTCGACGGTGATGCCGCCGTCGCGGTCGTAGACCAGCTGCGTGGACAGCGCCGAGCCGCTCGCCATCTCCTTCGGCAGCACCACGGTCTCCCGGTCGATCCACTGCGCCTGCGCCTTGGTCAGGTCGAGCTCGGGCGCCGAGCCGACCGACGGCAGCAGGTAGCCGGTGTCGCCGGAGTTGAGCCACACCTCGTGGCCGTACGTGGTCAGGTCGAGCGAGCGGTCGTTCGGGATGTCCTTCTCGTCGCCCTTGTGGACGATGTAGTTGAGCGAGGTGGCGCGGTCGACCAGCGGCACCTCGAAGGTGACGCCGTAGGCGTCCTCACCGGTCGGCTGCAACGGCTTGGACCACTCGGTCGGGCTGGCGGCGCCGGTCCAGGTGTGCAGGCCCCAGCCGTCGTAGTCGCCGTCGGCGCGGTGCAGGTGGATGACCGCCTTGGACGTGTCGGGCGCCGGGTAGACGCCGTCGGGCCTGGTGGTCTGCTGGCCCTCGTTGCCGGCCTCGACCCAGACCTCGCCGGTCTCGGCGAGGTCGATCGTCCGCTCACCGCCGTCGGCGGTGCCGTCCTTCTCGACCGTGTACGTCACCGAGGACGCGCCCTCTGGAAGCTTCACCCAGGCGAAGGCGCCGTAGGCGTCGCGGCCACTGAACCCACTGTTCTGGTCGCCGACCCGGAGGGTCCAGCCGGTGTAGTCGCCGTCGGCCCGCCGGTAGTGCACGACCGCGTAGTCGCGGTCGACGGCGCTCGGGTTCTCGGCCTCGGGTGCCTGTCCGGCCGTGGTCTCGGCCAGGTCGCTCGCGGTGCGTCCGTCGCGGTCGACGACCACCGCCTTGTAGCGCAGCGCGGTGCCGGCGGCGACGGTCTCGGGGACGTACTGGGTGATCCTGTAGGGAGCGTGGTCGACCGAGCCGAGGGTGCGCCACTTGCCGTTGCCGACCTGGCCGGCGAAGACCACGCGGGCACCGGCGGTCTCCCCCGGGTCGGCGGAGAGGGTGACCGTGCCGGTGGCGCCGGAGTCCGGGGCGGTCAGCGACAAGGTGGGCTTCGCGGTGGCCTCCGGAAGCTTCGCGTCGGCGCGTAGGACGACAGAGGAGAGCGCCGGGACGGTCACCTCGATCTTGCCGTCGGCCGCGGTCTCGGCAGCGTCGCCGCCGTAGATCGTCTCGAAGGCGGCCGACTCCACGGGCAGTGTGACGGTCTTCGCCTCGGCGGCGTTGTTGACCGCGACCACGTACTCCCGGTCCTCTCCGGTGCGCGAGAACGCGTAGACGGAGTCCTTGGCATGGAGCTCGTGCTGGGTGCCGTCGGTCAGCGCCGGGTGGTCCTCACGGAGCTTCGCCAGCGTGGCGATCGCGGTGTAGACCGGGTGGGTGGTGTCGTACGCGTCGTCGGCATGCGTGCGGTCGGTGCCGATCTGGTCGTCGTCGAGGTAGTCGGCGACCTTCGAGCCGAACAGCGTCTGGCGGGCGTCCTTGTCACCGCCGGCGCCGGTGAAGCCCTGCTCGTCGCCGTAGTAGACGACGGGGTTTCCGCGGGAGAGGAACATCAGTTCGTTGGCCAGCCGGGCGCGCTGGACGAGCTCGGCGTCGGTCGCGCCGGGGTGGTCGGCCGCGAGGAAGGTGCCGATCCGGCCCATGTCGTGGTTGCCGAGGAAGGTCACCTGCTCGTAGGCGTTGGCCTTGTCCGTGGCGTACTTGTAGTCGTCGGCGAAGACCTTGGCGAGCCGGTCGGCCGGAGCGCCCAACGAGGCGTAGGCGCGGGCCGCGTCCTGGAATGGGAAGTCCAGGGTGGCGTCGAGACGGCCGCGGGTGACGTACGGAGAGGTGACGTCGCTGTCGGCGGAGTAGACCTCGCCGAACATGAAGAAGTCCTCGCGACCCTGCTTGGCGGCGTACGCGTCCAGGGCGGTCGCCCACTCGGTCCAGAAGTCCAGGCCGACGTGCTTGACGGTGTCGATGCGGAAGCCGTCGATGTCGAAGTCGCGGACCCACCTCTGGTAGATCTTCGTCATCCCCTCGACGACCTCGGGACGCTCGGTCCACAGGTCGTCCAGGCCGCTGAAGTCGCCGTACGTGGTCGACTCGCCCTCCCAGGTGGAGTCGCCGCGGTTGTGGTAGAGCGTCGGGTCGTTGAGCCAGGACGGCACCATCTCGCCGGTGTTGGCCGGGGTGTAGGGGAACGAGTCGTCGTCCACCTTCGCGCTGTCCGAGGACGAGTCGGCGTCGTCGAACGGACGGCCTTCGGTGTCGAGGTACGGGAAGGCGCCCTTGGGGCGGTAGCCGTACTTCTTCTCGGCGTAGTCGACGGTGTCGGCGGTGTGGTTGGTGATGACGTCGAAGAAGACCTTCATGCCCTTCGCGTGGGCCGCGTCGACGAGGGTCTCGAGGTCCTCGTTGGTGCCGAAGTGGGGGTCGACCTGGGTGAAGTCGGTGATCCAGTAGCCGTGGTAGCCGGCCGAGGCGTTCGCGCCCTCTCCCTGGACGGGCTTGTTCTTGAAGATCGGCGCCATCCAGATCGCGGTGGTGCCGAGGCCCTTGATGTAGTCGAGCCGGTCGGTGAGGCCCTGGAGGTCGCCGCCCTGGTAGAAGCCCTTGTCGCCTCTGTCGAACCCGGTCTCCATACGGCTGCCGGTCAGGCCGCCCTTGTCGTTGCCGGTCTCGCCGTTGGCGAACCGGTCGGGCAGCACGAAGTAGAACTGCTCCTTCGTCGCCTCGTGACGGGCCGGCTCGGCGGCCAGCTTGGCGTCCGACGGCGGCTTCGGGGCGGCCGCGGTCGCCGACTCCGACGTGGCCGTCTGCAGCACCGTGGCGAGCAGTGCGGTCGCGAGCACGGTCGCTGCCATGCGGGGCGCGCCGTGTGCGCCACTTCTTCGATTCACCTTTGAGGGCCTCTCTGGATTGTGCGGGGGCATGCGGTGGAGACCGACCGACCGGCGCCCATGGGGGTCGGCGCCGGACGGTCGGACGCGGGATCAGCTGCAGGTCGTCGCGCCGACGTGCAGCGCGAGGGCGGTGTTGGCGCCGAGGGTGGCGGTGAACTGACCGGAGCCGTTCACGGCGACGCTCTTGCCGCTCTGTACGTCGCAGTAGGTGCCCGCTGCCAGCGACGTCTGGAAGGTGCGGGTCAGCGACGAGGACTCGTGGTTGATCGCCACGTACGCCTTGCTGCCTCGCCCGAAGGCGATGGCGTCGGCGCCGTTGTCCCACCAGTTGGTGACGGCCTGGCCGCGGGCGGTGTTGCGGAAGGCGACCATCTTCTTGATCTCGGGCCAGGCGTGCTGGCACTTCCAGCCGTCCTGCCAGCAGGCGTTGACGGTGCCGGCGTTGGGCGGGCCCGCGTCCTTGTCGCTCCACTCGTAGCCGGAGTGGATGTCGGGCGAGCCGTAGGGCCAGGCCAGCATGAAGACGTTCGCCAGGGTGTAGTTGGCGCCGTCCTTGTAGTTGAGCGTGTCGCCGCCGCGCTCGGTGTCGTGGTTGTCGACGAAGACGGCCGAGCTGCCCGAGGACATGTAGCCCCAGCCCTCGCCGTAGTTCTTCAGATAGGCGAGGTTCTCGTTGTTGAAGACCCGCTTCAGGTCGCGGGCGTAGCGGAACTCCTGGACGTCGCCGTTGCCGAGATACTCGCTGGGCGAGACGGCCTCCCCCGCGCCGAAGATGGCCTCCTGCTTCCAGTAGACGTTCGGGTTGCTGAGGCGGGACTTGATGTTGGCGAGGTCGGAGGCGGACATGTGCTTGGCGGCGTCGATCCGGAACCCGTCGACGCCGAGCGAGAGCAGGTCGTTGAGGTAGCCGGCGATCTTGCCGCGTACGTAGTCCTCGCCGGTGTCGAGATCGGCGAGACCGACCAGCTCGCACTCCTGGACGTTGGTGCGGTCCTGGTAGTTGCTGATGGTGGCCGTGCAGTTGTCGAGGTCGTAGCTCGAGTAGAGACCGGGGTAGTCGTACTTGCTGTAGGACGAGCCGCCGGTGCCGGTGCCGGAACCCGCGGACATGTGGTTGATGACGGCGTCGGCGACGACCTTCACACCGGCGGCGTGGCAGGTGTCGATCATGTTCTTGAAGGCGGTGCGGTCACCCAAGCGGCCCGCGATCCGGTAGCTGACGGGCTGGTAGGACGTCCACCACTGCGAGCCCTGGATGTGCTCCTGGGGTGGGGAGACCTGGACGTAGCCGTAGCCGGCCGGGCCCAGGGTGCTGGTGCATTCGCGGGCCACCGAGGCGAAGTTCCATTCGAACATCACCGCGGTGACGTCCTTGTCTCCCGGTGGCGCGGCCTGTGCCGGGGCCGAGACCGGGATCGTGAGCGCGGCGACAGCGCCCGCCGAGAGGGCAAGTGCGGCAGCCATGGACTTTCTCGTGATGAACGGTTTAGCCATGGTTCCTCCTAGGTCGAAGGCTGAATCTTGCTGCAAGATCTTGCAGAGAGACCGTAGGGTGATCGACGTCACACGTCAACCCATCAGTCCCTGCCGCTGCAAGAGCTTGCGCAAAATTTCAGCGCCTTGCGTCGACCCGGTCAGGAGGAGGTGAGCACCAGTCCGCTCGTGGGTACGCCCGTGCCCGCGGTCACGAGCACATGCGCGGCGCCCGCGACCTGGTTCACGGAGGTGCCGCGTACTTGGCGTACGCCCTCGGCGATGCCGTTCATGCCGTGCAGGTACGCCTCGCCGAGCTGGCCGCCGTGGGTGTTGACGGGCAGTCGTCCGCCGAGCTCGATGGCCCCGTCACGTACGAAGTCCTTGGCCTCTCCCCTGCCGCAGAAGCCGAGCTCCTCGAGCTGCATGAGTACGTAGGGGGTGAAGTGGTCGTAGAGCACGGCGGTGTCGATGTCGGCCGCGGCGAGACCGGACTGGCGCCACAGATCCTTGGCGACCACGCCCATCTCGGGGATGCCGATCTCGTCGCGGTAGTAGGAGGTCATCACGTACTGGTCGGCGGCGCTGCCCTGTGCGGCCGCGGCGATGGCGACCGGCGGATTCGGCAGGTCGCGGGCCCGCTCGGGGCTGGTGACGACGATCGCGACGGCGCCGTCGGACTCCTGGCAGCAGTCGAGCAGGTGGAGCGGGTCCGCGATCATCCGGGAGGCCTGGTGGTCCTCGAGGGTGATCGGCTTCTGGTAGAAGAACGCGGCCGGGTTGGTCGCGGCGTGGCGCCGGTCGGCGACGGCCACGGCACCGAAGTCCGCGCTGGTCACGCCGTAGTCGTGCATGTAGCGGCGCGCCTGCATGGCGACCGTCGCCGCAGGGGTCGAGAGACCGAGCGGGTAGGTCCAGGCGTTGTCGATGCCGTTGGTGTTGACCTGCTGCGCGGCCCACGGCTGCACCTGCCCGAACCGCTGCCCCGAGCGCTCGTTGAAGCCACGGTAGGCGACCACCACATCGGCGACGCCCGTCGCGACCGCCATCGCGGCCTGCTGGATGGTCGCGCAAGCCGCGCCGCCGCCGTAGTTGATCCGCGAGAAGAACCTCAGGTCGCCGAGCCCGAGCTCGCGGGCCAGCGCGATCTCGGCACTGGTGTCCATCGTGAACGTGGTCAGTCCGTCGACGTCTGCCGGGGCGAGTCCAGCGTCGTTCAGGGCGGCTCTGGTCGCCTCGACGGAGAGCTGGAGCTCGGATCGCCCCGACTCCTTGGAGAACTCGGTCGCGCCGATACCGACGATCGCTGCCTTTCCACTGAGCGTCATGCCGCGACCTTCACCGTTCCGGTCACGTGCGCGCCGAGCGAGACCGCGCCGGTGACGGTGATCGTGGCGATCCCGTCGGTGACATCGGTGACCTCGCCGGAGAACGACAGCGTGTCGTAGGGGTAGGCCGGGGCCCCCAACCGGATCGAGATGCCCTTGATCTGAACGTCGGTGCCGGCCCAGTCGGTGACGTACCGCTCGCACAGCGCCGTCGAGGTCAGGATGTTCATGAAGATGTCCTTCGAGCCGGCCGCTTGGGCACGGTCGCGGTCGTGGTGCACGTCTTGGAAGTCCCGCGTCGCGATCGCCGTCGAGACGACCAGCGTCGGCGTGATCGGGAGCTCCCAGACCGGGATCTCGTCTCCAGTCTTCATCAGGGCCTCCTCCAGATCGGGAGCGTCAGCTCCTCATCGATGACGTTCCAGTCGACGACCAGGCGCTCGCCGATCTTCAGGCCGTCCTCACCCTCGGGCGGCACGCCGGTCACCTCGGCCACCATGCGTACGCCCTCGGGCAGATCCAGCAGAGCCACCACCAGCGGGAGCTCCTTGCCGGGCAGCTTCGGCGCGTGGACGACGGTGAACGAGTAGACGGTGCCCTCGCCCCGCGCGACGACATGTCCGCGGTCGTACGCCTCGCAGCTCAGGCATGCCGGGCCCGGCGGGTGCCGCAGGGTGCCACAGGCGTTGCAGCTCTGGATGCGGAGCTCCTGCTTGGCGGTTCCTTCGAAGAAGTACGCATTGTCCCGGCCGATCACCGGGCGCACCGGGCCGCTCACTTCTTGTCCTCGCCTACGGCTCGCGGGATGAACTTGAGGACGCGGAACAGCATGGTCGCTACCCGCTCGTCTTCTACATACCAGGTGCTCCTGGAGGTCACGAAGTAGCCGACACCCATCCCGGTGCTCTTCGGACCGACGACGGAGTCGAGCGCCGTGGTGATGCGGACCTGCTCTCCGACGCGGAGGTAGCGGTCGTAGCTCTGTTCGGAGTTGGTGCCGAGGACGCCGTTGAAGCCGGCGCCGGTGAGGACGTTCATGATCGCGTGCAGAGGGTCGCGCTCGGGGCGTTTGACGCTCTGGCCGTACATCGTCCACACCTGCGCCATCGAGGGCGGCGCCTCCCCCTGGTGGAAGCGCTCGGACTCCAGACCCATCGCCTCGAGCCAGTTGCTGATCGTGGGCTGGTTGACCACGTCGCGGGCGTCGCGCTCGGCGGCCTCGCCCCACGACTTGACCTCCTCGGCGGCGGCCATGATCTTCTCGTGGACGGCCTCGTCCACCAGCGTCTGCTTCTCGCTCATCGCGGCACCCTCGGCATCCCGAGACCGAACATCGCGATCAGCTCGCGCTGGACCTCCTGGACGCCGCCGCCGAAGGTGAGCACGAGGTTCCGCTTCGCCTGGGCGTCGAGATAGTCGAGCAGGCTCTTCGTGGCCGGATCCCCGGGATCGCCATGGCGATGCACGAGTGCGATCAGGTCGGCGAGCAGGTGCTGGACCTGATCGGCCGCGAAGACCTTCGACGAGGACGCGTCGGCGACCTCGATGTCCCCGGCCTCCGCAGCCTTGGCGACCTCCCAGTTGAGCAGCTCGTTGACCCGGAAGACGGCGGTGGTCTTCCCGATCAGCGCGCGTACGTCCGGGCTGTCGGCGATGCCCTGGGACTGTGCCCAGCGGAAGACGCGGTCGCGCAGACCCTCGATCCGGCCGGCCGGGCCGAGCATGACGCGCTCGTGGTTGAGCTGGGTCGTGATCAGCTTCCAGCCCTTGTTCTCCTCCCCCACCAGCATGTCGGCCGGGACGCGGACGTCGTTGAAGTACGTCGCGTTGACGTGGTGGGAGCCGTCGGCGGTGATGATCGGGGTCCAGGAGAAGCCCGGGTCGGTGGTATCGACGATGAGGATCGAGATGCCCTTGTGCTTGGGGGCGTCCGGGTCGGTGCGTACGGCCAGCCAGATGTAGTCGGCGGCGTGGCCGCCGGTGGTCCACAGCTTCTGGCCGTTGACGACGTAGTGGTCGCCGTCCTGCTTGGCCGTGGTGCGGAGCGAGGCCAGGTCGGTGCCCGCCTCGGGCTCGGAGTAGCCGATCGCGAAGTGCACCTCGCCGGCGAGGATCCGGTTGAGGAACATCTCCTTCTGCTTGTCGGTGCCGTAGCGGATCAGCGTCGGGCCGACCGTCTGCAGGGTCACCGCCGGCAGGTGCACGTCGGCGTACTGCGCCTCGTTGGCGAAGATCGTCTGCTCGACCTCACCGAGGCCGTGGCCGCCGTACTCCTTGGGCCAGCCGACTCCCATCCAGCCGTCGTCGCCGAGCTGCTTGATGAGCTTCTGGTAGGTCGGGCCGTGTCGGTCCCACGATCCCTCGGGACCGGGGTCGCCCGGCTCACCCTCGTGCGAGAGGCCCACGAAGTAGGCCCTGACCTCGGACTTCAGGCTGCGCTGCGCCTCGGTGAGCTCGAGGTTCTTGGCCTCCGCGCTCTCGACCGGGACGTCGGCTGCCGAGGTGTTGAGCTGGTGGGCGATGTCGGTGCCCCAGGTCGTGAACGCGAGCAGCGGGTAGGTCACATCGACACCCATACCGCCGTGGAGATGGTGGCAGGTGCGGAAGGCGTACGGCGCGACCTGGCTGGCCCAGTAGGCGGCGACCTTCAGGTCGACCGCGGCCGCTCGCCCGTCCGCGATCGCGGCCACCGCGTTGTCGGCGGCGAGGTCGAGCGTGCGCGAGGTGACGTAGACGTCGGCCAGCTGCAGCGCGACCGCCTGGAACTCCGCGAGGGCGCGGCCGAACTGCTGCCGGTTCTTCACATAATCGGCGGTCAGATCCCGGGCACCGGAGAGCACGCCCGCGGCGCTCACTGCCAGCCCGGCGGTCGCGAGACCGGCCAGAGCCTCGAAGGCCCCTGGGCCCAGCGGCTCTGCCGGCGCGTCCTCGAGCACGACGGTGTGTTGTGGCACCTCGCCCGACGCGCTCGCCGGAGCCAGTGTGACGCCCGGGCCGCTCGGGTCGACGAGCACCACGACCGGTTCCCCGGTCTCGGCAGCGGTCGCGGTGACCAGGAGGCGCGAGCTCTCGGCGGCGTACGTCACCCCGGTCTTGCGACCGCTGACGGTGCCGTCCCGAAAGCTGGCCCGCGGTGGCTCCGGGCGTCCCGGCTCGAGCCACGCCGGGGTCAGCAGCGTCTCGCCGCTCGACACCCCGGGCAGGATCGAGCCCTGCTGCTCCGGCGTCCCGTGACCCGCCAGCGTCAGCGCGCCGACGGCGAGGGTCTCCCAGACCGGCACCCGCGCCGCATGGCGCCCGGCCTCCCGCAGCAGCACCGCGACCTCTGCCAGCCCGAACCCCTCGCCCCCGTGGGTCTCGGGAACCGGCAGCGAGGTGAGCCCCGCGCTCGCCCAAGCCGCCCAGTCCCCGCGGTCCGACTCCCGAGCGAGCACCGCCCGAGCAACATCCCGCACAGCGTCCATAGCAGAATCGACCATGCCCAGAACTGTAACGCGTTCTAGTTTCCAGAGCCACGCCGAGCCGTCACTTTCTGACGCCGAGAAGTCAGAAAACGACGCCGAGAGGTCAGTTTCTGGCGTGACACGCCTCAAAACTGACGTGTCGACGTCGAAAACTGACCTCTCGGCGTCAAGAAGTGACTTCTCGGGCTATCTGGGTAGGCCGAGGATTTGCTCGGCGGCTACGTTGCGGAGCACTTGGGTGGTGCCGCCGGCGATCGAGAGGCAGCGGGTGAGCTGGGACTGGTGCAGGTCCTCGCGGACCTGCGGGTCGTCGGTGAGCGCCAGTGGGCCGAGGAGGTCGACGACGAGCTCGGAGGCGTCCTGACGGTTGCGTACGGTCAAGAGCTTGGCCACCGAGGACTCCGCACCCGGTCCGCGCCCGGCGAGCGCCTTGAGCGTGGAGCGGACGCCGAGCAGCGCGCAGACCGTGGAGAGCGCGACGGCATGGCCGACCCGGGCGAGATCAGCCTCACCGCGATCGCCGGCGAGCGCCACCGCGCGCTCGACACTGCCGCCGAGGTTGGTCGAGGCCATCGCGACCCGCTCGTTGGCCAGCGTCGTACGGGCCAGGCGCCAGCCGCCGTCGACCTCGCCGACGACGAGCTCGTCGGGCACGAAGACGCCGTCGAGGAACACCTCGTTGAAGAGGGCGTCGCCGGTCAGCTCGCGCAACGGCCGGACGTCGATCCCCTCGCTGCGCATGTCCACCAGGAAGTAGGTGATGCCCTTGTGCTTGGGTACATCGGGGTTGGTACGCGCCAGGCAGATCGCCCAGTCGGCGTCGGCCGCGAGCGAGGTCCACACCTTCTGGCCGGTCAGCCGCCAGCCGCCCTCGACTCGCTCGGCGCGGGTCGCCAGAGAGGCCAGGTCGGAGCCGGCGCCGGGCTCGCTGAAGAGCTGGCACCAGACGATCCGGCCGCGCAGCGACGCCTCGACGAACTGCTCGCGCTGGGCGTCGGTGCCGTGCTTCAGGATGGTCGGCACGGCCCACCCGGCGATCTTGATGTCGGGCCGCGACACCCCGGCGGCAGCGAGCTCCTCGTCGATGACGAGCTGCTCGACGGGTCCGGCACCGAGCCCGTACGGAGCGGGCCAGTGCGGTGCGAGAAGCGCCGCGTCGACGAGCGCATCCCGGCGCCCCGCCTCTGGTAGAGCCGCAATCGCGGCAACGGCTTCCTGGACTCGGGGACGGATCGCGTCGTCCTTGCCGTCGAGGTCGACACGGACCGAGCGACGGATGCCGGCCACGGCGTGCTTCGCCAGCGCGACCGCGTGGGCGTCACCGCCGCCGAGGAGGCTTCGCAGGGCGACCGCACGGCGCAGATAGAGGTGGGCGTCGTGCTCGAAGGTGAAGCCGATGCCGCCGAGGACCTGGATGCAGTCCTGGGCCGCCCGGACCGCTCCGTCGAGCGCGGTGACGCCGGCGACCTCGGCCGCGAAGGCCCACTGGTCCACGTCGCCACCCTCGGCCGACGCGGCAGCGTCCCAAGCGCTAGCGGCCACCGCCTCGGCGGTCTCCAGCATCTGGGCGCACAGGTGCTTGATCGCCTGGAACGACCCGATCGGCGCCCCGAACTGCTCGCGCACCTTCGCGTACTCGACGGCGGTCGTCAGGCACCACTGCGCGATCCCGGCGGCCTCCGCGGCAGCGAGCGTGAGGGCCGTACGCCGCACCGCCTCGCCGCGCAGGCCCGGGACCTCGACCGCCTCACTGACATCGACGTCGACCCACACCTCGGCGATTCGCCTGGTCAGATCGGGACCCACCTGGGAACGTACGTCCGCCTGCTCGGCCGCCAGGAAGAACCAGTGTTCCTCGCCGTCTGAGCCGCGGGCCCCGAGCAGCAGCTGCGCCGCCCCGCCACCGTCGTAGACGACAGGAACCGTTCCCCGGAGCCTGTCGCCGAGCTCGAGTATCGGGTCGAGCGCGATCCCGCAGCCGCCGGCGGTGACGGCACCGACCACGTCGCCGAGCCCGGTGGCTCCCGCATGGAAGGCGGCGAGCGCGCTGCCGAGCAGCGGGCCCGGCAGCAGTTCATGAGCACAGGCCTCGAGCGCGACGGCCGCATCCAGCAGCGTCCCGCCACCACCGTTCGGCTCGGGCGCCGCGATGCCGGCGACGCCGTACTCCTCGACACCCCGCCACACCTCGTCGAAGTCCGCGGGGGCGGTGCCCTCTGCGGCTCGGGCGATCGCGATGCCACCCAGCCCCTTGGCCCAGTCGCGCAGGCTCTCGCTGAGGGCTTGGTGTTCGTCGGTGATGCCGATCGGCACAGGGACCTCCTACTATTTCCGTCTGGTTCCGCGGCCTTCAGGAATAGAGACTGATGTAGAACGTGTTACAAGTCTAGACTCACGAAGGAACGTGTTTCACTCTCGGTCGCCGTTGCGGTTAGCCTGAGAGCCACAGATCGAGATCCGGTCATAGTCCTAGGGGGACAACCAGTGACGTCCGTCAGCACGGAGCCACGCGACACCGATGGCCCGACTCCGGCCACCGCACCCACCGGCGGTTCCGCGGCCCAGCGAGAGCGCCGCAGGCGCATCCTCGACGCCACGATCAGCCTCGCCGCCGAGGGCGGCTTCGACGCCGTGCAGATGCGCGCCGTCGCCGAGCAGGCCGAGGTCGCGCTCGGCACCCTCTACCGCTACTTCCCCTCGAAGATCCACCTGCTGGTCTCCGCGCTGGCGCGTGAGTTCACGAAGGACGTCGACCGCTCCGCCATCCGGGCGACGCCGGGCGACACCGCGCACGAGCGGATCATGTACGTCCTCAACCGACGCACCCGCGCCCTGCAGAAGCAGCCCAAGCTCACCGAAGCCCTCGTCCGCGCCTTCATGTTCGCCGACCAGTCGGTGACCGGCGAGATCCACGAGGTCGGCACCAGCCTGACCACCGTCATCGCCCGCGCCATGCACGGCACCCCCGACCACGGCGAGGTCACCGAGGAGGAGGCCGCCATCATCCGGATCATCTCCGACGTATGGCTCTCCGCCCTCATCTCCTGGGTCACGGGTCGCATGGACGAGAAGGACGTCGAGAAGTCGATCGACGTAGCCGTACGCCTCCTGCTGCGCTGACCTATCGGCAGTCGGCCGGTGTTTCGATGGCGGACACTTCCTCGGGTGTCATCGCGCGGCTGCATTCGATGGCCCAGGTCAAGTCGTAGGGCTGATCCTCGCTGAAGCCCGTGATCGCGAACGGGCGATCTCCGGGCGCCTTGATCGTCATCGTCTCGCGCTTGCCGTGGTCGACGTAGTCGGCCTCGAACACCCATTGGCACGTCGGCCCGGCACTGGTCGCCTGGATGGAGATGACCACCGTCTCGCCCTTGGCCAGCGTGACCGTCCCACCGTCGAAGTACGCCGTGCCGTCCTCGGGCGAGGTCAACTTGGGCGCCTCCGCATCGATGGCAGTCTCCATCTCGATCTTCGTACCCTCCCCCTGCGGTAGGTCCTCGACGAGCGTTCCCGTCTTGAGCCGCTCCGTACACGCCCCGATCCGTTCGGGGCGGAGGTCGGTGATCACCACGGGGTCGCTGTGGCGCCCGACGAGGGTCACCTCCCAGGTGATGTAGCCAGCGGCATACCAGTCGTGGCTCGCTTCCCAGTCGGGATCGTTGACTGAGCCAAAGGCAGCCTCCCGGCCGCTGAAGGCCACATCCGACTCCGAGGGCGGGATCAGCACTCGGCCGCTCAATTGCTTACGGCGTACGTCCACCACCTTGATGCCGCTGCCCGGCTCGCTCCAGCCGTCGGGCAAGAGGCCGGCGAACAGACTCTGCAGTCCCGAGCTGAAGGTCGCGCCCAGCGCCACCAGGATCACCCCGACAACCCAGGTGGCCGGCTTCCTCACCAGCGAAGCCAGCCGCCCCTGCCGGAGTTCGTCGGTCTCGGTCTCACGAGACCTCTTCTTCGACATCAGTCCGTGCTCCTCTCGAGAGTCGTAGGGCGAGCAACACGGCGATGCCGGTCATCCAGCCGAAGCAGGCCCCGAACCGAATGCCCTGGGCAGCGGTGTCGAGTGCCCAGTAGTGGCTCGCCAGCGCGAAGTCGTCCTGCGGCACGAGTGCGCCTTCGAGCAGGCCGACGATCCCGGCGAGCACAGTCACTACGGCCCAGAGCTGCACCACGACGCAGAGCCCACCCGGCCTGCCGCTGCGCTGCCAGCCCGCCAGGACGAGCGCAACCACCAGCCACACCAGCGCGACGAGGACGAGCGACGTCAACGTACGCGGCAACCAGACCGACGTGTCGAAGCTGCCACTGAGCGAATGAGGGTTGTGCGGCGCCGACAAACTGGCGTGGGCGAACCAGACCAGGCGCACCCAGGCCTGGCGCGGGTCGATGTCCGCCCCGAACGGGTCGGCGTCCGGGCCGTAGTCCCAGACGAATCCGCCGACGAGTGCCAGCACGAGTGCCGGCAGCGCACCCCAGGTCGCGACCTGCGCCGCCCGTGGCCAGCCGCGCTCCGTCGCGGTGGCGGGGTCATCGGTTTCCCGTTCACTGTGCAGGGCGAGGGCGGCGAACCGAGCGAACGCCGCCGCCGCGTACGCCGCATACCCACCGAACACTCCCACGACCAGACCGAGCCAGATCCCGTCGTCGGGCACCGCCCAGATGACCGTCGGCAAGGACTCGAGCCCACCACGGATCCCCAGGACCGTCTGGACCACCACGAAGAGGTTCGTCAGGCCTCCGGCCAGAACGCTCGCGCACAGCACCCGGCCGGCCACCGCGTAGACGCCGTCCGAGGCGGTCCGCAGGCTCGCGTAGACCAGCGCGACGAGCAGGACGACGAACACCACCGTCGGCCAACCGGACGTGGGTGCTACGGGATAGCCCTCGTTCATCACCGCCGATCCCCACAAGAAGGAGAACCCGTCCACCATCCGGCCGAGCACGTCCCCGAACCAGGCATGTCCCCGTGCGCTCCACAGAGCCGAGATGTCGCCGACGTAGACCGGGATCGCGAGGACCACGCTGTAGAGGAACGCGAACACACCCAGCACCACAACGGTGGCGAACGCACTGCGTCGTCGAGACAAGTTCTGATGGCCTTCGGTTCGTCCCCGCTGACTGAAACCTTCCCGCGGAAGTATGCCGGAGACGAGCCTCTCGCGTGGCCGACTCACCCACGCCGAGGGATCAGCCGCCGAAGGCGTGAGTTGCGGTCGCGCCGCCGTCGATGGCGATCTCGGCGCCGGTGACGAAACCCGACTCGTCAGAGGCCAGATAGACGTAGAGGGGCGCAATGTCCTCCGGGTGACCGACGCGCTTGAGCGCCACCTTGGCGGCGCCGAACTCCATCGCGGCGTCATCGGCACCGACGCCGCGGGTCATCCCAGTGTCGATCATGCCGGGGTGTACGGAGTTGACCCGGATGCCCGAAGGCCCGAGCTCGAGCGCCGCCGCCTTGGTCATGCCGCGGATGGCGAACTTGGTCGAGGTGTAGCCGGCCACGAACGCCATCCCGGCCAGGCCCTCGATCGAGGAGGCGTTGATGATCGAGCCGCCGCCGTTCTCCTTCATCGTCGAGATGACCGAGCGCATCCCGAGGAAGCAGCCGAGGGTGTTGACCCGCCACAGCAGCTCGAACTCCTCGACCGGCTGGGTCAGGATCTCACCGAAGCGCAGGATGCCGGCGTTGTTGGCGAGGACGTTGACCGGTCCGTACGTCTCGGCGGTCTCGGCCACGAGCGCCGTCCAGGACTCCTCCGAGCTCACATCGTGGTGCACGAAGAGCGCGGACTCCCCCAGCTCCTCGGCGAGCAGCTTACCGGGCTCGTCGGCCACGTCGGCGATCACCACTTTGGCGCCCTCGGACACGAAGGCGCGCGCGATCGCGGCTCCCTGCCCCTGGGCACCACCGGTGACGATCGCGGTCTTTCCGTCGAGACGTGCCATCACTGCTCCTTGAGCTTCAGCTGCATGATCGAGTCGGCCGAGAACCCGGCCGCGGGGTCGCGGTCGGCGAACCAGCCGCCGACCTGCTTGTCGAGCGAGTCCTGGTCCCAGGCGGCGTTGTCGAAGCGCTCGGCCACCGTGGGCGGCGCGAGGACGGCGATCATCCCGCCGTAGACGACGAAGACCTGTCCGGTGATCGCGGAAGCGGCCGGCGAGGCGAGGTAGGTGACCAGCGGTGCGACGTGCTCGGGCCCGTACGAGTCACCCGAGAGCACGCCCTCGGTCATCGCGGTCGCGGCCCGCGGGCAGATCGCGTTGGCGCGTACGCCGGAACGGCCCATCGAGCGCGCCGTCGACATCGTCAGCGCGGTGATCCCGGCCTTCGCGGCACCATAGTTGGCCTGCCCCGGAGGCCCGGACAGGAACGCCTCCGAGGAGGTGTTCACCACGGCGGCGTCCACCGGTGCGCCCGTCGACTTCGCGACCGAGCGCCAGTGGGCCGAGGCGTTGCGGGTCAGCAGGAAGTGGCCGCGGAGGTGCACGCGTACGACGAGGTCGAACTCCTCGTCGGACATGTTGAAGAGCATCTTGTCGCGGGTGATGCCCGCGTTGTTGACCACGATGTCGAGCCCGCCGAGGCCGTCGACGGCGGCAGCCATCATCGCGTCGGCGGTGGCACGCTCGCTCACGTCGCCGGCCGCGATCACCGCCTCGCCACCGAACCCGCGGATCTCCTCGGCGGCCTCGTCGGCGGCGCCGGGCAGGTCGTTGAGCACGATCCGGGCACCGGCACGGGCCAGGGCGACCGCCTCTGCGCGCCCTAGACCAGCCCCGGCTCCGGTGACGATCGCGATCTTTCCATCCAGGTCGATGCTCACGTGGTGCTACTCCTCGATCCTCAGGGCCGCCTTGGGGCAGCCGGCCACGGCCTGCTCGATGCGGCCGCGGTTCTCGTCGGTCACGGTCGGGTCCTCGATCTGCAGGTAGTCGTCGTCATCGATCTCGAACACGTCGGGAGCGAACGCCTCGCACATCCCGTTGGACTCGCACAGGTCGAAGTCCGCGATCACCTTTGCCATGTCCGTCTCCTCTGTCTTCGCCGTGATTGAACTCAGCCTTGGCCGGGCAGCGCGCCCAGCTTGCGGTGGTCCCAGCTTGCGACCTTGTCGGGCTCGATGACGATGCCGACGCGCTTGTGCGCCTGCTTCGAGACCAGGTCCTCGCCGAGCTCGCCCAGGTCGGCTCCACCGGCCATCCGGGTCATCACCCGCGACCCGATGCCCTTGATCTCGTCGTAGTCCTCGACGAGTCTCACCTTCCCGGTGATGCTCACCCCACGCAGCTCGAAGTAGTCCACGCCGTCCTCGACCAGGCAGGTGACCCGCGGGTCACGCCTCAGGTTGCGGACCTTCTGCGAGGACCCGTAGGTCCAGAAGACGATCCTGCCCTCGTCGAGCACGTAGAACAGCGTGGTCAGGTGCGGTGCGCCGTCGGGACCGACGGTCGCGACCTGCACCTTCATCTGCGAGCCGAGGAAGTCCTCGATCTCGGCGTCGGTCAGCTGTACGGACTGGCGGGAGCCGGCCATGTGCCCTCCTCGAGCAGTGAAACTAGAACACGTTCTACCATATCAGGGTGGAGCGGTCCCTTGGCGGGACCTCATGGTGAGACTAGGCCCTCCGCCTCGGGCTCCGCTTCGACTAGGAGGCGGCCTTCATCTCGGAGATCAGCCAGCCACCGTCGTCCTTGACCAGCGTCAGCACCTCCCAGGTCGGGCTGACCACGGTGTTCTTCGTCTTCGGCGCGGTCGCGCTCTGGTTGACGAAGAGCAGCACCTTCGCTGACTCCTCGGTCGCCGAGATGATGGAGGCGGCACAGTCCTCGTCGACGCAGGCCTTGCCCTCCTCGGCGGCCTTCGCGCCCTCCTCGGAGAGCGGCGCCACCTCGGCGTCGACCTTGATGCCGAGGTCGGCCTGCTCCTTGCGCTTGTCCTCGCCGGGCAGCGTCTTCTCGTAGTCCTTCTGCATCGCCGGCGTCATCAGCTTCTTCGCTGCCGCGATGTCCTTCTCCGCGCTGGCGGCCTGGTAGGACATCACCGTCTGCGCCAGGTCGACCGAGTGCTCCATGATCGCTGCCCGGGACCCGGCCGCGGTCAGCTCCCCGTTCGGCGCCACGTCGTCGTTCGAAGCCATGTCGACGGCCAGCCACAGCAGACCGCCGGCCACCAGGACGAGTACGCCGAGAACCGCCGTCAGCGCCCGGCTCCCGTCACCCAGCCAGCGCTCCGCGAACCCGGCACGTCCCTCGGAATCACCCTCACCCTCAACCTCAGCTTGAGGCTCGATCTCGGTCTCGTCGACCTCGGCCTCCGCCGCCGAAGCCTCGCTCTCCTCCGGAGCAGCGACCTCGTCGCGTACGTCCTGGTCCTTCTGCTCCTCAGCCGGAGGCAGCAGGTCGGACCCGCAGTAACGGCACTTGATCGCGGCCGCCTTGATCGTCTCCGCGCAGAAGGGGCACTCCTTCTGGCCGGTCGAGACCGATCCGTTCGCTCGTACGCCTGTCATCAGTTGACTCCTGCCAGGTCGGACATGCGCCATCCGTCCTTCGTCTTGGCCAGCGACACCTTGAAGCGGTACTTCGAGCACCGCGCACCGTCGTAGGGGCAGGTGTCGCTCTTCTTCAGCTCAGCGGTCTGGCTGCTGGTGACGACCGAGTCCACGGCGACCAGCACGACCGCCTTCTTCGACCCGATCGCGCGGATGCCGACCTGCTTGACCTTGCCCTTGGAGATGGTCTGGGCGGGGATCGCGGCCTGGCGGATCTGCTCGGCGATGGCCGTGTACTCCTTGCCGAAGGTGCCGGTGGAGATCTCCTTGACGGCCTGGATCCGCGGGTCCATGTCGCGGTAGTCGACATCGAGGAAGGCGATCACGCCGTCCTCGGCGACAGCCATCACCTCGTCGTAGTCGGCGGCCGCGGCCTCGGCGGGCGTCGTCCAGGGCAGCACCCGGGCGCCGCCGATGAAGACGGCCGCGGCCAGCACCACCAGGATCACCACCACCGCCGCGAGCACGGTGTTGACCCGCCCCAGTCTGGCCACGGAGAGCCTGACGTCGAGGGGGTTGTTGGCCGGGTCGGCAGGTTCAGGCACCGGACTCACTCCTCTCCCAGGATCATCGATCGCCAGGAGTCGTCGGACAGGGCGGAGACCAGGCCTCCGTCATCGGTCGGGGTGGACATCGTGACCGTCTTTCCATCGGGAAGTTTGGTGCGCCCGGTCTTCGGGTCGTAGGTCGTGACGTACTTCCCCACACCCTCGGGCTCGGGGACCATGTTGACACCGCGCTGCATGATCGGGTTGTCGCCCTCATAGCCGGGCTGGGCGCGCTCGTCGGTGCACTTGGCCGGATAGAGCGGCTGGTCCTCCATCACGGTGCCGGGGATCCACTGGTCGGCGGGCTTGTAGCCCTCCTGGCACGGCGGTGTGGTGTAGACGAAGCCCATCGACAGGTGACCGTAGCCGTCACCGGGCGAGCCGGTCCACCCGGTCGCCACGACGCGCGGGAAGGTCACCAGGGTCTGCTCGATCGCGGGCAGCCGGGCGGTGAGCACCTCGTTGACGGTGCTGAGGTTGGCCAGGAAGACCGGCAGGAGCGGCTGCAGACCGTCGAGCAGCGACTGCACCTGGACCGCGGTCGCCTCGCCGCCCTGCAGGATCTCGCGCAGCTCCGGGTCGCGCTTGTCGAGCGTCGCGGTGACCTCCTCGAGCCCGTCGGCGAACTCGCGGATGTCGCCGCTGTGCTCCTTCTGCGTCTGGAGCACTGTCTGGCTGGTGTTGAGCAGCCGCACGGTCTCCTTCTGGTGAGCGGAGGCCTGGTCGACCAGCGTGGAGCCCGAGTCGAGCAGCGTACGCAGGTTCTCGGCGTTGCCGCGGAACAGCGTGCCGAGCTCGGCGACGACGGTGCTCAGGTCCTCGCCGTTGATCGAGGTGGTGAAGCTGTTCAGCTCGGTGAGCAGCTCGTCGGTGGTGCCGGGCATCGACTCCGGCCCGGCGGTGACGACGTCGCCTTCGGCGAGGTAGGGACCGGCGGCCGAGTCGGGGATGAAGTTGATGTACTGCTCCCCCACCGCCGAGAGGTTGTGCACCTCCACCTCGGCGTCCCGCGGCACCTCGGTGCCGGGGTCGAGCTCCAGCTCTGCGCGTACGCCCTCGTCGGTGACGGTCATCGAGGCGACCCGGCCGATGCTGATGCCGCGGTAGTTGACCTCGCTGCCCTCGTAGAGGCCACCTGAGGCCGGCAGGTCGACCGACACGTCCACGTGGCGGCCCAGGACCCGGTCGACGAGGCCGAGGTAGGCGGCCGAGACGTAGAAGATCCCGACCGCGGCGAGGATGAGGAAGATGACCAGCTTGTTCCGGACGCTCCGTGTCATCAGCTACCGCCTCCCAGCAGTCCGAGGAGGCCGGCCAGGCCTCCGGTGGTCGGCTCGGCCGTCGGCGACTCGGTCTCGGTCGGACTCGAGAGGCCCTCGGCGATCTCCGGCACCAGGTCGTTGAGCCCCGGCGTCTTGGTCGAGGTCGAGCTCTTCGGCAGCAGGTCGGAGATGTCGGGAAGCTTCGGCGTCTTCTCCCCCGGCTTCGCCGCCGTGTCCTCCTTGCCGACCACCGAGCAGACCAGCTGCAGGTTGGTCAGGTCGCACAGCGCCTTGGCCAGCGGCTGGATCGCCTCGCACCCCTTGGAGTAGGACAGGCAGATCTGGAAGACCTGCGGGATGATGCCGCTCGACTTTCCGTTGGTGAGGCTGCCGACCAGCTTGCCGAGGTCGAGGTCCATGTGGAACAGCGCGTTGGAGTAGTCACCCATCGCCAGCCCCGACGCGTTCTCGGGGAACGGGAAGCTGGCTGCCATCATCAGGCCGCGCGGCAGCGAGTCACCGGCGTCGGCGAGCTCGCGCAGCGTCGGTGCCAGCTCGTCCAGCGCCGTGGTCAGGTTGTCACCGCTCTGGTTGATCACCCGGGTCGCGACGACCCCGAGCCGGTCGAGCGCCTTCATCATCTTCATCAGGTCGGCGTGCTGCTGACGGAGCACCTCGAGCGCCGGCCCGAAGGAGTCGATGGCCGCCTCGATCTTCTCGGACTCCTTGTTGAGGGTGCGGGTCAGCCGGTCGACCTGCTCCATCGCCTTGATGATCGAGCCCTTCTGCTGGTTGAGCGAGGCGACCGTGGTCTCCAGGTTGCCCAGCAGCGCCCGCATGTCGCCGGTGCGCCCGTCCATCATGGTGTTGAGCTCGTCGCTGATCGTCTTCAGCTGCCCGACGCCGCCGCCCGCCAGCAGGAAGGAGAGCGCGCCGAGCACCTCCTCGACCTCGGGGTTGCGGTTGGTGCGGTCCAGGCCGATGGTGGCGCCGTCGCCCAGCCTGCCGGCGCTGGCGATGGTGGACCCCTCGGGCGCCACCAGGGCGATGTACTTCTCCCCGAGCAGGCTCGTCTGGCGTACGTTGGCCAGCGCGTCGGCCGGGAGCTCGATGTTCTTGCGCAGCGTCATGGTGACCTTCGCGTGCCAGCCCTCCCGCTCGACCTTGTCGACCTGGCCGACCGGCACGTCGTTGGCCATCACCTTGGTGCGCGGCACCACGTCGACGACGTCGTTGAACTCCGCGGTGACGACGTAGCCGTCGCCCTCGCCGACCTCCTTGCCGGGAAGCGGCAGGTCATAGGCCTGTACGCCACACCCGCTCGCCATCGCGACGAGGCCTATCATCGCCAGGAAGACACGCGTCCTCATCTCTTGCCTCCCGACATCAGTTCCTGGAGCGAGCCGCTGAGCTCGGTGATGCCGCCCTGGGTGACCACCTCGGGCTCCACCTCCGGCTGCTTGGCCTTGGTGTCGTTCGTCGGCCCGATCGGCAGCCCGGTGGCGGTGTCACGGTCGGTCGGCGCAGCGGCGTCGGTCAGCGCCTTGCCCACCGGCGCGGTCGACCCGGTCGGCAGCAGCGCCTTGAACAGTGCGCAGATCTCCTTGGCCCCCGGGATCTTGTCGTTCTCCACGACCATGCAGAGGATGTTGGAGAGGTCGGAGCCGATCGGCCCGACCTGCAGCCGGAAGCCGACCGAGCCCGACGCCGGGTCGAAGGACTCGGCCAGGTTGCCGATACCGAGCGGCGCCAGGTCGATGACGGTGCCGAGGGTCTCCTTCTCCTTGGCCAGGATGTTGAGCGTCTTGTTGAGCTCCTTGACGTCACCGACCAGGGCGTCGCGGTTGTTCTCCACGAAGGACTTCGTCACCTTGACCGCCTGCGCGATCGCGGCGAGCGCCTGGTCGAGCTCGTCGCTCTCACCGGCCAGCTGGGTGGACACGGTCCCGAGGTCGGTCAGGAACTTCTCGGTGGTGTCGTCGTTGCGGGCCAGTGTCCGGGTGACCTCGGAGAGCTGGGAGAGGGTGCTGAAGAGCTGCTCGGAGTTGCCGCCGAGCACCTGGGCCGCCTCGGACATGTCGGCGATCGCCTGATTGCCGATCTTGCCGTTGCCCTCCAGGGCGTCGGCGCCCTCGCGCAGGACGTCGCTCAGCGCGCCGTTCTTGTTGGCGCCGTTGGGACCCAGCGCGGTGGTGAGTTCGGAGAGGCTGGCGTAGATGCGGTCGAGCTCGACCGGGACCGCCGTGCGCTCGATCGGGATCTCCCCGCCGTCGGCCATGGCCGGCCCGCCGGTGTAGGCCGGCGTCAGTTGTACGAACCGGTCGGCGACCAGCGTCGGGGTGACGATCGCCGCCTTCACGTCCTTGGGGAGCTTGTAGTCGCTCTCGTACTCGATCACCGCGTCCACGTGGTCGCCCTTCGGCTCGAGCGAGGCGACCTTGCCGACCTTGACGCCCATGATGACCACGTCGGAGCCCTCGTAGATGCTCACCGCCTGCGGGAAGCTGACGGTCACCATCTTGGTGTCGGGGGCGGCGACCTCGGAGACGAGCAGCAGCCCGCACATCACCACGAGCGCGATCGGCAGCGCGGCCCACTTTCGGCCCCAGAAGTTCTTTGTCATTCCACGATCCCTGGTCGTCGTCCGGGCACGAACTCGCCGCTCACGATGCCGGTCAGGTTGGCGAGGTAGGCGTCGAACCAGGGGCCGGTGCCGATGATGTTGATCAGGATCGACGCGTACGGCCCGTAGTTCTGGATGGTCTTGGTCAGGTCCTCGTCGCGGGCGTTGAGGAACTTCAGCGCCTGGTTGAGCGCGTCCAGCGCGGGCCCGATCTGCTTCTGGTTCTCCTTCACCAGGGCCTGCAGCTGCTCGGCCAGGGCGGTGGCGTTCACCAGCAGCTGGTGGATCGCCTGGCGGCGCTGGATGAGCTCGGCGAAGACCTGATCGCCGTTCTCCATCACGCTGACGATGTCCTGCTTGCGCTGGTTGACGAGCTGGACGACCTTCTCGGCGTCCTCCAGCAGCGACTCCAGCTCGTCGCCGCGGGCGGCGATCGTCTGGGAGAGCGCGGCGATGCCCTGGAAGGCGCCCTGCACCTCGGGCCCGGCCTTGTCGAGGGTGCCCGACATCGTGGTCAGCGCCTTGGCCAGCTGCTGGGTGTCGATCGCCTCGGTCGTCTCGGCGAGATCGCCGAAGGTGCCGACGATGTCGCTGCCGGCGCTGGTGCGGGCCAGCGGGATCTTCGAGCCGGCGTCGAGCGTGCGGCCACCCTGCGGGGTGATGTCGAGGTACTTCTCCCCCAGCAGGTTGAGCACGCCGATCGAGGCCTCGCTGCGATGGCCGATCTCGGTGCCCTCAACCGAGAACGAGACGACCACCTTGGCGCCCTCGATCTCGATGTCGCTGACCCGGCCGACCCGGATGCCGGCGATCTCCACCCGGTTGCCCACGTGCAGGCCGCTGGTGTCGGAGAACTCGGCCTGGTAAGTGGTGCCGGAGAACCACGGGAGCTTGCGCAGGTTGAACGCCGCGGTCAGGGCCAGCGCGATCGCCACGATCGTGATCACGCCGGTGCGTTTGAGCTGGGTGTCGCTGTGATGTGCCATCAGAGCTTGCACCTCTCGGCCCGGCTGTAGAAGGCCACGTTGTCGAGCTGCTTCTGGATCGCCTTGACGGCGGGCGAGTTGTCGAGCAGCTCACCGAGCGAGGGCAGCTTGATCGAGAAGTCGAGGTCGCAGAGGTAGTAGTTGTACCAGGAGCCGTAGCTGCCGATCCGCGCCTGCGACTCGAGGGTCTCCGGGAGCCGCTCGAGCGTCTTGTCGAGCAGCTTCTGGTTGCCCGGCTTGTTGAGGATGTCCACCACCCGCTTGAGCTGCTTGATGTCCTCCTTGAGGAACGGGCGTACGTCGGTGAGCAGCCCGGCCAGCTCGTCGGTGAGGTCGCCGATCGAGGAGATCGAGTCGCCGATCGCCTCCTTGTCGCGCGCCAGGTCCTTCATCCAGCCGCTGAGCTGCTGGATGAGCTCGGCCAGCTCGGTGTGGTGCTCGTTGACGGTGTTGAGGGTCTTGGAGAGGTTGGTGATCACGTCGCCGATCAGCTGGTCGCGCTCGGCCAGGGCGCTGGTCAGCTCGGCCGTCTCCGAGAGGAGGCTGGCGACCGTGCCGCCCTCGCCCTGAAGCACCCGGATCAGGTTGAGCGAGAGCTTGTTGACGTCCTTGGGCTGCAACGCCTGGAAGAGTGGCTGGAAGCCGTTGAAGAGCTCGGTCAGGTCGAGCGCGGGCGTGGTGTTGGCCATCGCGATGGCCTGTCCCTGTCGCAACGGGGACGCCTCCGCCCCGGCCTCCTGCGTACCGGCGTCCTGGGTCAGCGCCAGGTAGCGGTCACCGACGAGGTTCAGGTAGCGCACCTGGGCCCCGCTCGCGGTCGTCAGCGGCACCGTCTTGTCGACCCGGAAGGTGACCATCGCGTGGTCGCCGTCCTCGATCTCGACGGCGAGCACCTCCCCCACGTTGATGCCGGCGACGCGTACGTCGTCTCCCTCGCTCAGGCCCGAGGCGGTGGTGAACTCGGCCCGGTAGGGCACCCGGTCGCCGAAGCCGACGTTGCCCATGATCGAGGCCAGGGTGCCGGTGACGAGGATCGAGAGGACGGTGAAGATGACCAGCTTGGTCCCGGCCACCGCGGTCTTCAGATCGCGCTTGTTCACTGCAGACCCCCGTTCCCGGGTGCCCACGGGACGTCCTCGGTGCCGTTCTCCAGCTCGTTCGGGCCGGCAGGAACCTGCGGGTTCGGCAGGCCGTCGCACCACGGGCCGTGGCCGATCTCGCCCCACTCGGGGCGGTCGTCACGGCCGTACGCCGGCTTCTGGGTGCCGTCGAGGACCATCGTCTGGCGCACGCGGTTCTGCTGGAAGACGGTCGCCAGCAGCTCGGTGTAGTCGTCGAGGCCCCGCAGCAGACAGGTGTACTCCGGCGAGTAGTCGGAGAGCAGCTTGAGCAGCGGGACGGCCAGCTCGGTCTCGTACCTGATCGCCTTCTCGTTCTCGGCGAGCAGGTTCTTGGAGGTGTCGGCGACTCCGGTCACGGAGGTCAGCAGGCCGCCGAGGCGGGCGCGCTGCTCGGTGACGGTGTTGGCGGTGGTCGTGGTGTTCTCGAGGACCTTGACCAGGTCGGGCGCGGCCATGGAGTAGGTCTCGGCGACGTCGGCCATGTCCTCGAGATCGCGTTCGAGTGTGGGGAGGTGGACGTTCATCTCTTCGAGGTAGTCGTTGAGCTGGACCATGGTCTCGCCGAGCTTCTCCCCGTTGCCGGAGAGCGCGGTGGCGAGGGCGTGCAGGGTGCTGTTGAGGTCCTGGGGACGGATCGACTTCAGCAGCGGGAAGAGCCGGGCGAGGATCACGTCGAGCTCGACGCTGGTGCGGACCCGGTCGGCGGGGATCACGGTGCCGTCGCTCAGCGCACCGGTGCGCTCCCCCTCGGGGTCGATGAACTCGACGTACTTCTGCCCGAACAGCGTCGTCGGCTTGATCGCGACGCTGACGTTGGCGGGGATCTTCTCGGCCTGCTCCGGCTCCAGACCGAGCTCGATGACTGCCTTCTTGCCGTCCTGGTTGATCTCGCGGATCTGGCCGACGATGACGCCGTGCATGCGTACGTCGCCGTAGCGCGGCAGCTGCAGGCCGGCTCGGTCGGCCTCGACGCTCACGGTGGTGAACTGCACGAACGCCTTCTGGTAGATCGCGATGCAGAGCGTGATCAGCAGGGCGAGGGTCACCGTGAAGGCGATCCCGGAGACGAAGAGCTTGGTGTGCTCGGCGCGGGTGTCGCGCTGGATGCCCATCAACATCTGGCTGCCCACCTCATCCCGTGATCCGGACCGTGGTCGTCGAGCCCCAGATCGCGAAGCTCAGGAAGAAGTCCGCGACGACGACGGTGACGATGGACGTACGGATGGCCTTGCCGACCGCGATGCCGACCCCGGCCGGGCCGCCGGAGGCGGTGTAGCCGTAGTAGCAGTGGATCAGGATGATCGCGACCGCGAGGATGATCAGCTTCAGGAAGCTGTAGAGGATGTCGATCGGCGGCAGGAACGCCAGGAAGTAGTGGTCGTACGTCCCGCCCGACTGCCCGTACATGAGCGTCGTGATCAGCCGCGGGCTGAGGTAGGAGGCGCACAGGGCGACGATGTAGAGCGGGATGACGGCCAGGAACCCGGCGATCATCCGGGTGGTGACCAGGTAGGGAAGGCTCGGCACGCCCATCGCCTCGAGCGCGTCGATCTCCTCCGAGATCCGCATCGCGCCGAGCCTCGCCGTGTAGCCGCAGCCGACGGTCGCGGCCAGCGCGATCGAGGAGATCAGCGGGGCGACCTCTCGGGTGTTGAAGAAGGCCGAGATGAACGCGGAGAACTTCGCGACACCGATCTGGCTCAGGCTGGCGTAGCCCTGGATGCCTACTTCGGAGCCCGCGAAGAAGGCCATGAACGCGATCACGCCGACGGTGCCGGCGATCATCGTCAGTCCACCGGCACCGAAGGCGACCTCGGCCAGGATGTTGAGCACCTCCCGCTTGTAGCGGCGGATGGTGCGGGGAGCCCAGGCCAGGGCCTTGACGTAGAAGAGCAGTTGGTCGCCATAGCCCTCGACGGCCTGGCGCTGCTCCTTGACGATCTGGTTGCCCACCTGGGCGAGCGTGTTGGACACCGGGGGATCACAACCCGTCCTGAGGAACGATCTGGAAGTAGACAGCGGTCATGATGGAGTTCAGGACGAACAGCATCATGAACGCGATGATCACGGCCTCGTTGACCGCTCGGCCGACGCCGCTGGGACCACCCTGGGCGTTGAGGCCGTTGTAGGCGCCGATGATCGCCGCCAGGAACCCGAACAGGGCCGACTTGACCATCGAGATGTAGAGGTCGGGAAGACTCGCCAGCGCGGTGAAGCTCGACAGGAACGCACCGGCCGAGCCGCCCTGGACGATCACGGTGAAGAAGTAGCCGCCACCGATGCCGGTCGCGATCACGATCCCGTTGATCATCACCGAGACGAACAGGCACGCGAGGACCCGCGGGATCACCAGCCGGATCACCGGGTCGATGCCCAGCACCTCCATCGCGTCGATCTCCTCACGGATCTTGCGCGATCCCATGTCGGAGCAGATCGCCGACCCGGCGGCCCCGGCGATGATCAGCGCGGCCGCCATCGGCGCCGCTTCCCTGACCACCGCGAGCACGGCGGTCGCCCCCGCGAACGACTGTGCTCCGAGCTGGCCGGCGAGGTTGCCGACCTGCAGCGAGATGACCGCGCCGAACGGGATCGAGACGAGCACCGCCGGCAGCAACGTGACGCTCGTGATGAACCAGGCCTGCTCGAGGAACTCCCGCATCTGGAACTTGGTCGTGAACGTCCCCTTGACGACCTCTCCGGTCATCAGGCCCATCCCGCCGACACCTCGGACCAGCGATGCGAACTGCACTGCCATCCTTCACCTTTCGCGTGGTCTTGTGACTCGGCTCACGTTTCAAGCCTGTAGTAGAACATGTTTCAGTTCTGAGGGCAACGACCCGCCGCGACATGCCCGGGAACAGGGTGGGAGGTATTCCGGTCCAACGACTTACCCGCCGGTAGGTGACGCGGATCACAGGATCCTCCACCCCTGTCCCGTGGTCGGAGAAGGTCGTTCTCGCATGCTGGTCCTGAGCGTGATCAGACTGGTCGGGACCATCGGCATGGGTAAGAAGTCCGCACCGGTGTGTCTCGCCGCGCCGAGCCGGTTAGATTGGGGACTGTGATGAGACTGTCGCCGGGGGGCGTCATGAGGTTCCTACGCCGCCTGCTCCTCGCCGTGTTCGGCGTGCCGGTGGCGCTGGCTGTCGTGATGAGCCTCGTCGACGGCTACCGCAGCCGAGGCAAGCGAGGCCGAAGGGGCAAGCCGTTCCCGGTGACGCCACCGCTGACGAACAGCGTCGGCGACGGCACGGTCACCACCTACACCTTCGGCAACGACCTCTACGAGGACATGATCGCCGCCATCGACGGCGCGAAGAAGCAGATCTTCCTCGAGACGTACATCTGGAAGGGCGACGAGGTCGGCCAGCGGTTCAAACAGGCGCTGGCCTCGGCGACCGAGCGAGGCGTCGACGTCTACTGCATCTACGACGAGCTCGCCAACCTCGTGGTGCCCTCCCGGTTCAAGCGCTTCCCCGAGGGGATGCACGTCCTCCGCTATCCCACCTACGCGGCGGGGTGGCGCTTCTTCGACCTCTCCCGCTACGGCCGCGACCACCGCAAGATCCTGGTCGTCGACGACACGGTCGGGTTCGTCGGCGGCTACAACATCGGGACCGCGTACGCCACCGAGTGGCGTGACACGCACGTGCGCATCACCGGCCCCGGTGTGTGGGACCTGCGCCGTGCGTTCGCCGACTTCTGGAACCTCAACCGGCGGCGGCCGCACCCGCTGACCCACGGCAACGACGCCGAGGGGCCGCTGCTCATCGAGACCGCGCCGTCATGGGAGCCCGATCTCCGGTTCCACCGCAACGTGCCCCGGTTGTGGATGTTCCCGATCCGGTCGATGTACCTGGAGGCGATCAACCGGGCCTCCCGCAACATCTACCTGACCACCGCCTACTTCGTCCCCGACGAGGACTTCGTGGACGCGCTCAAGGCCGCGGCGCAGCGCGGGGTCGACGTACGCATCCTGCTGCCGCTGAAGTCGAACCACATCGTCGTCGACTGGATCTCGCGCGGCTACTTCTCCCAGCTGCTCGGCTCGGGAGTGCGGATCCTGCGGTTCAAGGACGCGATGATCCACGCCAAGACCGCCACCGTCGACGGCTTCTGGTCGACCGTCGGCACCGCCAACATCGACCGGCTCTCGCTCACCGGCAACTACGAGATCAACCTGGAGATCTTCGACCGCCACGTCGCCAAGCAGATGGAGGAGATCTTCTCCCGCGACGAGTCCAACGCGCTCGAACTGACCTCCGACGAGTGGGCAGCGCGCGACATCCACCGCAAGTTCACCGAGCTGGTCCTGACCCCTCTGCGCCCGCTGCTCTGAGGGCCTGCCGTCTCGGCACTCAAGAAGGCAGATGCGTCCGCGGCGACATCTTCGGCCCTCGCCTGGGGCGTTTCCCGGCGCCGCGGTAGATGAGGGCGACCACGCGAGCACGATGCGGGCGGAACCGGTCCAGATAGTCGCGCAGCCGGTCGTCGTCCCAGGCCTCGTTGGTCAGCGCCCAGCCGACGTCCTTGGCGAGGTGGTAGTCACCGAAGCTGACCGCGTCGGGATCGCCGAGCGCCCGCTGCCGCACCTCGGCGACGGTCCACTCCCCGATGCCCGGGATGGTGGTGAGCCGCCGCTCGACCTCCTCGCCCTGGAGGCCGGCGGTCCGCTCGACCGCCGTCGCGACCCGGGCTGCCTGGAGGACTGCCTTGGACCGGGCCGGGTCGACCGGGAGGCGCAGCCAGTCCCAGCTGGGGATGGTCCGGAGCGTCTCGGGTGTCGGCTGCAGACGCAGCCCGTGATCGGCGCCCGGGCCGGGGGCGACCTCACCGAAGCGCCTGACCAGGTTGCCGAAGCCGCGGAACGCCTCGTTGTTGGTCACCTTCTGCTCGATGATCGAGGGCACCAGCGCCTCCATCACCAGGCCCGTACGTCCGAAGCGCGGCGCCTCGAAGCGCTCCAGCAGGCCGGCGAGCAGCGGGTCGTCGGTGTGGAACTCCTCGGGGCGGTCGCCCGCTCCCAGCAGCCCGGGCACGTGCTCCAGCGCCCACGCCGCACCCTCGCCCCACGCCTCGGACTCCACCTCGGCGTCGCGCTGGCGCAGCCTGAGCGTGGCGGGGCCCTGTGGCGTACGGATGGCTCGCCAGTGATCCTCGCCGAGGATCTTGTACGTCGGGTCGCCCAGCCCACGCCGAAGCGGCCGCAGCATCGAGGCGAGGCCGACGGCGTAGCCGGGACGGATCGTCCGCTGCGCGCTCATGTCCCGAGGTTAGCCCGCGGGAAGACCCGGCTGGTGGTCAGATGGGTCGCCCGGCCGGCGGGGTCGCGGCCGGTGAAGCCGAAGACACGGTGCGCGCCGTGGAGGGCGTCGGCGGTGACGACCTGGTCGGTGGCGTACGGAAGGACCTCATAGCTCTGCGGCTCGTCGCCGATGGCGACGCCCTCGGGGCCGGGGATCTCCTCGACCCACAGCCGGCCGTCGGGCTCCTGGCGCAGCGTCCAGTCGACGATCCGGGCGCGGTAGGTGCCGAGGAGCCGCCCGGCATCGAAGCCGGAGGGCGGCTCGGCCGGTGGCACCGGGTCGGGCGCGATCCGTACGCCGGCGAGGTCGTCGAGGAGGTGACCGACGACGTCGTGGTAGAGCCCGTAGGTGTCGCCGCCGTTGGTGAGCAGCGCGACCGCCAGCCCGTGCTCGGGCACCATCCGGAAGAACGCCGACTGCCCGATCGTCTGGCCGTCGTGGCCGACGAGCCCCTGGCCGATGTCGTCGAGGGACCAGCCCAGGCCGCGCGCGTCGGACCGGGTCGATGCGGGATGGTCGACCTGCCTGGTCAACAGCTCGGCACAGGAGGCCGCCGAGACGACGCGGGTGCCGTCAGGGGCCGTCCCGCCGGCGAGATGCATGGCGGCGAAGCCGAGCAGATCGCGTACGCGCATCGACAGCATCGCACCGACCGGTCCGCTCGCCCGGGCCATCCCCCAGGCCGGTCCCGGTCGCAGGACATGGTCGGGAGCGGGGTCGATGTGGCCCATCGCCGCACGGAACCTGATCGCGTCGTAGGCCGTGGTGGCGATGTGGGTGAGACCCAACGGGGCGGCGAGACGCTCCTGGAGCGCCCGGTCCCAGGTGGTGCCGCGCAGCACCTCCACCAGGCGCCCGAGCACGGCGTAGCCCGCGTTGGAGTAGGAGAACCGCTCCCCCGGG
The DNA here is from genome assembly GCF_040613175.1 of Nocardioides sp. NPDC006303. Taxonomy (NCBI): domain Bacteria; kingdom Bacillati; phylum Actinomycetota; class Actinomycetes; order Propionibacteriales; family Nocardioidaceae; genus Nocardioides; species Nocardioides sp. NPDC006303. The sequence goes on from NZ_JBEXRR010000013.1 coordinate 124,338, forward strand.
GCGAAGATCTGCGGCAGGTCGCCCATGGACGCGACGAACCGCTCGACCGCGTCGTCGCCCGGGCCGTGGTCGGTGAAGACGTCGCCCTCGAAGCCGGCCGTGTGGGAGAGCAGCTGGCGGATCGTGATCGTCGCGGTCGCTTCCTCGTCTGCGACCGCGAATCCTGGCAGGTGGCGCCTGATCTCGTCGTCGAGGCCGACCCGGCCCTCGTCGACGAGCTGCATCACCAGGTCGGTGGTCCACAGCTTGGTGATCGAGCCGACCTGGAACAACGAGTCGGTGGTCGCCTCCACACCGGTCTCGAGGTTGAGGATGCCGCAGGCGTGGTCGATGACCTGGCCGTCCTGGAGCACCCCGACAGCCGCCGCCGGAACGCGGCGACGCGCCAGCAGGGCCGGCAGCTCGGACTCGATCCAGGAGCGGGCGGTAGCAAGCGACATGGGGCGAGGATAGGCGGAGCGGCTCAGCGCTCGGTGTCGGCGAGAGCAGTCAGGGCGCGCTCGAACGCCGCCCGATCGGCGGCGTCGAGATCGGCCAGCAGTTCCGTCTCCATGGCCCCGATGGCGTCGCGGCAGCTGCGGAGGACCCGAGAGCCGGCCGCGGTCAGGGAGACGATCCGGTTGCGGCGGTCGGCCGGGTCGGGCTCGCGTTCGACCATGCCCTGGGTCTCGAGGCGGTCCAGGTTGCCGATCAGGCGGGTCTTGTCGCGGCCGGTCGTGGCGGCGAGCTGCGCCTGGGTGGGTGCGTCCGACTCGGCCAGCGCGCTCAGCACCGCGTAGTCCCACATCTCCAGCCCGGCGGCGTCGAGGATCGGCTTCTCGCGGGCCATCACCTCGCGCATCAGTCGGGACAGCAGGAAGCCGAGCTCGGGTCGATCCACCGCAGAATCCTAACCGTTCGACATATCGTCTACATCTGCTTACGATCTACTCATGCTTACTTTTACGGATATGCTCACCGCCTACGACCGCGCCCTCGACGACATCACAGTGCTGGCTTCAGGGTCCGGCGATCTGACGGTTCCCACGCCCTGCGCGGGCTGGGACCTCGCGGACCTGTTCGGCCACATGGTCGGACAGAACCTCGGCTTCGCCGCTGCGGTCGCCGACGGCGACGCGCCGGTGGCTGCGTACGAGTCCGTGCCGGTCGGCGCCGACGACGTCGCCCGGACATGGCAGGACTCGGCCACCCGGGTTCGGGACGCGTTCGGCGCCGCCGACCCGGAGGTGACCGTGCACCTCGCCGAGTTCGGCTTCCGCCCGACAGTCGCGGTCGCGCTGGGCATGCAGCTCCTCGATGCCGCCGTGCACGCCTGGGACGTCGCGACGGCTCTCGGGCAGACCTACCGGCCTGCGGAGGCCACCGTCAGCTTCGTCCTCGACCTGGCTCGGCAGATCGCCGCGAGCCCGGGCGGGACACCGGTGTTCGCCGCGCCGCTCGCCGAGGGTGGCATGGACCCTTGGGGCGACGCGCTGCGCCTCCTCGGGCGCGATCCGAACCAGGCGGCGGCCGCCTAGCGTTCCTGAAAAGTGTCGGTGGCTTGATGTTCACTGGAGACATGCTGCTCGCCGACATCGTCTCCACCTCGAACGCCGTCGCCGCGACCCGGTCGCGGAAGGCGAAGGTCGCCGCGCTGGCGGAGTGCCTCGGCGCAGCCACACGCAATGAGCTGCCGGTGGTGACCGCCTACCTCGCCGGGACGCTGCTGCAGCGGCGTACGGGGCTGGGGTGGCGCTCGCTCACCGCACTCCCATCGCCCGCGGCCGAGGCGTCGCTCACGGTGAGCGACGTGCACGAGGCGTTCGAGCGGATGTCGCTGCTGGCGGGCTCGGGCTCGCAGGTCGCGCGGGCGGCCGATGCCGAGGCGCTCTTCGGCGCGGCGACCACCGCGGAGCAGGTGTGGCTGCGGGGCGTGATCACCGGAGAGGTACGCCAGGGGGCGCTCGACTCGCTCGTGCAGGAGGCGCTCGCGGTGGCTGCCGGGGTGCCGTTGCCCGCCGTACGCCGCGCCGCGATGCTGGCCGGCTCGACCGTCGTGGTCGCTGGGCTCGCCTTCGACGGCGAGGAGGCACTCGCCGAGGTCGGCCTGGTCGTGGGACGGCCCGCGCTGCCGATGCTCGCCTCGTCGGCGGGCTCGGTCGAGGAGGCCATGGCCAAGCTCGGCGAGGCGGTCGTGGTGGACACCAAGCTCGACGGCATCAGGATCCAGGCCCACAAGTCGGGCTCGGAGGTACGCATCGCGACCCGCACCCTGGAGGACATCACCGCGCGGCTGCCCGAGGTGGCGGAGATCGTCGCCTCCTTCCCGGCCGACACGCTCGTGCTGGACGGCGAGGCCATGACGCTGGGCCCCGACGGGCGGCCGCGGCCGTTCCAGGAGACCGCCTCGCGCACCGCGACCCGATCGGCGGCCGACACGGTCGTCGCGCCGTACTTCTTCGACATCCTCCACGTCGACGGCCGCGACCTCATCGACCTCGCGCTCGACCAGCGCCTCACCGAGCTCGATCGGGTCGTCCCCGAGCGGCATCGGGCGCCGCGGCTGGTCACCGTGGACACCGAGGAGGCGGAGCGGTTCGCCACCGACGTGCTCGCCGCCGGCCACGAGGGCGTCGTCGTCAAGGGAGTCGGCCTGCCCTGGGAGGCGGGGCGGCGTGGCTCGGGCTGGATCAAGGTCAAGCCCGTCCACACCCTCGATCTGGTCGTCATCGGCATCGAGTGGGGTTCGGGACGCCGCAAGGGCTGGCTCTCCAACATCCACCTCGGCGCTCGGGGCGCCGACGGCGAGTTCGTGATGATCGGCAAGACGTTCAAGGGCATGACCGACCAGATGCTGGCCTGGCAGACCGAGCGTTTCACCGAGCTCGCCGTCGGGGGCACCGACGACTGGCAGGTGAAGGTCCGCCCCGAGCAGGTGGTCGAGATCGCCTTCGACGGGGTGCAGCGCTCCACGCGCTACCCGGGCGGCGTCGCGCTGCGGTTCGCCCGGGTGGTGCGCTACCGCGACGACAAGACACCGGCGGAGGCCGACACGATTGATGCCGTCAGAATGTATCTTCAGTGACCTGATCGGGATACCGGGTGCAGGTGGCCCCGATCAATCCTTTAACCTCACTGCGCGTGCCCCCACACGCCTATGCCCGCCTGGTTGCGATCCTCGCGATGCTGACGCTGATCCTGGGGCCCGCCGCCCTCAACCCGGCCTCAGCCGCCACCGGCGCCTCCACCGATCCCTCGGTCGCCGCGCCGAGCGCCAGCGTCTCCCGGCCGATCCTGGGTGAGTCGTTCAGGCTGAGCGGCTCGCTCGGGCCTAGCGTGAGCCGGGTGGTCCGGCTGGAGCGCTACCACGACGGCGAATGGCAACCCGTACAGAAGCAGTTCGCCGCACAAACTGGTCACTACTCCTTCGTCGTGAGCCAATCCTCATGGAGGATGCGCTGGCGGGTCCTCGCACCCGGCGTCGAGCGTGAGGGGCGGAACTGGGCGGAGCGGGTCTCGGCGCCGCGTACGCTCTTCGGGCAGCAGCAGGCCGTCACGACCAGCATGGCGAGGTCGGTGCGCGCCGGGAGCGCGGTACGAGTCACCCTCTTCGCCGCTCCGGCCCGCCCCGGACGGGTCCTGACCCTCCAGCGCGACAGCGGCAACGGATGGACGAACGTCGCCCACCTCACCGCCGGCCCGACCGGCCATGCGACGTACGTCTTCAGGACCCGGGAGGTGGCGAAGACTCGGTTCCGGACGATCGCCCGGGCGCATCACGGGGCGCCGGCGTTCGTGGGGTCCTCGGCGGCCGTCTACTCCCTGGGGAGTAGGCCGGTCGGGGTGATGGCCTGGCGGGGCGACTCGCTCAACCATCCGGAGAACACCCTGGACGCGTTCCGCAGCGCCGTGCGGCAGCGGGCCGACTTCATCGAGATGGACTTCCAGCCGACGGCCGACGGCGAGTGGGTGCTGCTGCACGACGGCGACTTCAGGCGTACCACCGATGTCGAGGCCCGCTTCCCCGAGCGCCGGAGGGCGAGCCCGCGTGAGTTCACCCTCGACGAGGTGCAGTCGCTCGACGCGGGCTCGTGGATGGGGCCCCAGTTCCGCGGCGTTCGGGTGCCGACCATCGAGGAGACCTTCGACGCCATCGAGTCGGCCGAGCGGCTCCACGGTCACCGCGTCCGGCTCGTGGTCGAGCTCAAGGGCGAGAGCGCCGCCGAGATGCGCGCGCTCTACCGCAAGGTCGTCTCGCTGCGGCCGGATTGGGTCTCCAGGAAGGGCCATGGTGACAAGGCGATCTTCATGAGCTTCGAGGCAAGTCATTTCGACTTCCCCGGCTTCGAGCGGACCGGGATGGAGACGGTCGCCGTCAAGGACGAGCCCGACCCCGCGGACCTCCACGATGGCGAGTTCACCCAGGTGCACCTCCACACCCGGCTGCTCGACGCCGCCCTCGTGGACCGCTACCGCAACCAGGGAGCCGAGGTCGGCACCTGGCCGGCGGTGAACACCGCTTCCGTGCTCCGCGCCGCGGTCGCGGGGGTCGACTACGTCACGACCGATGACGTCGCTGGTGCTCGGCGCGCACTGCTCCACTAGGCGGATGTGAGGACTGACACTCACAGTGCAACTCGGAGTTGCACACCGCGTACAGTGTGCTTGTGAGCATCCGATCAACCAGTCCCCACTCCGCCTCGGGCTCCGCTTCTTCCCGCGGCACCGAGTCCGACGGACGCCGCTCGGCCGCCGCCGCCCGACGCCGTGCCCGCGAGGCAGACATCGTCGCCGCCACCCGCACACTCTTCGACGAGCGCGGAGTGAGCGACGCCCAGATCGAGGACATCGCCAAGGCGGTCGGCATCAACCGCGCGATCGTCTACCGCCACTTCACCGGCAAGGACGAGATCTTCGCGCTGACCCTGGTCGGCTACCTCGACGAGCTCCGCGAGCGGATGCTCACCGCGACCGAGGGCGACAGCGCACCCACCGACGTGGTCCGCGACGTCGTCGGCACCTTCGTCGACTACGGCATCGAGCATCCCGCCTTCGTCGACTGCGCCCAGACGCTGATGCGCCGCAGCGGCTCCGACCTGCTCGACGAGCTCTCCGAGAGCGCCCTGTTCCGCCTGGGCCGCGCGATGAACGGCTGCCTCACCATCCTCACCACCGTCTTTGAGGACGGTGCCGCGTCCGGCGAGCTCCACGTCAAGGACGCCAACCTGCTCGCCAACACGCTCTACGCCTCCGGCCTCGGCGCCCTCCAGCTCGCCCGCGTCGGCATTCTCGTCTCGGAGTCCGCCCCCGGCGTACCCACCGTCGGCTCCGTCTCCCCCGACCAGGTCCGCGACTTCCTCGTCACCTCCGCCCTGGCCCTTACCGCCAAATAGCGCCGAGCCGTCACATACGTCGGCCGAAACGTCACGTACGACGGTCGAGACGTCAGTTGCGTCGGTCGAGACTGCAGTTGTGGGCGCCGAGATTGCAGTTGCGGGCGACGAAACTCGAACTTCGTCGACCACAACTACATTCTCGGCCGCCACTTCTACCGATTCGGCGGGCTAGCAACGGCCGGGGCGTCACGTACGTCGGCCGAGTTGGCAGTCGGGTGCCAGGAGCGGTGCGGTGGCGAGTGGATGTTCCAGGGCGGCGCCGCGGTGATGGTGCAGTGGC